>CACZNS010000121.1 GCA_902782575.1 uncultured Lachnospiraceae bacterium
ACCGCCAAGCTCATCACACATGTTCATTATGTGCATCCACAGTATGGCTGCCTCCTCATCCTTTATGCCTTCTGCTGCCGCCCTTTTCTCATTGAGTTCAGCCTTGGACAGATGCATTACCTCCTCAAGGGACATTCCTGTTTTTTCAAGTGCAGGAGATTCCAGGATCTGCAGGAACTCATCGGAGAAAAAAGGCTTAGCGTGCAGGATCACCATGCTTTTTGCCCTGATCTCCCTGATATGCTCATCATTCAGACGGCAGATCTCATCATCCTCTGCTCCCCCCTGACCGTTTCCTCTTAAGGCCTCATAATCAGGAATAAGGTTTAGAAGCTCTGCGGCAAGGCGGCTTATATCACGGCACTTATTAAATCTCTCATTATCTTTACCTGCCGAATCCACGATATCCTTATATGATTTAAAATTAAAGAGCGACAGATCAAATTCCATGATGCTCTTAAACACATTTTCTATGGCAGAAGCCCTCTCCCGGAGTCCTCCTTTGCCCGTTATGATAATCTTCTTTTTTTCTTCGCTGTTAAGATTTTTCCGGTAGAATTCCCTGATCTCCTTAAGCTCCTCACCGGTGGTATCCTTTATGAGACCCTTATGCTTACGGGTCTCATAAAGGGATATGTATGGAGTATTCTCGTATCCGCCCTTGCTCCGCTTTTTGTTAAAGGAAGGGCTCTTCCCTATCTTAAAGGTATACATTCTTGGAAGGATTGATTGAAAAACAGCTGTCTCAAAAACATCTTTGGTGACCTTCTCTCCGTCAACTATAACAAGTCCTTCTGTATCTCTTGCAAGAAGGGCAGCACCTTCCGAAAACTCATTTACCAGTCCGGCATCGAAGGAGAATATATCCTTTACTGACAATGATCTGAGCAGTCTGTGATCCATGATCTGTGATAATACCGCATAGGTCTGGGTGTGTCCGCAGCCTACATCATACATGACCTCGGCCTCCTTCGTTATCTCCTTACCCTTGCCAAGCTTCTCCATGGCCTCCTGGATCTCGTTGAAATTGCCGTGCATTCCTCCTATTCTGCCCTTATAGGCCATATTGTTCAGTAATACCGCGGTATCCTCAGTGTCATATTCCGTCAGATCCTGGGCTATCCCTTCTCTGTAGATCTTCCCCCAGAGCTCCTCCTTCTTTTCAGCTGTCCCAAACTCAAGAGTATCGACCACCTCTTTAAGCTCTTTTGAAGACATTCCAATGATATACCTGCTCATTACTCTTGAGGAGATCGATCTGATCTGCCGGCCCTTTTGCTTTCCATATACTATTGAAAAGCATGTTGACCGGTAACCATAGCCATACTGGGTATAATGCTCAAGATCAGCAATATAGTCATTGATGAAGGCATTCTTTTCATAATCCGCCGTCAGACGGTTCAGTTCATTACGGGGTATCTCTCCGAGCTTCCAGACATCCTCTCCCTCTTCATGTTGCTTCACGGGATGAGTTATCCCATAAGCCTTACGTATCTCATTCTTCCGATCCCTGTGTTCAGCTTTTACTGCCTTCAGGACGCTTTTATAATATGATTCCATATCCATGCCCGGTACAGGAATATCGTAGGTCTCTTCCTGGGCCGTACTCTTCTTTGCAGTACTCCTGCAGTACTCAATAAATTCCCTTTCAGTCGTTTCAGACACAAATCTTTCCGTTTTCATAAGCACTTCAAGCTGGATCGTATTCATCATATACTCTGCGCTCTTGAAGGCCTTGATCTTGGATCTGAGCAGGATCATCTCATCATCTGAAGGCGCAAGATTCCTCAGAACCGCTACCATCAGCATATGCTCAAACTCCCGATTCTCCTCAAAAAGGCGTGCATTGTCCTTGAAATGATCTGCTATATCACGGATACTCTTAAAATGAAGATCCTTCACATTCAGCTTTCTGTAGTTACTGAGCGCCTCCTCAAAGGCCTCCTTTGTAAACCTTTCATCATAGCTTCTGTCGCGGAATCTCTGATTTCCGTTTATCTCAAGAGCCTCCGCTTCGAAAGAATTAACGAGCTGACGTTTCTTTGCACGATTCCGCAATATATCGGCCTGCCTTTTTCCCTCGGCAACGGATTTGTCCATAACGGAATCCATATCCTTCCTGCGGACAAAGGAAAGACTCCTGAGCTTCTCAACCGTTGTAAGATAGACTATAAGATCATCATTTCCCGTATTTTTCTTAAGTCTCCCGATCTGCGCATCAGTATAAGAGATATCCCCTTTTGCCATATACTGGTAGTAGGGATTCTGCATAAGCTCCTTCTGTGTATCCAGATATTCCTTCAGTTCAAAGTAACGGGCGATCTTTGCCTCCACAGCCTCAAGATCAAAGCCCTTGGGGAAATAGTCTCCCTCAACCGCATCGTTCACCCATTTTTTCATCCTCCATGCGGTCTCGCACAGCTCATAATTTCTTTTAAGGTTTCTGGCAAAGGCCTCATCTTTGTCCATTTTGAAAGGATGCTCGGTAAGCATCATGAACCCTCTGAGTTCTTTTTCAAAGGTTTCCTTATCAAGGTCATAATTCTCCTTAAAGAGCTCATCAATGTCCGCTTCCGCTTCATCTACCATGGCAGCGTTAGCCTTGCGCTTTAAAGCAGCATCTACCCTCTTCTTTTTATCTCGCTCACTAAGGCTTGCATATCTGGTCCTTCTGATCTCCCCGATCCCCTTCTTGCCGAAAACCCTGCGTTCCTCCTTTTCCAGAAGGGTGTGCAGGCTTTCGATCTTTGATGCAGCTGTTATCCTTTGTTGCTGCTCTTTTGTAAGAGGCTTTGCAGTCTGCTTCTTAACCGCCTTTTGGGAGGGCTTATGATGCGGTATCATCCCGGCATTTTTCTTAAGCTCCTCCAGCTTTACGTTTGATGCGGCAGCACCTTGGCGTCTGTTCTCTTTCTTTCTCTTATTTCCATCCTCTTTTTTCCATTCTTCCATTGGCAGGATGTTTTTATTTTCGATCTTCTCTTCATGTGTAACGAGATCTTGTATTTGTATTTCTTTTGGTTTCGTTCTGAGGATCTCTTCCGATCCCGCATCAGTGTTTGCCGATTTACCCATATCGCACCTCCTTAACAGCATTTCCTGTTCATGATAATTCCCCTTGCTGTATGCAGTTTCTTTAGCTTATCAAAGTGTGATAAGCCCGCTTTTTTGCTTTTTTACTATATACGATTCGCGGTCTGTACTGGCAATTGTTTCAATGATCCGTATTGTTTCTCCCGACCTGTCGGTAAATACGATACTGTCATCAAGCCAGTCCATTTTAACAGCCAGCTCCTTAAAAGCCAGAAGGATCTCAACGACACTGCCTGTCGGTCCATCGCTCATCAGATATGATATTTCGATATCCCCGTCTTGAAGCCTGCAGATCAGCATACAGCCTTCTATCTTTCCGTCCCTGTCCAGCTTTACCAGGCTTTTGCATAAAGCGTCCTCTTCATTTCTGAATGGTATCCCTTTTTTATCCAGATAATCATAAAAAGCATCCGGTTTGTCAAAATCTTCAAGCAAGACTGCTGCACCGATGTTTTTATGCTGCTTGGCAAACATATCCATCACGGTACTGTATATCAGATCCTTAACGGGAACCGAGTATATCTCCCTGTCTTCGTCCGAGAAAAATCCCTCCGCCTCCAGAAACTCCTCCAGGTTTTCATCGTCATCCGAAAAACTGATCTGAAGTACCCTTACCTCGATCTTGCGAAGAAGGGTTTTTAATGTTTTTAATAGAAATCTGGCTGCTCCTTCCCGCCGATAAGAAGGATCCGTATAGATCCACCCAATATAAGCCATTTCCTCACAAATTCCACAGCCAAGAACCGCACAGGCCGTACCATCCCCCGCGATCGCACCGAGCCAGAAAAGATTCTCATCCTCCAAAGCTCCATCCGGTACTATATTTTCAAAAAAAGCGGCATTGTCCGGTGCAATATCCGTCACCTTCATATCAGTTCAATCCTCCTGTTTTGTTTCAAGATTAAGAATCAGTTTTCATCATGGTACCTTTTTGCTGATATTTTATCCTTTTTTCAGTTTCAATACCAGCTTTCGCACCTTTAGGAGCAAGCTCTCCGGGTCAGTCAGCGGTCTATCCCTTATAGATATTGTACAGGCTTTATTATATGATGTTTGGGTCAAAAGGTATTTTGACCCAAACTGATGCAAAACACTCACAATCCGCGCAACAGCGCTGCGATTAATTTCACAAAGGAATCGGCAAAAAAGCCTTCCAATCAATAAAAGGAGGTTGATGATTATGCTGAAGATTTTAGAGAAGATTGGACAGATACTGGAAGAATATTATGAAAGCCGCCTGTGAATATTATATCCACTGGCGGCTTTCGTCTATGTCCCTACCCCGTAAATAACCTGTTTTTTGCTATTCCTTCGATCTGATCAGTTTTTCCGCATATAGAAGCTCTCTGTAACCAAGGTATCCTACTCCGATCTGACCTCTTTTCATATATTCCGAAAAGCCAAGATACAAGGCAGCAGTGTCCGTCAGGACTTCGTTTTTATGAGAATTTTCGAAACCTATCCCGCTTGTGGTCAGAAAATGGTGCATGCACTCATGAATCAGGACAGAAAAAACAATATTCGGACTGGCGTCTTTTCCGATCCGGATCCTGATCTTACCGGTTCCCTCGGAATTCATGTATTGACCGGCTGTATGCGGTCCAAGCTTTCCGGTACTGTTCACTTTTATATTCCATGTCTGTTCCCTGCAATAATCCAGGATGTCATATGCCATAGCAGTCAGAATCCTGTCATCCGCCATATTCTGCCGGAAACGGTCATAGATTCCGCCGGGCAAGTGATATTCTTCTTTCGGGATTCCGACCCGGCGTTGTAAAAGAGCGACGCTCTCCTGCACCTCGGAATGATTCCTGATTCCATTCCTTACTTTTCTGACAACAGTGATAACTGTCATCACTATGATAAAAGCAGCAAACAGAGTGCGTGCTGTCATTTCTGCTGAATACATTGCGTTCTCTTACATCAGATCATCGGAATCCAGAATGATGGTAAAAGGTCCTTCATTAACAAGACTAACCTGCATCACTTCACCAAATTCTCCCGTATCCACCTTCGGAACTCTTTTTCTACAATTATCCACTATATATTCATAGAGGCGCTTTGCTTCATCCGGAGCACAGGCCTTTGTAAATGAAGGTCTGTTTCCCTTCCTGCAGTCTGCATACAAAGTAAACTGCGAAATCATAAGAAGTTCTCCGCTCACATCTGCCAACGACAGGTTGGTTTTACCATTCTCATCCGGAAATATCCTAAGTCCCAGAAGCTTGTTGACCATCTTGTCGGCTATAGCCTCATTATCAGCCTGCCCGATACCGACAAGAACCATGAATCCTTTTCCTATTTTTCCCTTTATTTCTCCTCCGATCTTCACATCCGCCTTTGACACTTCCTGCACTACAAAACGCATTCTTTTACCCCCAACCGTACCGCAGCATTTATGCGCGCAGCGATACCTATGAGAATTTGAAAGTTTACTTTCT
>CACZNS010000122.1 GCA_902782575.1 uncultured Lachnospiraceae bacterium
TATCTTCCCTTGTCAATCAGGATTACACCATCGTCGGCGGTGTGGACTCCGTGGTGGAGATCCTCAATACGGTGGACCGCGGAACGGAAAAGCATATCATGGAAACCCTGGAGGTGGACGAGCCCGAGCTGGCGGACGAGATCCGCAAGAAGATGTTCGTCTTCGAGGATATCCTGCTGCTTGACGACAGGGCGATCCAGAGAGTCCTCCGGGATGTGGACAACAACGATCTGTCCATGGCTCTGAAGGGCGCGAACGAGCAGGTGCAGGCGGCGATCTTCAAGAACCTGTCGAAGCGTCTGGCGGCCATGATCAAGGAGGATATGGAATTCATGGGTCCTGTCCGTATGAAGGACGTGGAGGAAGCTCAGCAGAAGATCGTAAATGTCATCCGCAAGCTCGAGGATTCCGCAGAGATCGTTATTTCGAGAGGCGGAGGAGACGAGATCGTTGTCTAGCAATCTTTTGAAATGGAACTCCATAGTGCCGGGCGAGGAGGAAAAACGCGTCATCGATTCCAACCGCCTGGTGGCGGACCGGATCGCTCTGCTGAAGAAGGTCCTGGAGACCGACGATAACAGGGAATTTTCGGAAGACGGATTTTCGGAAGGGCTCAATGCCCAGGTGGTGGATCAGCTCCTGGCGGGCTCGGAGGAGGACGGAGAAGGCAATGTGATCCGCGAAGCGCCTCCCCAGGAACCCCCCGCTCCCGATCTGGAAGAGATCAATGCCGAAGCGCAGCAGATCATGGACGATGCCCAGGCGCAGGCGGAGCAGATCCTGGCGAATGCCCGGGCCGAGGCGGAGGCACAGAAGGAAGCCGTTTTCAACGAAGCACGGCAGGCCGGCTACGATGAGGGCTATGCGGCGGGGCTTCAGGAAGTGGACTCCATGAAGGCGGAGCTGGACGGCCGGGCCGCGGAGCTGGAGCAGGAATTTAACGAACGCTGCGAGAAGCTGGAACCTTTGTTCATAGAAACCCTTACGGATATCTATGAGCATATTTTTCATGTTCAGTTCGCGGATAATAAGGAGATCGTCTTCTTTCTCCTGCAGGATGCCCTGCGCAAGGTGGACAGCGTAGGCAGCATGCTCATCCATGTGTCGAAGGAGGACTACGGGTTTGTTTCCATGCAGAAGAAGGAGCTGCTGGCGGGGCTTTCCAATGCGGACAGCACGGATATCGTGGAGGATATGACCCTCAAGCCGAACGAATGCTTCATTGAAACAGGCGCCGGGATCTTTGAATGTTCTCTGGAAACGCAGCTTGCCGGACTGAAGAGGGAGCTGCGGCTTTTATCATATCAGAGGCCGGAGGAAGCGGAGTAGGGAAGGATATCCGCACCGCTTAGGACTGCGGCGGTACGGCAGAGGCAGAGCAATGGATACGGCTATTGATTTTGCAAAATACAGACGTGTGGAGGAGATGTCCTTCTATAAAAAGCTTGGGAAGGTGGTCAACGTGGTGGGCCTTACCATCGAGTCCCTGGGGCCGGACGCCAGGCTTGCGGATATGTGCAATATCATTCCGGCAGACTCCGGGCGGAAGCCGATCCTTGCGGAGGTGGTGGGGTTTAAGGACGCCAAGACCCTGCTCATGCCCTATGAATCCACGGACGGCATCGGAAGCGGCTGCATCGTGGAAAATCTCGGCCATCCTCTGACGGTGACCTGCAGCAATGAAATGCTGGGCATGACTCTGGACGGACTCGGGAATCCCACGGACGGCAGGGAGCTTGTGGGGCAGGAATATCCCGTGGACGCCCAGCCGCCGGATCCCATGGAGCGTGTCATCATCAATGAAGTCCTTCCCCTTGGCGTAAAGGCGGTGGACGGGCTTCTGACCATCGGCAAGGGACAGCGTGTGGGGATCTTTGCCGGCTCCGGGGTGGGCAAGAGCACCCTGATGGGAATGTTTGCGAGAAATACCAAGGCGGACATCAACGTCATCGCCCTGATCGGCGAGCGGGGCAGGGAGGTCCGCGAATTTGTGGAGCGGGATCTGGGTCCGGAGGGTATGGCAAGATCGGTGGTGGTGGTAGCCACCTCGGACAAGCCGGCTCTGGAGCGGAAGAAGGCACCGATGACGGCCACCGCCATCGCGGAATATTTCAGGGATCAGGGCAGGGATGTGCTGCTGATGATGGATTCCCTCACCCGTTTCTCCATGGCCCAGAGAGAGATCGGCCTGGCCTCCGGCGAGCCCCCGGTCACGAGAGGCTATCCGCCGTCGGTATACGCGGAGATGCCGAAGCTCCTGGAGCGGGCCGGAAATGCCGCGAAGGGCTCCATCACGGGTCTTTATACGGTGCTGGTGGACGGCGACGATTTCAATGAGCCCATCACGGATACCGCGCGTTCGATCCTGGACGGACATATCATGCTGAACCGCCGGCTTGCGCAGCAGAACCACTATCCCGCCATCGATGTCATGATGAGCATTTCCCGATGTATGAGCCAGGTAGCCACCAAGGAGCATAAGAAGGTGGCAGGGCAGCTGAAAAATGTCATGGCGACCTACAACGAGGCGGAGGATCTGATCAATATCGGAGCCTATAAGGCAGGCTCCAATCCGAAGATCGATTTTGCGATCTCCAAGATCGACGCGGTCAACGAATATCTTCTCCAGGAGACGGATTCGAAGTTTCTCTTCGAGGACGAGGTGAGGATGCTGGAGGAGATCTTTGAGGAGCCGGCCCAGACCGGCTGAGGGATGGGTTCGTAAAGGAGTCGGAGCGTGGCGAAATTCATATACAGAATGCAGAACATCCTGAACCTCAAGGAAAAGATGGAGGAAGAGGCCAAAAACGCCTACGTGGCGCAGCAGGCAAGGCTCAACGCGGAAGAGGAGAAGCTTGCGGCACTGATCCGGAAAAAGTCTTATTACGAGGAAGAGGGACGCAGGATAAGGCAGACAAAGCTTAATATCCGGGATCTGGAGGAGAATGAATACGCCGTCAGCACCATGACCGGACTGATCATGCAGCAGGAAGAGGCGCTGAAAAAGGAGCAGGAGCTCCTGGAGGAGAAGCGCTCCTCCTTTGAAGAGGCGATGAAGGAGCGGAAGACCCAGGAAAAACTCAGGGAAAACGCTTTTGAGGAATTCAAGGCGGATCTGAACTATCAGGAGTCCAAGGAGATCGACCAGCTGACCAGCTATGTATACGGCAACCGCATCAGGCTTGCCAATCAGAGCGGGGCGGACAGCGGGTCATGAGCCTGCGCGCTCTCTTTTCGGACGGATCCGTAATGATATCAGGAGTATAGGCAGAAGAAGATATGGCAGAAGCAGAGGAAAAAGAAGGTACGGCCCTTGCGGCCTCAGAGGAAGGGAAGCTGACCCCCGCCGAGATCAAGGCGGAGAAGAAGGCCCTGAAGGCACAGGCAAAGGAACTGAAAAAGCAGCGCAAGGCGCTGGAGGAAGCGGCGGACGACGAAGACGAGGGCGGCGCGGTTTCGGTGATCCTAGTAACGATCCTGATCATCGTGATCTGGCTGGCGATCCTTGTGCTTTTGATCAAGCTGGATGTGGGGGGCTTCGGCTCCAACGTCCTGGCACCGGTGCTGAAGGACATTCCCGTGATCAATAAGATCCTTCCCGAGGGGTCGGTGGAAACCCTTCCGGAGGGAGCCGACGGAGAGAACGTGATCGAGGGCGGCTATGACAGCCTGGAGGATGCGGTCCGGCGGATCAAGGAGCTGGAGCTGGAGCTGGAGGATGCCGAGCAGGATATCGACGCGGCGGAAAAGACCATCGACGACCTGACCGCGGAGCTCTCCCGCCTGAAGACCTTTGAGGACAATCAGGTCGAGTTTGAAAAGATCAAGGACGAGTTTGACGAAGAGGTGGTTTTTAATTCACATGCCCCCTCCATCGAAGAATATCAGAAATATTATGAGCAGATCGATCCCACCAATGCCGAGATCCTTTACAAGGAGGTGATCCGCAGGGAGCAGGAGGACGAGCTCTTAAACGAATATGCAAAGGCGTATTCCTCGATGAAGCCGAAGGCGGCCGCGGAGATCTTTGAGAGCATGACGGATTCCCTCGACCTTGCGGCCAAGATCCTCGATACGATGAGCGCCGATGCCAGAGGCGCGATCCTGGCTCAGATGGACGCGGAGATCGCGGCGCAGATCACGAAGATCATGGAGCCGGAGGAGATGGAGGAATAAGGTACGAAAGTACTTCGTACTTTCGTACTGCGAGTTTGTGCCGTTTACGGCACAAACATCGAACATTTTGGCATGTTTTATCACGCCGGCAGCGTAAATCCACGGCACAAGCGTCGAACAAAAACCCTTTGATTTTTACCGGCGGGATGGGTAAGTATTTTTCGGATCTTGCCGATATATAATGTGGCAGGTTAAAAATTTCATATCGAAAGGAGGATACAGACAACATGACGACTCCCAAAATATCAGCAATGATCTCAGCAGGGAGCCAGATGCAGACGCCTCAGGCAAACGGCATCGACGAGATGAAGGAGGGAATGGAAAATTCTTTCCTGAACGTGATGAAGACCGTACAGAACGGGGCGAACGCAGCAAACACGGGAAATCCGGACGCGGGAGTGCCGGCACCGGCAAAGAAAGCGGAGCCGAGGGTGCAGAAGGCGGACGGACAGCAGACCGATACGACAGTGAAGCCCGACCGGAACGAGCAGAAGCAGAGCGATGACGCGAAGGTCGAAAGCAAGGATGCGACGGCTGTCAGGGAAGATAACAGCAATACTGTCACGGACGAGACAAAGGTGAAGATCACCGAAGCGGCAGGGAAGGTTAAGGAAGTCATTGCAAAGGAGCTCGATGTGGCGGTCGAGGACATCGAAGCGGCAATGGAGATCCTGGGACTTACAGCCACAGACCTTCTGAATCCGCAGATCGTACCGAATCTGGTCGCCGAAGTGACGGGAAACGATATCTCAGCGGTTCTTACGGACGAAACACTTTACAGTACGGTGAATGAGATCCAGGGAGACGTAAGAGACGTAACCTCACAGTTGCTGCAGGATCTGGACATGACACAGGAGGAATTCATCGACACGATGAATACCCTGAAGCAGGAGATACCGGCAGAGATCCGGACAGCGGTAAGTGAAACGGCAGAGGAGCCGGAAACGGAAAACACAGAGCAGGGCCCGACGGAAACCAGACCGGAAGGCGGATTTGAAAAAGAGATCAGAGTACAGGTCGAGAACTCGGAGCGGGATACGGTAAGGACCCCAGCGGAAGCCAATCCCGAGAGAAAAACGGAAGCGGATGTGACCGAAAGGAAGTCCGCACCGCAGGAGCTTTCGACGGAGGATCGCACAGAGGTCACGGAGACTGAGGACCGGAGCAGGGAATCCGGACAGCAGCAGAGTGGCCGTCATCATTCGGATAATACACCGAATCAGCAGAATACATCCTTTGTACAGAATCTCACACAGACTATCAGTCAGAATATCGAGAATGCCGGCCAGACAGCCAGCCAGACGGCATCCTACGTGGACGCGCAGCGCCTTCTGGAGCAGATCGACAGCCAGATCCGGGTGAATTTCGTAAACCGGGAGGAGACAGCGATGCAGATGGAGCTGAATCCCGCATCCCTCGGACGCTTAAACGTCCAGCTGATCTCCAGGAACGGAGAGATCACAGCCCAGTTCGAAGCGCAGAACGCCCAGGTGAGGGCGGCCCTTGAGGGCCATGTGGCCCAGCTGAAGGAGTCCCTTGAGGCCCAGGGCATCAAGATCGAGAGCGTGGAGGTCACGGTTGCCTCCCATGCCTTTGAGCAGAACCTGATGCAGGGTCAGGACGGCGGACAGCAGCAGGCCGGAAACGCCCAGGGGGGCGGAGGCAGAATGCGCCGGATCAACTTAAACGATGAGGAGATCGAAGGCGTGGAAGGAGCCCCGCAGGAGGAAGAGGCGGTCCGCATCGCAAAGAGCATGATGGCGGCAAACGGCGGCTCGGTGGATTTCCAGGCCTGATGCTCCTTACCCGATGAGCCGGGAATAACGGATCACGGACCGCAACAAAGGCGGTCCGGCGTGGATAAGAATGCCGAACCATTATTTTCACGATTGCATGAGCGCATGGCGCTTCAGCATGGAGGTATGATATGAGTGTAGATGCCAAGATACTGGATGGGACGATCACCAATCTCAACACTACGGCAACCGATACAAAAGGCGTGACAAAGGCGGAGACCATGAAGGACGGAAGCAAGATGGACAAGGACGCGTTCCTTCAGCTGCTTGTGGCACAGATGAAATATCAGGATCCGATGGAGCCGACGGACAATACCCAATATGTGGCGCAGCTGGCCCAGTTCTCATCCCTTGAGGCGATGAACAACATGGGAGAGACCATGGAGCTGCAGAGAGGGACCTCTCTCGTCGGCAAGACGGTCAAGGTTTCGGTCACGAACGAGACCACGGGTGTGACGTCGGAGGATTCCGGAACCGTGGATGCGGTTACGAAGTCCGGCGGAAAGGTTTACCTGACCGTAAACGGCAATCAGTACGAGCTGGATAACGTAAAGGAAGTGCTGGACAGCGATTACGCGGAAGCGGGCGAGCTGGCAAAGACCTGGCAGACGGCCTACGACAAGCTTCCGAAGCTTTCCGCCATCACACCGGAAACGGCGTCGAGCTATCAGGCACAGGTCCAGAACCTTGTGTCACTGACCAACAGCATGTCCACCTACCAGCAGTCCTTCCTCAGCAAGGACAAGCTGCAGGGACTGGCGGACTATGTGAAGAAGCTCTCGGATTACGGAGTGAAGATCGAAACCTAAGGAACAGACGGAACCTGGAGGGTTAAGCAATGAAGATCAATTCAAACGGCTATTCCTCAATTGAACAGGCGGCTGCGGCTCTCTTAAACGGGACGCAGGGAAGCACAAGGAAAAAGACGGAGAACGATCCGGGCAGGAGCTTTGCGGAGATCCTTTCCGAGAAGACGGAGGAGCTGAAGCCCGGGGTGGTGTTTTCCAAGCATGCGGCGGAGCGTTTGAGTGACAGGAACATCTCCCTTTCGGACGCGCAGCTCGACCGCCTTGTAAAGGGTACCATCGAGGCCGGAGACAAGGGGATCAATTCCTCCCTGGTCATGGTCGACGATCTGGCATTCATTGTGAATACCAGAGCCAATACGGTGGTGACGGCGATGGATCCGGGATCGGACAAGAATGTGTTTACGAACATTGACGGAGCAGTCATCGCCTGACGGCAGCGGGCCGGAGAATGATAACGAGTAAGGTTGCCGCAGAGAGCAATCTCCTGTAAGATAAGAATATAAGCGGTATGGGATCCCATGCGGGGCATGGGGAAAGGACAAAGGGTACAATATTATGATGAGATCACTTTTCTCGGGCGTTGCGGGCCTGAGGACACACCAGACCAGAATGGACGTTATCGGTAACAATATAGCAAATGTCAATACGGTGGCCTTCAAGGGAAGCACCGTGAATTTCCAGGATATGCTCTACCAGACCACGCAGAACGCCTCCGGTGCGAACCAGGCCTCCGGCCGTGCGGGTATCAACGCGAAGCAGATCGGTCTCGGTGTTTCCACAGCCTCCATCTCCACGAACATCGCCACCTCCGGCTCGGCGCAGTCCACCGGAAGCCCCTTTGATATCCGGATCACCGGCGACAGCTTTTTTGTGGTTACAAACGGAAATGACCAGTTCTACACCAGGGCAGGAGCCTTCAACGTGGATGCGAAGGGAACGCTCTGCATGTCCAGCAACGGCTATCCGGTACTGGGATATGCGCCGATGAAGAATGAGGCGGGAGAGACGGTCATCAACAAGTCGGCGCTTTCGACGCTGGATATCATGAGCGAGAAGAACATGGTCTCCGATCCGGTCGCGACCACCAAGGCTTATATGAGCGGGATCCTGGATAAGAATTCGGAATCCTTCACAACGGATCTCGGTGAGGTCGTTACGGTTCCGTTTTATGATAATCTCGGCTATGCCTATACGGCACAGTATGCCATCAAGAGAAACATAGTGCCTCCTGCTTCGACCCCGGAGGGCAGTGTGGATTCCGGTCAGTATACCCTGGAGCTTACGGATATCTTAAACAGCAGCGGAAAATCCATTTTCACCTATCAGGCGGATACCGGGGGAAGCAAAACCTATAACGGACAGGCGATCACGACTCCCGACGGCTATTCGCTGGGGGATGAGATGAAGGCGACGGACAAGAAGGCCATTCTCGGGAAAGCCGATGTTTTGAGCGTCGGCGGTACGGCGGATACGGATAATCAGATCTTCCTTACCTTCGATACCTTTATGACCGATCCCAGTTCCAGCCCGAAGGGAACGCTTATGACCGTGACATCTGCCGCGCAGAACGCTGCGCAGACCAAGCAGACTCCCACCAAGGAGAACGGAAAGGATACGGTAGGCTTTACCTTAAACCTCAACAAGCTTTCGGATTTCTCCACCGGCTTTGCCGGAATGGTCGGTACGGGAGGAAGCGAGAAGGGTGTGGCCATCGATCTTTCGACCCTTCAGAATGTGGATAATAAAGGGAATTCATCCATCTCCAGCGACCGCGGCTCCATCGGCTCCGATGCCGGAGCGGGCTGCAGGGTGGGCGAGCTCTCCTCGATCTCCATCGCAAACGACGGCCGGATCACGGGTGCCTATACCAACGGCCAGACGAAGCTTTTAGGCCAGATCGCGGCGGCAAGCTTCGCGAATCCTTCTGGTCTTGAGAAGGCGGGCGACAACCTCTATGCGGCATCCATGAACTCCGGAGAGCCGAATGTAAACGACATCACCGTGGACGGCGGCTCCATGACCAGCGGCGAGCTGGAAATGTCAAATGTGGACCTCTCCGCCGAGTTTACGAGCATGATCACCACCCAGCGTGGCTTCCAGGCAAACAGCCGTATCATCACCGTTTCCGATACGCTTCTGGAGGAGCTCATCAATCTGAAGAGATAATAACCGTGACGCTTTTGTGCGGATGAACTGATCCGGGTCCCTGCCCTTTGAAGGCATACCGGATCGGCACCCGCAAGGGCGGCCACAAAAAGCAGCGGCCATTTACAATACCTCGAAGCGGAAATGCTTTGAGGTATTGCTTTGTCCGTATCTGACCGGGAGGCAGGCTTCCCGTCCTCCCGTCCGGAAGCTCTAAGGACTGGTTCAAAAATAGATCTTTACAGATGATTTGTTCAGACATCCATCTGCTTCATCAGAAAGCCTTGCCGCAGCACACTGCGGCTGCATTTCCTTCTGGGCTACGCCGAGGCTTTCAGATGCGTGCTATCGGGTGAGCAGGCAAGCATATGGTTGAGTTATTTAAGAACAGCTATACTAGGATATGAACGTCTGACCCGGGTCAAAATGCAAAGTTATTTATGGACAATCCTTAATTTTGTCAAGTGGAA
>CACZNS010000123.1 GCA_902782575.1 uncultured Lachnospiraceae bacterium
ACTCGACCGACTCCTGCCGAAGGCAGGGGGAGTCCCGCGGAACGCGGGATTTTTGCGGACATTTTCCGATTTCGTCCGCAAAAAGTCACCATATGATGTCAGGTTCAAACGGTCATATCCAGATTTTTATGCTTTTCGACATAGCCCGTCAGGATCAGGGTAAGAGCGCCGTCGCCGGTAACGTTGCAGGCTGTTCCAAAGCTGTCCTGAAGGGCAAAGATCGCAAGCATCAGGGCTGTACCGTTTGCATCGAATCCAAGAATGCCCGTGATCAGTCCCAGAGAAGCCATGACCGTACCGCCGGGAACCCCCGGAGCGCCTATGGCGAATACCCCCAGAAGGAGTATGAAAAGGATCATGGTGCTGACAGAAGGGATCTTCCCGTAGAGAACCTTTGAAACCGTCATGACAAAGAATACCTCGGTCAGGACCGACCCGCACAGATGGATATTGGCAAAGAGCGGGATCCCGAAATCCACCATGTCGGAGCGGAGGTTCTTGCTTTTATGCGCGCATTTCAGTGCGACACCCAGAGTGGCCGCCGAGGACATGGTGCCTACCGCCGTCATATAAGCCGGTCCGTAATGCCTGATCACCTCGAGGCCGGACTTTCCGGAGTAGACGGAAGCCGTTCCGTACAGCACCGCCAGCCAGATCACATGCCCTATCAGCACAATGACAATGACGATCAGAAATACCGGGAGCTGCTTTGTGATGGAGCCCTCCCAGGCCAGGCAGCAGAAGGTGGATGCCACAAAAAACGGCAGAACGGGGACGATCACGGTTTCGACTATCTTCAGGACGATCTCCTGAAACTCCTGCAAAACAGCCGTTATGGTCCCGGCCTTCGTCCATACGGACGCCAGTCCGATCATGATGGAAAAGACAAGGGCTGACATAACCGGCATGATCTGCGGGATATCCAGCTGAAAAGCTACCTCCGGAAGCTCCCGGATGTCTTCTGCCGCCGAATTGATGACGATATGCGGGATCATGGCATATCCGGCGATCGCAGACATACAGGCGGCCAGAACGGAGGAAAGATAAGCGATGGTGATCGCAACCAGAAGCAGCCGGGTGGCATTACTTCCGAGCCTGGTGATGGACGGGGCAATAAAGCCGATAATGATCAGGGGCACACAGAAGGTGATCAGCTGACCCAGGATATACCGGATCGTCACCACAACTGTCATAACGCTCTTCGGAAAAACAAGGCCCAGAAGCATTCCGATCACGATACCGGTAAACAGCCGGAACGGTAAACTTTTCAATATTTTCATATTTGAAGCTCTCCTTTTCTCTCATATAAACGTCAGTTTCCATTTTAACTGCGGTGCCGCCCCCGATAACGCGGGTTTAATGCTCCGACATCATCAGTATGATCTCCTTATCGGTCCCCTTCATTCCTACCCGGCCGAGACGGCTGAAATTCGCGATGGAGTTTTCCACTCCCTTTACCACCAGCCCGTCGCCGTCGTAGAACTGCTGTCCGTTCATATACATTTCATATCCGAAGATCCCTGCCTCCACAGCCATGGCGATCTTTGCGGCACAGGAGGATTTGGCTCCGTCACACACGATCCCCGAGGAGATCGCCAGTGCGTTCACAATGGTATGAGCGATCACATTCTCATCTCCGCCCCGTAAAAAGGCGATCCCGGAGCCGGCCCCGGCGCCTGCGCTGACTGCGCCGCAATAGGCCGAAAGCCTTCCGATGCCGTTCTTTGCATGCAGCGTGATCAGATTGGAGATCAGCAACGCCCTGTAAAGCCTGGTCCGATCCGCCTTCAGCTCTTTTGCGTATTCGATCACCGGCAGAGAAGCCGTCATGCCCTGATTGCCGCTTCCCGAGCAGATCACCACCGGCATCTCACAGCCGTTCATGCGGGCATCCGAACCGGCAGCGGCTCTGGCTTTGGCTCTTGTGCGCACACTGTCATCCACAGACAGCAGCACCTTTCCGATATTTGCTCCGTAGTCATGCTTTAAGCCTTCCTCGGAGATGGCCGTATTCATTTCGATCTGGCGGTCCAGTACCCCGCTTACATCCCCGATCTCACAGGTACAGGCAAAATCATAGATGTTTTTTACCGTCAGCAGATCATAATCCGGCTCCTCTCCGTCCTGAGGCTTTTCCTCAATATCCTTTTCAAAGAGGACCTCATCGTTTTTTCCGATCATCACGATGTTCGTATGCTCGTTTGCGATCCTTACCTTCGCGCTGTTCTCCCCGCGGGATACCGTCACGATCATATCCAGGATGCATTCCGATTCCAGAGGACGGATCAGGATCCCGGTCTTTTCCATATAGGGGCTCAGCTTCTCCCTGATCTCATCCGTAACCTTTGAAATGACCTCCAGGCCCGCGTTTTCATCTCCTCCCAGGACACCGATGGCGGCCGCGGCGGCGAGCCCTTTCCTTCCTCCCGTATTCGGGACGATAACGCTCTTGACATTCTTTATGATGTTTCCGCTGACATCGATCTCGATCTTATCCGGGATCTCTCCCAGTACGGAACGGGCTTTGGCAGCACAATAGGCAAGCGCCACCGGCTCCGTGCAGCCCATCGCGCAGACCAGCTCCTTTTCAAGAATTTTCACGCAGGTTTGATATATCAGACTGTTCCGATCCATTCCCCCTCCTTTCAGGCGGCCGTACCGGCTTTCCGTTTCATTGCATCCCGCTCCGGCTCTACTCCTCCGGGATCTTTCCGTAGGCAGCCACTGCCTCATCCACGGTCATATTCCCGTTTCCGACTTCATAGATCGCTGCCCTGAACTGTCTGACCGCCGGATCCAGAAGGCCGGTCTCCTTGTCGCTGAAGCTCCTCTCCTCCGGTATCTCCGCAAGGCCCGAATAGATCCCGTCGGAGGAAAAATCATCCAGCGGGGCGATGAGGCGCTTTAATCCGGCCATGTTGCCAAGCTCCTTCCTGCTGATCAGGAAACGCATGAATTCGTTGGCCATGTCGATGTTTCTGCTGTGCTGGTTGACGGAGAAGCAGATGCTGATGGAATTGATAAAATATCCGCCGTCGTCCCCCGCCGGGGCAGCGTAAAATCTGTACTGAAACGGGTGGGCCACAAAAGCGTCGGACCTGCTCTCTCTCTTGGCCGTACCGGAGACCACATCTCCCGTGGCAAACATCATCGGCACATCGCCCTCAAAGAACCTCATGATGACCGAATCATATTCGTCCGTTATCTCCTCCCTGCATTTTTCCAGATCGATGCAGTCGGAATTTACAAATTCATCGAGCCTTTCCAGCGCGGGCCGCATCAGCTCTCCCGACGAGGGCTCGAGGGCATTGAGGGCGTCGATCCTGTCGCTGTTCTTTATCACATCGTTTGCAAACATCGGATAGGCAAAGCAGTTATACAGTCCCGATCCGCTGAATCTGTCCACACCCATCATCGGGGAATCATATCCCGCGCTCTTAAGCTTTCCGCAGACGGTCAGAAGCTCTCCGTAGTCTGCCGGGACCTTTAAGCCCTCCTTTTCAAAGATGTCCATATTGACCAGCATTCCGTAAGAGGTTGTAAAGATCGGGAGCATAAGGACCCGGTCCGAATCATCCGTCCTGATCAGCGATTCCTTGATGCAGGAATAGTCGATATCCAGGGAAGGATCGGACAAAACCTCGCAGGAGTCAAACAGGTCGTTGTACGCTTCATCTCCGATCATCCAGCTGTTCGTCGTGAAGATATCCGGCGGCTCGCTGTTCAGGAGAGCGCTGGAGATCACATTGTTGTAATCATCCATCGTTACGTACTGCAGGTTTGCGTTGGGATAGTATTCGTAAAAGCGCTCAAACTCCGCTTCAAGAGACTCGAAGTTGCCGTAGCTCCCAGCAACGGTCAAAGAAAACTCCGTGTCCTTGTCATACTTCGGAACAAAGTCCTCTTCCGCACTCTTCACGCTGCCGCAGCCCTGTAAAAGGAGCACGACAGCCATGCTCAAAGAAAGCAGGATCCCCGGTGTCTTTTTCATAAGCGTTTCCTCCCTCGTATGATATCTTTATTACAGTTAACGAATCCGGCAATTGACGTATCGTAAGCCGCAAATGCCTTACTGACGGCATTTATGGCTCAGAAAAGCGCCATTACTTTATTCGTTTACTATACTTATAGTAAGGAACTGCGCCGGATCTTACCGGCTGTAATCATTATCCACGGCTTTCCTTACAACGTCAACTTTTTCAGCGGTTCCAGATCCCGCCCCAGCTTTCTGTACCTTGAAAGCAGCTCCTTCAGTTTTATATCAAGAATTTCCTCATCGCCGTTTTTCCCGGCCTGTTCCAGCTCCGCTGCGTATTCGCCAAGCTTCAGAGCGCCTATCGCCCGTGATGCGCTCTTCAGCGCATGAACCTTTACGGTGGTGTTCTTTATATCCCTCGCAGCCCAGTAGGTTTCGATCTCTTCCGCCTTATTATCCGCACTGTCCGAATACATTTCGAGAGCCATGATATAATCCTCGGCATCGCCGCAATAGGTCAGGCCCGAATCGATATCGAGCTCCTCCAGTTCATTCAGAAGCTCCGGAAGCTCGGAGCTTCCGGCATCATCCTGACCGGAGGAGTAAGTAACCTTGTCTTCGGGAAGATATTGCAGCAGCATCGTCTCCAGCCCTTCGGGATCGATGGGCTTGGTGAGATAGTCATCGAATCCTGCATTGATATACATTTCCCGCATTCCGGATATGGCATTGGCGGTAAGACAGATCACGGGAGTCTCTTTATTCGGGGTATCCTTTATGGTCTTCATCTCTTCCAGGGTCTCTATACCGTCCTTATCCGGCATCATATGATCCAGGAAGATCACATCGTAATGGTTCCTGCCAAAAAGCGAAATACATTCATCACCGCTTCCCGCCGTATCGATCCGCAGTCCGGTCTTCTTAAGCAGGCTTACAAACACCATCAGATTAAGAGGAGTATCATCCACCACAAGCACACTTGCCTGAGGCGCCGTAAACATCTCACGGTAGGTCTTCCGCTCGCTTATGGAACGTCTGAAGGCCTCCTCAAAATCTCCGATAGGCTCCCGGTTTACGACCCTCTGCTCAAGCTCAAAGGAAAAGACCGAGCCCTTCCCGTATTCACTCTCCACCTCAAGGCGGCTGCCCATCATGCCGAGAAACCTCTGGGTAATAGCCATGCCAAGACCCGTACCCTCGATATTCCTGTTCTTTTTTTCATCAATGCGTTCAAAAGCAACGAACAGCCGGTCGATATCCTCGGGCTTTATGCCTGTGCCGGTGTCTGCCACACTGACCCTCAGCATGACCGAATCCGGCCTTTCCTCTGCCATCCGGGCATGGACGGAGAAGGTTATGGATCCCTTCGGGGTATATTTCACGGCATTGGAGAGGATATTGATGATGACCTGTTTGATCCTGATCTCGTCTCCGTTCAGTGTCGTCGGAATATTCCCGTCTATATCCGTGATAAAGACAAGGCCCTTGTCCTCCGCTTTCTTATTCACCATGTTGATCAGATCATTCAGAAGGGAAACGATGCTGTAATCCGCATTTATGATTTCCATTTTTCCCGCTTCGATCTTTGAAAAATCCAGAATATCGTTGATGATGCCAAGGAGAGTGTTCCCCGCGGCCCTGATGCTTTCCGAATACACTCTGATACTCTCATCCCGGGAATCCCTCAAGACCATTTCGTTTAAGCCCAGTATCGCATTCATGGGGGTACGTATGTCGTGGGACATGGTGGAAAGGAAGCTGGATTTGGCCTCATTGGCCTGATTTGCCTGCTGGGCCGCATCGGACAGCTTGCGGTTGTAGATCATCATGACGGTGGAATTGAATATCAGAAGAAGGATAAACCCGAGGCAGGCTATGCCCAGGAGCAGCCAGTCCACCGACCGGCTTGCCGCCAGATCCCCTGCCGGTATGTAGGCCAGGAGGATCCATGACGTCACGGTCTCAAGAGGGGTATAGGATAAGATACAGTCCTCCCCCTTATAGTTCCTGATGGTCATGGTGCCTGTCCCGCCGCTCACCTCTTCTGCCACCTGTTCATATTCCTTTGCCGTGGCAGTATTATATGATTTGTAATACTCAAAGAAATTGCTGTTCTTGAAGGATTTGCCGTGAACAACATAGTTTCCCTCGCTGTCCACGAGGCTTATCTCTGCATTTTCGTATTCCCCTTTCAGGAAAACAAGCTTTTGCTCAAGACGGCTTAAAGGAACCACCCTCATCAGAAGAGCATCCTTCCGTTCATTGCTTTTCTCATCAAGAACCGTCACATGATCATAAAAGGCGATGGACTGCACCCCGTTCATGGGGTTTGTATAGGCTCTGGTAAGGTTGACGGCATTATCCTGGCCGCTCACGCTTTCGATATTGTCAAATATGTCGATATTCCCGTAGGAAACCGTATAGTCATCGGGATCGGACACTTTCGCCGTTGTCGAAATGCCTGCGCGGTCGGGACTGTCCGGAAAGATCAGGTGTCCCTCGGTCTCCTGTGATATCTTTGACTTCCTGATAAAGGATACGGCATCCTGTGCTGTCATCGGAGCACCGTCCTTTGCCGAACTGTTGATGTAGGTGACCCAGATGTCACAGAGATGCTGTTCATCCTCAAGGTAGTTCGCAATGATCCGGTTGGTGGTCATGGTCATCTTTTCAAAGGTGACGATCTTGTTTTTGCTGCTCTCTTCCGCCCTTGCATTCGCGTATCGGATGATAAAGAACAGGATGAACCCCATTATCAAAAGATTTATTGATATTATCAGCCATCTTTTCATCATCTGCTCTTACAGTCTCCCTACTGTATCCTGAAACTCGTGGATGCCCTTTTCCCCGATCCATCGGTGGCTTTAATGGTGACGGTAGCATTTCCCTTTTTATGTGGTACAAGCAGACAAGTATAATTCAGTCCGCCCCCGTCACTCAAGGAATAATTACTGATCTGTACACTTACCACTGCCGGATTACTGCTTATGATCTCCGGTGGGATCAAAGAGCCTCCTGATGTCACGGTATAAACCCATCCCAGATCTCCGGAGAACAGAGCACCTTCACTGGGCGAATCGACCGGCATTTTTACAGTTTTTTTATTCAGTGCAATCATTTTTTTCGTCGGAGGAACCACATGAACAGTCGTATCCGCAAAAAGCCCGGTACCGTCTGTTGTCTTCACCCTGACGATTACATCATAATACCCGTAGGAACCTGCATTTTCCAGATTTCTATTCACGCTCAGATTCCCGTTGCTTAAGTTAAAATAGCTTTTCATTCCCGAAGTCAAATCCGTCCTGTCGGTTTTGCTCTTACAACCGATCACTCGGAGGATCTCCCACTGAACTTTTTTTACGGTGGGAGTACCGTAGGCCGAACCCATTGCCGGTCTCAACTTAATCTTTTTCCCGTATGCCACGCATTCCTGTAAGCCATCCGGAAATATTTCAAGCTTCGAGACCGGAACCACGACCGAAACCGTAAGAACAAGCACCTTATTGGAGCCGTCGGAAGCCTTGCAGGTGATCTTTGCCGTTCCCGCCTTTCTTCCCGTAACCTTTCCCGAAGCATCAACCTGCGCGACCGAAGGCTTGGAGCTTGTAAATAAAAGCTCTGCACCGTTATCCGCCCTGCCCTCAAGGATTATCTGATTTTCGATAATATTCTTCGAAGCTGTGATGTCCGTATTGAAGACTCTGGCATTCTTAAGGTTTCCGTTCTTATCCGTTTTCGGGTCATTGATATCCGGATTTAAGGAACCCGCCTTAAGGGTAAGTGAATTTGCGGGATCAACGATCTTTACCGCAAGTGTTCCTCTTTTTCCCCCTGCCTCCGCTGCTACGGTAAAGCTCCCGGCTGCTGTTTTTTTAATGCTGACCTTTCCGGTCTGTTTATTGATCGTAACCCCTTCAGGAGCCCCCTCAAGTGTCCACACCACCTTTCCCTGTTTAAAGCCCGGATTCAGCCGGTAGGTAACACTCCTGCCTCTGGCGGCAAACGCAGGCCCCTCAACATGGTATGTCACTGACTTACCGGGGATCTGTATGATACACTCTGCAACATCTGACGCCGTACCGATCCCGGTGATTCTTAAAACCTTCAGCTTCACGGATTCATCCGAGTGTATCCCGTGATCGATAAGCTCCTCCACGGAAATGCTTACCGTCCCGGGAGATGCCGTATTTTCCACGTAAAACCCTTCCCTGATCTCTCCGCCCTGTATCAGAGGCTTCTTTCCGTTTACGGTATATACAAAGCCCTGCGTCTTTCCTGCCGCATTGTTATCGCTGAAGGTGATACGGGACTTTTCCGATATCGTCCCGGGCACGTTGATGACAGGCGCCTGTGTGTTTTCAACGAGTGAAAGCATATTCGCCGCATTCGCCATTCCCGCGCCGATCTTATAGGGACTTGAAGCTTTTATAGCTGTCTTCTTAAGAGCCTTCTCCACCTCATCCGGAGTTGTCTTCTCCCCCTTCGCTTTTTTCGCGCTTATATAAAGCGCGCAGACACCGGCAACCGCGGGACAGGCCATAGATGTCCCGTCCATGACAGTCCAGTAATCATAATCGGTGAAATAGTTATGTTCATCGTGCCCGTTCCAGGTAGAATAGATCATCGTTCCCGGAGCGGCAATGTCTGCCCATCCGCCATAGGTTGAAAAATTGGATTTCTGCCAGCTGGGATCCATGGAAGCCACAGCTATCACATTATCACAGCCGGCAGGATAGGATATATTATTGGTGGAAGAATTTCCCATAGACGCACATACGGTGATGCCCGCTTCATGCGCCCTGTTTATCGTATCCTGGTAAGCCTGAAGATACATCGGGGTTCCCATACTCATATTGATGACCTCGGCCCTTATCTTCCCTCCGTTTATTACATAATTGATAGCAGCAATCTGAACATCCACCGGGGATTGTAGGCCCGTAAATACGGGAAGTGAGAGGATCCTTGCTTTCGGTGCGACCCCGACGCCTCCGACGGCATTGTTTCCGGCTGCGGCGATGATCCCGGCCACATGTGTTCCGTGCCCTTCACAATCAACGAATTCATAATGGGGGGCATAAGCTTTTCCATCAACAGGGGTTACCTTCCCCCGAAGGTCAGGATGTTTATCGTATACCCCGGTGTCTATTACCGCAACTGTCACACCCTCTCCCTGAGATGCGCCCCAGGCGGCATAGCTTCCTATGGCATCATGCATCCACTGATACATATTTAATTTAATACCGACCGTAGGCTCAACTGCCGTATAAGCCGGGTCCAGAGCCGGATCATTAAACTGCTTTCTCCAGAAGGACCAGTCTCTGCCGCCGACGGAGTTCCCTTTTGCTGCCATGATCCCGCAAAGGCCTTCCGTATCCTGCAGGGTTATCCCATCTGACATTACGGGATCGTCAATCTTTATTAACGTGTTTGCATCCACCGGAGGCAGCGAATTCGTCATGTCCGCGCCGGCTTTTACAGCATCCTTAACCGTAACCCTGGAAGCATCCAGCTTTATGACTGCCAGCCCGGATTCACAGTATTTCAGGGTTCCGCAATAGGCTTCTGCCACAGTCTTTGCATATTCGGGATCATCGCAGGAAAAAATGACCTCATCCTCAACATAATCCTTTCCGGCCTCCAGGGTATCCAACACCCTGAGAACATCATGCCCGATGATATTTCGCTTTCCTTCGATCTGCTTTTCAGAAAGGATAAAGCCCTCCGGCATACTCATAATAACGGCATCCGCAGAATTTACAGATACCGCTTCTTCCGAAGCCGCTTCCTCTGAAACAGCTTCCTCTGAAGCAGCTTCCTCCGGCACCTCGGGGAATACCTCCTCTTCAACCGAACCCGAGGCATTTTCCGCCTGTACTGTATCCTCCGCATCCATAACAGGCGTCTGGTTTTCCGATGGCTGTGACCGTTCCTGCTCATCTTTCTTATCCCAAACCTCTGCCCGGTTTTCCGAAAGCAGTTCCTCTTCAGACAAAGCAGCCTGTTCGTCTGCATCCATAGCTTCCCTGACCGGCAAAATCTCTTCAGCAGCAAAAACAGCCCCGCTCCCGGAAACCACCATGAAAGCAGCGATCAAAGCAGCCAGAAACCGTTGTTTTATACCTCTTCTCATAATCAATCCCCTTCTTTATCCGTTTATTACAGATTTGCTGTCTGAAAACCCCCTCAATGATATTATAGCTAAACTCAGCGTGAAACTCCATTACATTTCACTATTTTTCATTATCATGGTGGTGCCGCCATTTTCCTGACAGTTCTTGTCCGGATGCCCCTGATGAGATATAGTATGATGTAAGGGTCAAAATACCTTTGGGGCCTTACATCATACTATAGTAAATAAAGCCGCATCACTTACATTCGTACAACGGATCAGAAGGCGGCAGTACTCGGAAGGGAGGATTAAAATGTCTGTAAAATGGGGTGTTTTGGGAACTGCGGGTATCGCCAGGGGCTGTACGATACCCGGTATGAAGGAGGCCGCAAACTGTGAGCTGTATGCCATAGCCGGCAGAGATGAAGCAAAGGCAGAGAGCTTTAAGAAGGAGTTCGGATTTGAGAAAGCCTATACGGGATATGACAGACTGCTTGAGGATCCGGACGTACAGGCTGTATATATCCCCCTGCCGAACAATCTGCATAAGGAATGGGTGATAAAGGCCGTCCGGGCAGGCAAGCATGTACTGTGCGAAAAGCCTCTGGCCTTAAGTTCCGCCGATGAAAAAGAGATGTTTGAGGCGGCAAGGGAAAACCATGTGCTCCTGATGGAGGCCTTTGCTTATCTTCACAGCCCCTACGTATCCATGCTTAAGGATGAAATACAGAGCGGCGTAATCGGAAAGGTTGATTATATCGAAACAGCCTTCCTCACACAGGGCTATACCGAGGATATCCGGATCCATAAGGAAACGGGCGGAGGGGCCGTATATGATCTCGGATGCTACTGTACGACGATGCTCCTCTCCCTTGTGGATTCCGAACCGGAATACGTGATGGGA
>CACZNS010000124.1 GCA_902782575.1 uncultured Lachnospiraceae bacterium
CATTTCCGGAGATGGCCACCTCCACGCAGCCTCCTCCTCCGGTTCCGATGGTCCTGTTGAAGATAAAATTGCCGAGACTGTAAAACACCGGCTTCCCCCGGTAGATCTCCACCGGCTGCAGGCAGTGGCTGTGCATGCCGATCACCGCATCCGCTCCCGCATCGATAAACCGGTGGGCATCATTGACCTGATAATCCGTAAGCTGCGTCGTACTCTCCACGCCCCAGTGCACCATCACAAAGAGCAGATCCGTCTCCCGCTTTGCCTCCCCGATCGCATTCAGCAGATCCGTTTCATCATAGAAGCAGAATTCCCCCGGCTGGGAATTGGTCACGTTCCAGTCCACGGAGGGGATCACATGGCTTGCGGCGAGAAATCCTATTTTCCTTCCGTCGGGATGCTCTTTGATGATCAGCTTCGATGCCTCCTCCAGATCATTCCCGGCGCCGGTAAATTCGATCCCCGCATCCTCCAGGGTCGAGAAGGTGTCAAGAAGGGCTGTCTTTCCGTAATCCAATACATGATTGTTCGCAAGACCCGCGATGTCCGTTCCCATATCCGTCAGCAGACTGACATAGGCGGGATCTACCCGGAAGGTAAACTGCTTTTCCGGATTTTTCTCTCCTCTTAGAGAAAAGCAGAATTCGTTATTGATCATCAGGACATCCGCCTCCCGAAGGATGGGAAGCAATCGTTCGCTTACGACTCCGTTTATCCCGACGGAATCGTATTTGCCCTGCACGGAGGCGCTGAGCTCCACATCGCCGGTAAAGACCAGCTTTGCAAAGCAGGGAGCTTCCGGTACCGCTTCCGCCTCGTTGGCAGAAGGCTCCTGCAGCTTCTCTCCGGCATCCGGCTCATCCGGTGCTTCCTGCGGGACCATCACGGGAGCAGCATCGTAAGCCGCGGCTTCTGTCTGAGGCTCATCCTCCGCCCCTGCTTCCGGCTTCAGGATAAGAAGGGCGAAAAGCAGGGCGGCGATAAGGCCGCTGCAGATCAGGAGGATCATTCTTTTTTTCATCTGCGCTCTCCTTCCGTCATCACATGCATGATAGTGGATACGGTGGCTGCTGTTCCGATTATACTCCTTTTACGCTTTTCTTTCACGGCAGGATTTAATGCCAAAGCGAAGAATGGCAGAATATAAAAATCAAGCAGATCATCAATAACGATCACACTTGCAGCAATTGTTAAATATTTTCATCGCTCTCCATTCGATACACGCTATCGCATTGTCCACACTCCGTTCGAATGGCAGCAGCTCAATTTCATCATCATATTCAGTCCCGTCCTGAAACTCTATTATCATAAGATACTCCTTTCCAAAGGCCGTCCGTTACCTGCCATCCTGATCTACAACAACTATTTCATCATACATGGCAATAAATACATCCTCGATCACCTCATCCTCATGAAAATGTCCGAAAAACCAGAGATTATATTCTGCCTCTTCTGCTATCTGCTGCAGATACCGGCGCAATGCAGCCTCTTCAAGTGACTCTTCCCCATATCCGAGCGCAGCTGCGACCTCGGCCGGCGCAGTGTGCGTAATGATGTAGTCGACCCTGTAACCGCATTTTTCCAGATTATCAAGACCTTCCTCATACTCCCCGCGGCTCGGTATCTCCTCCGGGAACCAGTCAACCCCCTCGGTCCTTGCATATCTGTCCCTGCATTCAAGTCCTTTGATCCAATAGAGGCAGAAGTTCCTCAGATGATTGTTGCTGTAATCATTTCCCAAATATTCTTTCATCATGTTCTTCATATTGATTTCCTCCGTTTCGTTATCGTTTTTTCTGCAACAAAAAAGAACCGTGTCCTGCACGATCCTTTCACTTATATTATGATTTGTTTCTCATTCAATTCTTTGAAGATCAGTGAATTCCATCAAGGATCTGTGTGAACTGCTCGACCTGTTCATCGGTCAGATCACAGGTATCACCCTCTTCATCCAGGCCGCATATCACTGCATTTCCGTATATCATAGGGATCTCACTGACAAACTCGAGAGAAAAGACGGAAGCCAGTGTATTGACCGGAAGTCCTATGATCTTTCCGATCTCATTTATGAACAGGATAAAATCAGAGTGTCCGGCAAAGGTCAGGCCTTCAATATCACCTCCGACGATGGATCTTAAGGATGAACACCTCAGGTTCATTGAAGTTGCAGCAGATCGCATCCGACTCCCACGGCATCATATACACTTCGTTATTCAGTTTTGCAGCTTTGGGGTAAATCTGAATATTAGACATATAAATTCCCTCCATACATAAGCGTTTACTGTTACACTCATATTATGGAGGGAAGGAGGTTCAATTATTTGAAAGCTTTCCCGAAGAGCCGCATTAATACTATTCGTCTAAGAGTTTTTCTATCCCATCTATGTGTGAAAATTTTTCTGTAAAAGAGATTTCCTAAGATAATTACGAGCTGAATGGTGGTTAAATATCCATTGTTTAGCTCGTTTTGACTATATATAATTCCGTGAATTTCGTCAAGAGTTACGTTAGAATGAATGCGTATTATATTTCAGTTTTATAGACGATGAGGATAACCTGCACATTAGTTTGGGCGGGTTTTTGTTTGTGATACACCGATCTCTTTATTACCATATTGACAAATGATTCAACATGCAATAATATAAAAGTGTTTATATAAACGCATTTATATTACAAAAGAGAGGTTAAATATCATGATTCTTATAGTGAATACCACTTCGGATACTTCCATAACCGAAGAATTGAAACTCTATTTTGAAGAAAAACCTATTGAGGCCGAGATTGTCGAAGCCGCACCCTTAAGAATAAGCCACTGTATCGGATGCAATTATTGCTGGCTGAAGACGCCCGGAGAATGTGCGATCAAGGATGATTATGAGATTA
>CACZNS010000125.1 GCA_902782575.1 uncultured Lachnospiraceae bacterium
GCAGGAGTTACCTTCGCCGGGGCGCTTCCCAAGATACTGATCTACATCCCCTTCTGGTATCTCAGACTCGAGGGTAAGAACCGCTCTGTTACTGCCATGATGGTGATCATGGGTGTCGGCAACATAGTTCTGGATATAGTGTTTATGTACCTGATGAACTGGGGCGTTTACGGTGCGGCACTGGCCAGTGTGATCGCCACTGCGGCGGCCTGTTTATTTGGGTTTATAAGGCTCCATATCGGCCATACGAATTTTGATCTGAAACCGGCATTTTTGAAGGAACGGAAGGACTGGAATAAGATCATTTCCGCAGGAAGCCCGGCTTCATTGAACAACCTTCTTCAGACCATAAGGATATTGACGATCAACGCCTTCCTATACAGGATTGGCGGAAACACTATGGTGGCGGTCTTTGTGGCGACAAACGCTGTTGCGGCCTTTGCCGAGGCAGTAACGGTGGGCGCTCCCAATGCGGGAACGGCCATGCTGGGGGTATATTACGGAGAACGTGATAACGGAAGCAGCAGGATCCTTCTGCGGCGTGAGTGGATTGACGGTGGTGCTATGGCTGCAGGATTCGGGATACTGATCATCGCCTTGTCAGGTGTCATACGGACAGCCTACGGACTGAACGGGATTTCGCTTCTAATGCCTATGATATGTCTGGCAGTGAGCCTCTTTCCGGGACTTTGGAATAATATGATGATAAGTTATTACAACGTATCGTTTAATTCCTCTCTGTCAAACCTTTTGATCGTTTGTCGTGTATTCCTCTTTGTGGTTGTTTCTCTTTTTGCCTGCGAGGCGCTTTCTTTAAGCATATGGCTGTTCCTTCCCCTGAGCGAATGTCTGACTGTCGTTTTCTGGTTAGCCGCGACGAAGATCATTTCAAGTCGTCGAGAGAGCTGTACCCGTTATCTGCTGATGGATCCCACCCTGCAGGAATCCGGAAAGGTCATTAATTTTTCACTCCCCGGAGTACACGATGAGATCTGCAGTGCTTGTGAAAAGATATCTGGTTTCTGCAGTGAGAATGGAATGAGTTCCCAGGAATATATGAAGGTCAGCCTTTCCATGGAAGAGATAATGACCCTCATCACCCAGGTTAATGAGGGAGGACACGTGACCTTTGACCTTCGTGTTTATTTTCACCAGGATTCACTCGGGATCAGCATTCGCTATGACGGGATATCCTTCGATCCCATTCATTCAGAGAAGCATGACGAAGAGTCCTTTATGGGTGTTCGCATGATTGAAAAGCTTGTTGAAGATATTGTTTACCGCAAGGTATTTGGAGTAAATACACTGATCATCCGGTTGAGAATAGTGAAATGAGATTTTTTCAGATAACACAAGGCGCAGATTAAAGCGTCAAAATTTCATGATCTTTAGAATGATCCGGATTTCGGAGAATGCAAAGAAACTTTTCAATGAATGATTACAGTACACAAAGAAAAGAGATAGCTAAGGAATTATTGGGGGATCAATAATCTGATAAACAAGGCTATGACTGAATGAATTGGCAGGAATTTGGAAAAACTGAGAAAAAGAAGAGAAAAATGATGGAAGAAAAACTTATAAATAAAACAACAGGCACATGTGTGCTAATATTCCTGATCATTCTTGTCGTCCATTCGTTTGAAGCGATCATCCTCCGGATGGACGAAACATTCTTTGCGGAAAATTTCATCAACAAGCTGTTCGGCATAGCGGTACTTTTCGTTGTCTTAAAGCTCTTGGGCTGGAAATGGGAAGATATAGGCTTTAAGAGAAACGGCATTGCGAAGGGCATAGCGATAGGCTTCGCACTGGCGGCAGTATCGTTTTTGGCAGCATACACGGCAGAAGCGATCATCCTTAATTCCCTCGGACAGCATGTCAGTATGGGCTTTTTTACAACCGGCTTTTCGCTGACCGGCAATACGGTCGAACAATCCGGGATCGGATTTATCTTAATGTGCATAGGCTTCAACATCATCAACGTGATCATGGAAGAAGGAACATTCCGGGGGCTGTTCTTTCATATCCTGAGCACTGACCATAGCGTAAAGAAGGCTGTTCTCATACAGGCTCTGCTGTTCGGAATATGGCATATCGTGACACCCCTTCACAACTGGATCGACGGAGAGCTGAATGCAGCCGGATTCCTTGGACTAAGCGCAGGCTACATTGTCCTTGCCTGGATGATGGGCATCAAATGGGGACTGATGCTTCGGATGACCGGAAGCCTCTATGCGGGAATGGCAGATCACTTTTTCAATAATTGCATCGCTACCAATCTGCTGCATGTGGTCACCGAAAGCGGAATAGACGAGATGATGATCGTGCGGGTGCTTATCGCACAGATCCTTTCCTTCATCATCGTGGGTGCAGCGTGGAAGAAGCAAAGGCTGATTTCAAAGGAATAGATTAAAAGGCAGATCCGGCAAAATATGATGGCCCCATTCGACGGCACCCCGTAAGTTTGAAGTAACCTTTCAATTTTTCATGGGTATCCGTACCGCGAATAAATGCTGCGGGACGGCGGAGGTATAAAAAATGATAATAGAGCATATTGCCATGTATGTGAACGATCTGGAAGCGGCGCGGGATTTTTTCGTGAAGTATCTGGGAGGCCGCTCCAATGACGGGTATCGAAACAGGACCACAGATTTTCGATCGTTTTTTATAAGCTTTGACAGCGGCGCACGACTGGAGATAATGACGAAGCCGGAATTGGCAGACCGGGATAAGCCCCTGAACAGAACAGGATATGTTCATATAGCATTCTCTGTCGGAAGCAAAGAAAAGGTAGACGAACTGACAGAACGGCTTCGAGCCGATGGATTTGAAGTGGTAAGTGGTCCCCGCAACACAGGGGATGGATATTACGAATCCTGCATTGTGGGGATTGAAGAGAATCAGATTGAAATAACGATATGATAGCGGCGCACGCTTCATATACAACAATGCCGGCATTAAAAGAATGTGCTATAAAAAGTATAATAAACATGGCGCTTTCGGTGTTCGACAAAAAACGCGACAGGCTTCATATCCGAGGAATGCGCCGCAGCCAAGGCCGAGACCGTGGATGCTATGGACAGCTTATCTGCCATATCTGAGCAGAACGCGGCTTCAACACAGGAAACATCAGCTTCCATGCAGGAGCTTAATGCAACGATCAATCAGTTATAATTTTGCGGCGTAAAACCCACATGCTTGCATGTGGGATGAAAGCCGCTTCTCTTTAACTTGACAAATACATAGAATACATATATAATCTATGTATAATATAAATTACGGAGGAATAAGTATGGTTCCAAATCCTACATTACAGTATGATGAATACGAAACTCCTGAGATTACAGGAAAAGTATATATCACAATGGAAAGCATAACGACAGGACAGCCACATCTATATGTTAAGCAACATAAAGCTGATGATAGATGGCTGGAAATAACCCCCGATACGGATTTTTCAACATGCTGGGCTTTTAGTAAACAAGGTGCAAAAAAGATAATAGAACGATTCAAGTCTAAAACTTACAAGGTTAATTACGACAAAGGATGGCTTAAATTTGGAACAATAGACGAGTACTCATATTAAGGAGATTAATAATGGCACGACCTAAGAGTAATAATGTACAGATTAACATTTCCATCCCTTCTGAATGGAAAGAACAACTTGAAAACCTTGCGCGTATCTATTCTGTTGAGGAAGGCGAAACTATAACATTTCTTGACTTGATGCGCAGGGGAATTCAGGAAAAATATCAGCTGGGAGATAACGACAATGAGCGAGGAGCAATATCATAGTGCTTCGCATTGTAAGTATTTGACGCAATACCATATTATCTGGTGTCCGAAATTCAGATTTTCTGTATTACAGAATGGAGCTGATAACGCA
>CACZNS010000126.1 GCA_902782575.1 uncultured Lachnospiraceae bacterium
GCTACGGTGTGGCGGTCTTCCGAACCGGGGAGGATCCCGCGGAGGTGATCCGCAGAGGACAGGAGCTGGGGTATCCCGCTCTTGAGCTGAACCAGACCACATATATCGAATGAGAAGGGATGATACACCGGGCGCGGAGAGCCCGGAAGGGAGGAATATTATGAAAATTACCGGGAAATCAAAGGTACTGTGTCTGCTCTTATCGCTTCTGGTGCTTTTCGGAAGCGTTCCTTCCTATGCATCGGAGGTTTCCGTAAGGGCCGTTAAGGCCGGAAGAAGCGAAGAGGCATATTCCGCTGCGGAGGTCTGCGGGCAGGATGCGGCAGAAGAGGAAGCGGTGGTGGTGGAGGTGCAGGAGAGCACTTCTTATGACCGGCCGCAGTCCTCAGGAGAAGAGGCCGCTGCAGCCTCCGAAGAGGCTGTGGTGGAGGAGGAAGCCCCTGCAGAAGAGCCGGAGACCCTTACCGGTGCGCAAGAGGCGGCCGTCAGGGAGGAGTCCGCATCGGAAGAGGAGCTTCCCTTCGGGCTTTCCGGAATGCCGGAGGATTACGTGCTCTCCGAGGAGCAGACGGAGATCAAGGAGGAGATGGCCGAGCACCATGTCCTGAGCGATCTGGAAGATATGGAGCCCGGTGTAGACTACGAGGAGAATGAGGTCGTGATCCTTGCGGAGGATCGGAAGGAGGCGGAGCTCATCGCCGAAGCCTACAACGGAAGGCTTGCTTCTTTCCGTTACGGAGTGGCTGTCATAGAGCTTGCGGAAAATGAGGTCTCCGTGGAGGAGGCTGTGTCCGCGGGTATGGATACGGACAACAATCTGCCGGCCGTGGAGCCGAACTATATCGTAACCATCGAGGAGGAAGCAGTGGTTGAGGAAGAGGCTGACAATGAGCAGACGAATGCATCCATCGCTTCCGTTTCCAATGCGGTTTCCTCCGGAAAGGCCAGACAGGATTATGATTCCTTTTACGCAAGCCTGACCGATCCGGACCCCTTCCTGGATGTTTCGAATCCGAAATGCATCGCGGACAATGAAAAATTCCCATGCTATCAGTGGTGGCACGATATGATCCATTCCTACACCGCCTGGGGAATGAATACGGACTGCTCCTCCGTGACGGTAGCGGTACTGGATACCGGTGTTAATTTAAATCATAAGGAGCTGCCGGATGTGACGATGCAGGATCCCAACGGATATGCGCCGGAGGGAGGAGACGAACACGGCCACGGAAGCCATGTGGCAGGCATCATTGCGGCAAGCCTCAATAACGGACTGATCGGTGCGGGAGTCGCTCCGGGAGCGAAGATCTTAAGCATCCCGGTAGTGGATTCTGACGGAGCGGGAACGATCGATAAGCAGCTCGTAGCTTTTAATTATATGTTAAGCACCGGAAAGCCTCCGGCAAAGATCGTCAACATGAGTCTGGGAACCCTTGGCTATTCCGCGAGCATGCAGAAGGCCATCAATTCCCTGTACCATAAGGATGTGGTCATCGTGGCTGCCATGGGAAATGAAGCCGCAAACTGCAGGTCTTATCCCGCGGCCTATGATCATGTGATCGCGGTCTCGGCAGTGGATCAGAGCGGAAGAAAGGCAAATTTCTCAAACTTCGGTCCCTGGGCGGATATCGCGGCTCCCGGCTACAAGATGGTGTCCAGCTATAAGGGAGGCTCCACAACCTATACATCCATGAACGGCACCTCCATGTCTACCCCGGTGATCGCCGGCGCATGCGCCCTTTATATGAGCGTATACGGAGAGGTATCGCCCGCGGCAATGGAGAATGTACTGAAAAAGAGCGTGACGAAATCCTCCTCACCTCAGATCGGCTCCGGGATCATCGATCTGGAAAAGATGTTTTCCGCGGTTCCGGATGTACCCTCCGTTTCACCGTCAAACGGTTCAGACTTCAATCTGTCCTCATCCGCGGCCATTACGCTTAAGCGCGCCTCATCCTCCAAAGGGGACGGGAGCATCCTCTATACTCTGGACGGAAAGAACCCTGCCGTTTCAAACGGCATGATCACGGCAGGAGAGATATACAGCACACCGATCACCGCTTCGGATCTGATCTCCCGTGGCTTTTATTCCGGAAGGACCCTGACGCTCAAGGCGGCAGAGATCAGCGGAGTGGGAAAGCTGGGAAAGATTACCACCGTGAAGTACACCCTGACGGGAAGCGTTACAGCTGCCCAGGCGGCTTCGGCCGCGGCAGGGGCCTCAGCCGCTTCCTATACCGGCGCGGTAAAGAGCCTTACGCTGGATAAGAAAAGAGCGGATATCGGAGTCGGACCCACGGCGAATGAATCAAACAGCAGGGTGACCATAACGGTCACTGAAGTGAAGGATGCAAACGGGAATTCCGTGAAGCCCGCGGAATGCAGCTACAGCTGGACGAGCAGCGATCCCGGTATCGCAAAGGTGACCGCTTCCGGCAACAGCGCCACGGTCTCATCGGTGAAAAAGGGCAGCGTGAAGATCACCTGTACGGTAAACGGAAGCAGGTCCGCGGTCTGCAGTGTGAATGTAAAGCAGCTTACGGAAAAGCTTACGATCACCGGACAGAAGTATGTGGCAAACGGGGCCTCCGCTGCGTATAAGGCCGCTGTACTGCCTGCAAACGCAGGAAACAAAAAGGTCCTCTGGTCCCTTCAGGAGAAGGTTTCCGGAGTGACGGTAAATGAATCAAACGGAAGGGTGACCGTAAACGGAGCCAGGGCAAACACTCCCTTCACCCTTGTGGCAACCGCGGAAGACGGCGGCTCCACGGCATCCTTCAACGGGATCGTGACCGGAAGCAAGGCTTCCTCCGTGAGGCTTTCCATCGCGTCCGCTTCCTCCGAATACAGTGCCGCAGTGGTCTCGCCGGCCTACAACAACGCGGGTTCCCTTTCCTCCATCCGGCTTTTCAACGCGGATCACAGAAGCCTTGCCACGGCGGATAACAGGCTGACCGTAAAAGGAGAGGTGAGCAACGGCTCGGAGCCGGTCTGGAGCTCAAACAACCCGAAGGTCGCCACCGTGACCGTGGATCCCGGGGATCCCACCAGGGCCGTTGTGAAGGCGAATTCCGCGGGTACCGCAAAGATCGTCTGCAAAGCCCAGGACGGGAGCAATAAGAGCGCGAGCCTTACCGTAAGGGTGACGGTGCCGGTATCCAGAGTATACGTAACGGCAAACAATGCACAGGATACTATCGCTTCCGGCTGCTCTGCCACGCTTAAGGCCGTGGCGGGCACCTCCTACGGAAAGCCCACCACTCCAAAGGTCACCTGGGCGATCAAGGAAGCGAAGAATGACAGCGGCATGGACAGAAGCGCTTATGTTACTCTTAGCAGCAGCGGCAAGGTCACCGTAAACCAGCAGTTTACCAAAGGAAAGATTGTCGTTTCCGCGACCTCGACGGACGGGACCGGCCTGTCCGGTGTATATTATCTGAACGTGATCCCGAAATGCACGACCCTGAAGCTTGCAGGCACCGCCACGAGTGTGGTGGTTCATAAGCCCGATAGTGAAAAGATCTACTCAATAAATATCGATTCCGATTCCCTTTGCGATGATGTGATCGTCACAAGCAGCAATCCCTCGCTTATGTCCGGGTATTATTCTATCACTACCGACAGTGCCGGCAATATCACAAACCGCTCCATCAGGCTTGCCTGCCCCTCCTGTAATACTAAGGGCACAGGAAAGGTCACCTTTAAGGTGAAGATCAACGACGGAAGCAACAAGACCTATTCCTTCAATGCCAGATATGATTGACCGGGCGGGATGATCCTTTATGATCCAGAAGACTTATAAGATCAGAACAAATGAAGAGCTTGACCGGATGATCCGGGAAGCAGCATCGTCTCCGGCCTATCTTAAGGCTGAGGCGGTGCTGCTTACTGTTTTTGAAGAATCCTGGGACCCGGAGATGATCCGGGAAAGAGCAGACCGGCTGAAAACGCGCCTGCCCAAGGCAAGGATCGCCGGCATAACGCACTGGGAGAGGTTCGACGCCACCACCAATATGCCTGAGAGCCGGCCGGAGGGGATCTCGACCTACAGCTTCTGCTTCTTTCAGAAGAAGAGCTTTTCCCTGCTGGATCTCGACGCGCAGGATGATTCTCCCGAAAAAACGGGAGAAGAGCTGGCCGCCTCCGTCAGGGCCTGTCCCGGGGTGCAGGGCGTAATGCTATTTATTTCGGGCACGGACTTCAATGTGGAGAGGATGCTTCAGACCTTCCGTAAGGAGGTCCCGGCTGTTCCGGTTTTCGGCGCC
>CACZNS010000127.1 GCA_902782575.1 uncultured Lachnospiraceae bacterium
AGCACCCCGCTACGCCTACGTTTTCAGATACGCACTCTCGGGCAAGCATTCGTCGCATTAGTCCAGATATTTTGCGACCGTTATACCAGATACAAAATAACGGGAGATGCTTCGGCAGCGCCTTGTTTCGTTGACGATAGCGGGCAGGCTGTGCTATTCTTTAATGTCGTACCGTAAAATGACGGAGCGGGCCCGGTACAGGGGATCAGCTCCGCTGCCCGGAGAAATGAGGTCAAAATGGCTTTGCTGGAAATCAAAAATCTGTCCGTGGGCGTGGAGGACAGTGTAATATTAAAGAATATCACGATGAATATCGGAAAGGGAGAGACGCATGTGCTGATGGGACCCAACGGGGCCGGAAAATCCACCCTCGGCAATGCGCTGATGGGAAATCCGGCTTATACGGTGACGGAGGGCAGCATTTATTTCAACGGCCTGTCCATTAAGGACGAAACGCCGGATAAGCGCGCCAAAGCGGGGATGTTCATGTCCTTTCAGAATCCTCTGGAGGTTCCCGGGATCAGCCTTTCTTCTTTTATCAGAAACGCCATCGTGCAGCAGACCGGGGAGAAGATCAAATTTTCCGAATACCGGAAGAGTCTTGCGGAAAACATGAAGCTGCTGAATTTTGACAGTGCCTATAAGGACAGGGATCTGAACGTGGGATTTTCGGGCGGAGAGAAGAAAAAGGCGGAGATCCTCCAGCTTCTGATGCTGAAGCCGAGGTTTGCGATCCTGGATGAAACGGACTCCGGCCTGGATGTGGATGCGGTAAGAACGGTCTCGGCGGGAATCCGTGAATATCAGAAGTCCAAGGATGGAGCACTTCTTATCATAACACATGCAACCAAGATACTCGAATCCCTACATGTGGATCATACCCATGTGCTGGTAAAGGGCAGGCTGGTCGCCGAGGGCGACGGGAGCCTGGTGGACGAGATCAATGAAAAGGGATTTGAGAAATACCTTGCGGAGAAGGGGCTGGAAAACTAAAGCAACCGTTACATAACGCGATAAAAAGAATATAACGTACGATATGGAAAAAGAAAGAACCGAAGTAAATGACATAGACAGGAGCATGTATGACTTCCGTTATTCCGAAGATGATTTTTACCGGGTCGACGAAGGTCTGACACCGGAGATCGTCCTTCAGATCTCGAAGGAAAAGCATGATCCGGACTGGATGCGGGAGTTCCGGTTAAAATCACTTGATACTTATCATAAGCTGAATGTGACCGACTGGGGACCCGACATAAGCGGACTGAACATGGACGACATTGTTACCTATGTCCGTCCGAATACAAAAATGAGCGCAAAGTGGGAAGAAGTACCGGACGACATCAAGGAAACCTTCGAACGGCTCGGAATCCCTCAGGCGGAGCGGACAAGTCTGGCGGGAGTGGGTGCGCAGTATGACAGCGAGCTCGTCTATCATAATGTAAAGGACGAGGTCAGCGAGCTGGGGGTTGTCTATACCGATATGGAGAGTGCGCTGACCGGAGAATACGAGCAGATGGTGAAGGATCATTTCATGAAGCTCGTACCCCCCACAGACCATAAGTTTGCGGCTCTGCACGGTGCGGTCTGGTCCGGCGGCTCCTTTGTGTATGTGCCGCCGGGGGTTAAGGTGGATATACCGCTTCAGTCCTATTTCCGTCTGAACGCTGCCGGTGCGGGGCAGTTTGAGCATACGCTGATCATTGTTTCGGAGGGAGCCGATCTGCATTTCATCGAGGGCTGCTCCGCTCCGAAGTATAATGTGGCGAATCTCCATGCGGGCTGTGTGGAGCTCTACGTCGGAAAGAATGCAAGGCTGCGTTATTCCACCATCGAAAACTGGTCGAAAAATATGTACAATCTGAACACCAAGCGGGCAGTCTGTGAAGAGGGAGGGGTGATCGAATGGGTTTCCGGCTCCTTCGGTTCGCATATTTCCTATCTCTATCCCTCCAGCATCCTGAAGGGAGACGGCTCCAGAGCGGAGTTTACCGGCATTACCTTTGCGGGGACGGGCCAGAATCTCGACACCGGAGCCAAGATGGTGCATATCGGAAAGCGAACCTCTTCATTTATCAATACTAAATCGATCTCCAAGGGAGGAGGCATCAGTACCTACCGGAGCTCGGTCACAGTGATGCCGTCGGCGGAGGATGCAAAGGCTTCCGTTTCCTGCGCGTCTCTGATGCTCGATGATATATCCCGCTCGGATACGGTACCCGCCATGGATATCCGGACGGATAAAGCGGATGTCGGTCACGAGGCGAAGATCGGACGCATCAGCGATGATGCAGTCTTTTATCTGATGAGCCGCGGGATCTCCGAGGAGGATGCGAAGGCGATGATCGTAAGCGGCTTCGCGGATCAGGTCAGCAAGGAGCTTCCGCTGGAATATGCCGTGGAAATGAATAATCTGATCCAGCTGGAAATGAAAGGATCCATCGGATAATCATATGGAAAAAACGTTAAATCTGAAAATCAACTGTCTGCCGACGCTGACATGGAATTTTCTGAAGCTGAACCGGGCCGAGGTGAACGAATCCGTGGTGCTGAACGGACGCGGGCAGAGCATCATACAGAATATCCCAAACGGAGTGATCGTCGGAAACACGGATAACTGCGGAGATTGTAACGGATGTGACCGTGACGGATCGGAGAAGATCAAAGACATAGCGACCGGCATGGGTGAAGAAGCGGATCGGTTTTTCTCCGAGGTCTGTGACGGAACCCTGATGGTGAGAGCAAAGCGCGGCATGGAGATCAGAGAGCCGCTCTGTCTGGATTACCGGCTGGGCAGCGGAGACGGAACCGCGGTCCGGCAGGAGATCATTGCGGAGGAGGGAAGTACTGTTACAGTAATTATGGACTACACCTCGGAACGGGAGGATCGCGGCTTTTTCGGCGTACAGACCAGGCTGCACGCGAGAAAAGGGGCGGTGATCCGGCTGATCAAGATCGAGCTGCTGGGGAGGAATTATCTGCATTTTGACGATATCGGAGCCCTGGTGGAGGACGGAGGTGCGGTGGAACTGGTCCAGATGGAGCTGGGGGGCGGAAGGAATTACGTCGGGGTCAACACGGAGCTTGCCGGGTATAAGAGCAGCTTTACCGGACATACCGGATATCTCTGCATGGGAAGCCAGAGCCTGGATATGAATTATTATATCGGACACTCCGGAAAGAAATCCGAGAGCAGTCTGATCGTAAGAGGGGCATTAAAGGATAAGGCGAAGAAGAACTTCCGCGGAACCATTGACTTAAAGCACGGTGCAAAGGGAGCCTGTGGTGACGAGCAGGAAGAAACACTCCTGTTATCGGAAGGAGTGTTGAATAAAACTCTTCCTGTTATTTTATGCGATGAGGATGATGTTGAAGGATCCCACGGGGCAACCATCGGGCGTCTGTCTTCGGATATCCTCTTTTATATGCAGAGCCGGGGCATGAGTCCCGGAGAGGCGGAGATCCTGATGACCAAGGCGAAGCTGAATTCGATCCGCAATCAGATCACGGATGAAAAGTCCATCGGGAGGATCCAGCATTATATGGAGGAGGCATTTGACAATGAGCGCTAATCCGTACCGGAAGGACTTTCCCGTGCTTATGGATTCGGGATGTATATATCTTGACAGTGCAGCTACCGCACAGAAGCCCTCTGTTGTGATCGAAGCGGAAAAAGAGTTTTACGAAACGATGAATGCCAATCCGCTGCGGGGGCTTTACGGTCTGTCGGTCAAAGCCACCGACGCATATGAGAATGCGAGAAAGGCAGTTGCGGATTTTATCCATGCGGACAGTGCCGGGGAGATCATCTTTACGAGAAATGCATCGGAATCCCTGAATCTGGTGGCCTATACCTACGCTTTGAGTACACTGAAACCGGGAGATGAGATAGTAACAACCGTAATGGAACATCATTCGAATCTGCTTCCGTGGCAGATGGCTGCCGGGAAGACAGGAGCGAAGCTGGTGTTCCTGAATCCGGAAACGGACGGAACGATCCCGGACCGGGAGCTTGCGGAAAAGATCACCGGTAAAACAAAGCTGGTTGCGATTGCACATGTTTCCAATGTGCTTGGCTGTGAGCATCCGGTGAAGAAGATAGCTGATCTGGCTCATGAAAAAGGAGCGGTTGTTATTGTTGACGCCGCACAGTCCGTACCGCATATGCCGGTGGATGTAAAAGAGCTGGGAGCCGATTTTCTGGCATTTTCGGGTCATAAGATGATGGGGCCCATGGGGATCGGCGTGCTGTACGGCAGGATGGAGCTGCTGGAGGCGATGCCTCCGTTCCTGCGGGGAGGCGAAATGATCGAGTCTGTATCACTTACCGATGCTTCCTACGCAGAGGTGCCCCATAAATTTGAGGCCGGTACGGTAAATGCAGCCGGAGCATACGGATTGCAGAAAGCGATCGGATATCTCCGGGAGGTGGGGTTCGATTTTATCCGCCGGACAGAGGATGCTCTGACAGAGATGATCTTTGAGGGTGTGAAGGATCTGGATTATTTTCATATTCAGGGATCTCCGGACCCGAAGAAGCATAACGGCATCGTTTCCTTTACGATCGACGGCGTACATCCGCATGATATAGCGAGTATCCTGGATGGGGACAATATCGCTGTCCGGGCAGGCCATCATTGCGCCCAGCCCCTTATGGAGTACCTGAAAGCAGGCTCCACGGCACGCGTGAGTCTGTATCTTTATAATACGGAAGAGGACGTAAGGCTTTTCCTGGAAAAAGTAAAGAATATACGGAGGTTTATGGGCTTTGAGTCTTAATTCGATCTACGGAGAGATACTGAACGAGCATAATCTGCGTCCTTCCCACAAGGGAACCCTGGATGCGCCGACCATCATGCTGGAGGGCAGGAATCCGACCTGCGGGGACGATATCTTTCTTCAGCTTAAGGTTGCGGATGACGGAACCATCGAGGACGGAAGCTTCTACGGCAGTGGCTGCGCGATCTCCCAGGCGTCTGTGGACATGATGCTGGACCTCATCATCGGAGAATCCAGGGAGCGGGCCGTGGAGATCGCCGGAACATTTATGAAGATGATCCGGGGAGAGGCATCGGAGGAGGAGCTGGAGGAGCTGGACGAGGCTTCCGTGCTGAAGGATATCTCCCATATGCCTGCCCGTGTCAAGTGTGCCGTACTCGGCTGGCACACGATGGAAGAGATGCTCCTGAAGGGCCGTTCCCAGGGAGCCGGACATGAGGATCACTGTACGACGGAATAGGGAAGCGCTGAAATTATAGAAATTTCATAAATGTTCCTATTGTAATTTGAAATATGATGTGCATATAATAAATATGTACCAATAGGCAGGGAAGCCGTTTATTCATAAGGAGTGTGATGATCATGGCAAGTATTGGAACGGACTATTCTTTTTTGTTCTCAAATCTCAGCTCATCATCTTCGAAGAGTACTTCCGGCGGTTTCTTCTCCACAGATAATACGCTCGCGGATTATGCCAGCATTAAAAACGGCAGTTATGCAAAGCTTCTGAAGGCGTATTACGGTCAAAGCTCTGTAACGGCCGATTCGGAGGAGACCAGGGAAAACAACACCAAGCTCTCCAAGGTGAAGAATAGCGCGGAAACCCTGACAAAGGCTGCGGATGATCTGACATCCTCGTCGCTTTATTCCAAGGGTTCCTTTGAGACAACCCTTTCGGACGGGTCGAAGATCGAGTCGGAGTATGATATGGATAAGATCTATGAGAAAGCGTCCGCTTTCACGGATTCCTATAACTCCGCGATCAAGGCAGGTGCAGCTTTTGATTCGGGTAATATCAGTACGCGTACGTTGAGCCTGATTTCGATGACGTCCAAGAATTCCAGCCTGTTGAACAAGGTCGGCATCTCGATCGGGAAAGACGGTGATCTTTCCATCGATCAGGACAAGTTCAAGAAAGCGGATATCGGCACGATCAAGTCGCTGTTTTCCGGTACGGGATCTTATGCGGATTCTGTTGCGAACAAGTCGTCGATCATCTCGTCGCTGGCATCAAACAAGATTTCCGGGAATTCCTCCTACAATTCCAGCGGAAGCTACAGTTCTTCATCTGATGCCGCAAGCAGTCTGTTCAACGGCACGGTTTAAGACGGTCGGACAAAAACGAGAGAAAGCAGCCCGCACGGAAAGGTGCGGGCTGCTTTCTGTATCGGCGGCAAACCGGATCCCTTGTCCGGTTCATTCCATAGCCAATTCGATAATCTCCCAGCCATAATAGCCGCGTACATGATTTACGATTACCTCGTCGCCTGTGTTGAAGTTCGGAAGATGCCTGTCGGCAACGGCAAATCTGCCTCCGTCGATCTCATATACCTGATACCCGTTGCTCTGGCAATACTCGAATACTCCGCCATAAGGTACGCCGTTCGGATAAGGATCCACCATAACGATACCCTTTATGGTTGCTCCTTCCTGTCCCGGCTCCAGTTTTCCCCCGTTTGCCTTTGCCATTGCCTCATCGTTAAGCTCCATGTTTCTGTTTTCAGCCATTGTATTCACCTCCGTAAATTTTTTTGCTTTAAGCTTTAACTGCTTGTCTTTGTATGATTATACGTGAGGGTTTTCCGCTCCGGCAGCGGCTTTGCGCATTCGGTAGGTTTCCGTGTCCATCCGGTAGAGCAAGGCTGTTTTGACGGTGTTTCCCCGCATCCTATCCCAGCACGTCGATGATCTTTGCCACCAGATCCGATTTTTTTGAAGGCTTCAGCACATACCCCTCGGGCTTCAGGTCCACGAGAGTTTTTATCACCATATCCTTCTCGGCCACGCCTGTGAGAAAGATCACGGGAATATCGCGGTAATCATCATTTGCCCTGAGACGTGACAAAACCTGGGGTCCGTCCATTTCAGGCATCAGATAATCCAGAAGGATAAGATCTATATGATATCTCAACAGATATTTGATGACATGCTTTCCTGAGGCTACAAGCGTAACCTCATAGAATTCCTTCAGATGCTCCTTGATCTGCGTTAACTGCTCCGGATCGTCATCAACCACAAGGATATGCTTCTTCGTATGGTCTGCTGTGACGGGGCTCACCCATTCGGTCAGAAAATTCTTTTCCTGCTCAAGCTTAGCCTCTACCTCGTTGAGCTTGTCATAAAGAGCAAAAAGCGAAACAGGGCGGGAAAGAAAAAAAGGCGCTCCAGCCCCGTATGATTTACAAAGACCGCTCTGTCCGTATCGTTTGCAACCACAATCAGGGTAACAACTCCAAGCCCGGTACACTCTTTCAATACGTCAAATACCTTCAGAGATTCCTTTGTCTCATCATTCAGACAGATGATTATCACATTCGGCAGCTCCGATGGAACCATTTCGAAAAGAGCGCTTTTCGTGGGGGGACAGTTCATCGCGATACAGTCTCTGTCATTTTTGAGATGCTCGCTTATGTCCTCGGCGATCCTTTTATTATGCCCCGTTAGCATTATCCTTAATTTCATTTTTATCCCCCTGCCGTGCCGCGGCATTTTCCGCGGTACGGATACCCGTAAGAATTTGAAAGTCTGCTTTCAAACCTATCTCCGGTATGAAGATATTACTGTTCACAGCCTCCCGGACAGCGAAGGTAACGGATGGAAGCTATGCTGCGTTATTTTCGATATTTTCGGATGCCTTAAATGCTATCAGCCCTTCGTTTATTTCCTTTATCTGCGATTTGTACGAAAAATATTTACTGGCCCATATGATCACATAGGGTATAAGGAACAGCATAAACATGATGAAACAGTCAAATATGTCTGATGGGCTGATCCACCGCAGGAAAAAGGCGGTCATATAGTAGCAGGCCACTGTGACAATAAAATGAGACACCGTAGCACCCAGCAGGCTCCATTTTTCTATGTAATATACAGATGATCCGCCCATACCGATCATCCCGTATATGCCGGTGACGAATGCCTGTATCACAAAAGCAAGCAAAGGATTCCCGATAAAGGCGGTAAACTCCTTAGCGCAAAGATACAGTGTGCCGTCCGCATATTCCATAGTTGCACTTACGGCCGTAATGATGATTCCCAGCATCATGCCGAGGGCAAATCCTAAAGATGAGAGAAAAATTACACGGTTTTTAAAATCCATATTATCCTCACTATTCCTTTATAAGATCTTTTATGGCCTTGACGCGGCTCCGGGCCGCCCACGAGGTCTGACCGTTATCAAACTCGATCCCTATGGTACCCACGATGTTTATATCAAAACGCTTTACCTTATACAGATTTATGATTTCCGACTGCGATATCCGAAGAAATCTTTTGGGGTTCAGATCCTCCTCAAGGGCCATAAGACTTCGCTTAACGGAATAGCTGTGATCCGCTGTCTGAACCATGACCTTGCGCCCCTGAGTATACGCCCTGAAGATATCCCTCTGGGAAAGCAGCTCCACCTTCTCCCCGTCATATGCCGGGATCACCGGAAAATCGTTCTCCGATACGTTTTCTATGGCATAAATGATATTATCCACCTGCTCCGTCTTTTCTTTCGTCTGGATCGTTACCTTCGGATCGATATATTTCTCATCGATCACTACATCAATGTCTACCATGTTTTTCATATGCTTATGTCTCCCGGGTTAAATTGTTTTAATCCAAGGTTACTGTTCACAGCCATTCAGGCTGAAAACGTAACGGGTTCTGCCAATTAAACCGCCTTCGGCCCTCGCCGGGTGGCATCCGGCATCCTGCGATGCAGGAGATACGATGGGGCAAAACACATCTCTTTCGTAATTTAACGAGGCTTAACCGCGCAGCAAGTGCAAAATTTGCCGGTGGCATATTCTGAATGCCGTTTCGATGACAATTCAAGACACTATTAACCAAGAAATTATACAATTAACATTACATGATTTCATTATAAAATGTCTATTTGGCTGTTTTTCGTGTCTATTCAGTTTACCGTTCACAGGGAAAATGCAGCGATGCCGTACGCACCGGGTGCGTCTGAACGGAATACCGTTTCGCTACGCCTCAATGTGCTGCGGTTCCCTGGGATGCTCTGCCGCCTTAGCGGTGCGGATCAGACGAGGCAGGAGCTTTGATCAGCATTTCCCCCTAAATTACCGAATAGACACGAATAACAACCATATACGCAAAAACACAACCAAAAGGGAGGCTTTCACCGTATAATCAAGCAAAGAAAAAGCTGCAGGAAACGTGTTTCCTTTATGCGATTCAAAAAGAAAAAATACAGGGAGGAAACGAAAATGGCTGGAATTAATATTGCGCTTGATGATGAGATGATGGCTACCGCCACGGGCGGCATGACCCAGACCGACCGGTACGGATTTGTATGTGAAGCCAGCGTAACTTCAGGCCCGGGTACATCTGCGGTAAACGGAGTTACCGAGACGGACTTCTCTGTGAGGGCTGACAACGGAAGAGATTATATCGCAAGGTGGGCATACCGGGAGATGCTGAACATCGGCGACAGGGTGCAGCTGATCCATGACGACGATGGAGGCTACAGCCTGGAGCCTATACCGGCTGAGGGCTTCTGATCAGTCTTCGATCTGACTCACAACGCGACGGATCTTTAAGAGGGCTTCGGTGTATTCATATTCGCCGATGTCCTCTTTTGCATTTTTAAGAACGGTTATGAGGGTAAAACGGAAAGGGTAGCGCATTAGCCTGTCAATAAGCTGCATAGCCCGTTCATCATCAAAATCCTCCACTGCATCGATAAGCTCTGCACCCGTTTTTTCCGCCTCCGCGGCAGAAATTTCCGAAGCCGGATGAACTTCTTCCATCATACCGTAGGGGCGTATTGTTTCTACAACTTTCTTAAGCTCCTCCAGAAGTCCTCCGGAAAGGGATAGCATCTCCCCGTTGTCTCCCGCCTTGCCAAGGGTCTCCATATGCTCGGCCAGATTTCCCAGACGGTCGGCTCCTATCATCCTTGCATTGCTTTTAAGGGCGTGTACTACGATCACAAGCTCATCACAGGCTTCATCATAGACGAAATCCTTAATGCTCGATGCGACCTTATAGGAACGCCTGTAGAATCTCTGCAATGCCGCCAGATATTTCTCATTATCTCCTGTGTAGCCCAGACCCTCTTCTACGTTAAATCCGGCTGCTTTCAGATCCTCAAATGTCATCTCCATTATTATCCTTACCTCTGTCTTCATCTATTCTCTGTCTTGCTACAAGGTCTGCAAAAAATCCTTTCTTTGCCACCAGAGCTTCATAGGTACCATCTTCAACGATACGTCCCCCGTCCAATACCAGTATCCGGTCACATTGCTTTATGGTAGACAGCCTGTGGGCTATTACGATCCTGGTACACCTCATCCTGTCAAGAGCCTCCGAGACCTTCTTCTGGGTGATATTGTCCAGGGCAGACGTAGCCTCATCCAGGATAAGAAGTCTCGGCTTCGGTGCCACTGCTCTGGCTATCATAAGCCTCTGCTTCTGCCCTCCGGATATACCGCCGCTGCCTTCCGAAATAAAGGTATTCATACCCATGGGCATCTGCCTGATATCCTCGTCTATCCCCGCTATCTTCGCTGCTTCCCAGGCATCCTTCAGCGTAAGATCCGGTGCTGCTATAACGATGTTTGAAAAAATATCCCCCTGAAAAAGCCTTCCGTTCTGCGTGACCACTCCGATATGCTTTCGCAGTGACTTAAGCTCCAGGGAATTGATGTCCTTTCCGTCATAATAAATGCCGCCTTTATCGGGCTTTTCAAAGCCGAGCAGAAGTCTGACAAGAGTCGACTTGCCGCAGCCCGTCCTGCCTACTATCGCCACATACTGTCCGGGACGTATCTTCAGTGATATATCGTCAAGGATGACAGGACCCCCTTCCTTATAACGGAAGGTCAGATCATTTATCTCTATCCCTCCCGATATCTTGGACACGGCCTCCCTGCTTTCCGATATCTCAGGCTCGGCTTTGAGCAGAGGCTCTGCCATATCAAATATAGGCTTTATATTGGCTGCCGTAAGCGCCATACCGAACAAGGACATAAAGGCTCCCGACACCATGCCATAAGCTGTGTTAAAAGCATAATATTCCGGCACCGACACTCCCGAAACGATCGCCGCATTGTACATGACTATAGTTCCGGTGATAGATATGGCTGAGCTTATTACCCCGTTTATCTTGAGAAACAGCGGCGGATTATAGGACAGCTCGGCCTCCTTCGCATAAAGGTCGCCCCATCTTGCGAATGCCCTCAGCTCCGCGCCTGCCAGCTTGATCTTCTGTATGCCGCTTATGGCGGCGTAGCTCATGCCGTTTTCCTTTGTGCCGATCAGCATCTGCTTTTTCGTAAGCCTCATCTGCAACAGCGATGACAGCACAGAGAATAAGACCGTCACCAGTATTATCGTAAGCGCAGGTGTCACAAGAGCAGGTGCGTATGCAAATATCTGTGTGATATAAACCAGCGAGAAAACCGATGTCAGTCCGGTATTCAGTATTACGGTGACAAGCGTGCTGCAAAGCGAATTTACATATGATGATCTGGAGGAGAGCTCTCCCGATCCGTAATCCCTGAAAAAAGAAGTGGGAAGCGACAATATCCTCATCATCGTGGCGGCCTCCACACAGATGCTCATCTTGGTATCGATCCTCGTGGAAACCAGTGATTTTGCGGCACCCAGCATCAGCGCCCCGACCTGTGCGCAGAGAAGAAATAACCCTGTAGAGATCAGAAGGGAAATGGAAGGATTATTTATCACCTGACTGAAAAGAAAGTAGTTTATTCTGGGGATCAGCATGCCTGTGAGCGTGACTATGAGTGTCGCCAGCACTACCATCACATAATCGGCCGGTTCCAGGATACCGAGCATATACCCTGCCAGATCTATCAGTCTCAGCTTTTTCAGGGGAAAGGGTCTGTAAAAAGCATAAGCCTCTTTTTCAAAAAGCTCTTCATTGCCGGCGGATACAAGTGTATACTCTCCGGTTTCACTATCGTAATACCGGTAGTGAGAAAGACCGAAGGGGATGAGGGCGACAGGCTCATGGTCTTTCTTCATAAAGCCAAGCATGGCTCCGAAGGCATCCTTCCTCCAGCCCTTCTCCAGCTCCACGACCCTGTACATGATACCGGACCTGTTTAATACAAACTCAAGCCTCTTTTCAAGAGTATCTATCTTTGGAGGGATATCGCCGGCATTTGCGTGGTAATAAGAGAAGATTTCATCCACCGCATTCCGGGCGCGCTCCTCGGCGCCGAGATTCGACAATACCTTCTTCTTTCCCGTCACAGCACACGCTATGCGCATGAAGGTGCTGTCAAACGCAGCCCGGTCTTTCTTTTTTCTTAACTTTATCTGTTCGTCAAACCAACCCATCGTTTATTCTACTCACTCGTCACAAGCTTTGTATATAATCCGCCGCGGGCATAGAGCTCATCATGAGTACCGCGTTCTACAACATTTCCGTGATCCAGCACCACTATCTCATCACAGTCCCTTATTGTAGACAGCCTGTGCGCTATCACGATACATGTGATCCCCCGGTCCTTTATGGAATTAACAACCTCATATTCCGTCTTTGCATCCAGAGCGGAGGTTGCCTCATCCAGTATGACTATGGTCGGATCCTGAGCCAGAACCCTTGCGATCTCGATCCGCTGTCTCTGGCCTCCTGAAAAATCGTTGCCCCCTTCACTCATCCGATAATCATATCCGCCCTCTCTTTTTATGATATCGCTGTGAATGTGAGCATCCCTTGCAGCCATTATCACCTCGAAGTCCTGTATCGTCTCATCCCACATCCTTATATTGGACGCTATCGTATCCTCGAATATGGTTATGTCCTGATCCACTACCGTAAGAGATCCCGTGAATACACTCCGGTCTATTTCCTTCACGGGTTTTCCGTCAAAAAGTATCTCCCCCGACCAGGGCTGATACAGCCCGGAAAGGAGTTTTGAAAGGGTTGACTTGCCGCAGCCGCTTTCTCCCACAAAGGCCACCCTGCTGCCGGGGGCGATCTTCAGATCAAAGTTCTCTATCAAAGGCTTGCTAAGCCTTGAGTATCCGAAGGTAACGCCCTTCATCTCCACATTGCCTCTGAGCTTCTTATACCCGGCATCGATATCCGGAGAGCGCTCCGCGCTGTTTTCGTCGGATGGATACTCCATCACGTCCTCTATCCGCTCCATCTGAGTCCGCAGCTCCTGAAGTGTCTGATCCGCAGAGATAAAAGTCGATGCCGGCGCCGTAAAGGAAGCAAGGAAGCCCTGAAAAGCCGTTATCATACCGATGGTAAAGCTTCCGCGGATAATAAGATAGATTCCGATCATGAGCACAAGGGTATTGGTAAACAGAGAGACGAGTCCGGGCACACTGCCGAGATACTGGTTAAGCTTTGCAAACTTTACCTTCTGTGTATTTACGCTGGCCTGATATCCAGCCCACTTTCTGAAATAACCTTCTTCCGCGCCGCTGGACTTTATGGTCTCTATCAGCTCTATGCCGGCAGTAGTGCAGCTTGAGAGCTTGCCTGAATCCCTCATCTGTATCCTTGAGAGATTGACCCGTTTGGCGGAGATAAGTCTGGATATGAACATATTGACCACAATGGAGGATATCCCGACAAGGGTAAGGATTATACTGTTATTCAGCATTACTGCAAGATAAAACACCATCATCACCGCGTTTAGGGCAAGAGGTGCAAAGGTGTAGATCAGAGAATGGGAAATGCTTGCACTCCCGGCTCTCCTGGAAAGGATATCTCCCGCATATCTCTGGGAATAAAAATCCATGGGCAGATTGAACAGTTTCCACATATACGAAGTAGTCCCGTAAACAGACATCCGCCCGTCTATCCTTTTGGAATAGAGTGCCTGGATCAGCTGCGACAGGATCTGGATAAAGCCGAATACAGAGATCACAATGATAAAGGGAAAATACCATCCGGGATCTTTCCCTGTAAGCAACCTGTCCATGAATATCCTTGAAAACACAGGATTTATGATACCGATAAGAGAAGAGATGATACCGGTAACGATAACAAATGCGATGGCCGGCCCGCATCCTTCCAGCCTCTTCCGGGCGAATCCGAGGGTTGATTTCTGCCTGCCGTCCGGTACAAAGCTTTCGGAAGGGGAGAGCATTATGCAGATGCCGGTAAACTTCGCATCAAACTCCTTCATCGACACGGTATAGGTGCCCTTTGCGGGATCATTCAGATATACCTTATCCCTTTTAAAGCCGTTCAGGACAACAAAATGATTGAACTCCCAATGAACTATACATGGAAATGTACCGTTGTCCCTTAAGTACTCGGGCTCGTATCTGTAGCCCGTGGCGTTAAGCCCGTAGCTTCTGGCGGCAAGCATGATATTCCTGCCGTTAGAGCCGTCACGCGACACTCCGCAGTCACGGCGGACCTTTTCCAACGGTACCCATTTATTATAATAAGCCAGTATCATGGCAAGTGAGGCGGCTCCGCATTCCAGTGCCTCCATCTGCATGATGAAGGGAACCTTGGCGACACCGCCCTTTACCGGCTTCCTGATCTTTATGCCCGGTCTGCCTCCGTCCCCCCTGTTTTGTTGGTATTCTGTATTCCTGCCCATGTTGTACATTATATAAAATCGGGATGTTTTTATTCCCCGTCATTGCTTATTCGGTCGTTTTTCATGTCGATTCGGTCATTCACGACCTGCGTTTTTTTCTTAAAATAAAACAAACGCCCAAAGTCCAAACGGCGTTGCCGCGAAGCGTCGTGTACGGATCCACCCCGTATTATCATTATGGAAAACGAGACTATCTTCAGAGAAAAGTCCATAGAGCGCATATCATCACCGGATAAGCTGAATGATTATATCAGACTGTCTAATCCCGGTGTATGGTTCATACTGGCGGCTGTCACCGTGATCCTTGCAGGAGCTTGCATTTTCGGCATCTTCGGACACATAGATTCCTCTGTTCCGGCAGTGGGAATAGCGAAGAACGGCAGGATGGTCTGTCTGGTAAAAAAAGAGTACGGGGACAGATTCGGCGAAAACATGAAGCTTAAGATAGACAAGGAGGAATACGGTGCATCTGTAAGAAATCACAAGCCGGTTACCGTATGGGATACCACTGATCCCTATGCCCTGTTCATCGGCAATATGCAGCCCGGTGAGTGGGTATATGAAATAGATGTGGACGGTACCTTCACCGATGGCGCCTATGAAGCCAGCCTGATAACCGAAAAGGTAAGCCCCCTATCCTTCTTATTCAGTAACGAAATGAAAAAAACCGGACAGACATAAAAAACGAC
>CACZNS010000128.1 GCA_902782575.1 uncultured Lachnospiraceae bacterium
GCAGCCCCGTAGGCCGGGGCGATATCCTCGTTGCGCAGCAGCGCCGCTGCCTTTCCGCCGTAATCAAAGAGGGACTTCGCCGCAAGGATGCTCACCACCGCGTTTATGATCTGCTCGATGATCTGGGAGACAGCCGTGGGTACCATGGTTCCCATACCCTGGAAATACCCGCGGAAAACCCCCATGATCGCCACCACCAGAAGGGTGGGGGCAAAAATCCGCAGCGCGATGGCGCTTAAGGGCTCGTTCAGAAACCCGGCAAAGAGATCCGCGCCGAAAAAGACAGCCAGGCAGACCAGACCGCCGGTAAACAGCGCAAAAAACAGGCCTCCCTTAAAGACCCGCGACGCGTTCTTGTACTGATTTCTGGATAGTCTGGCCGAAACCACCTTGGAGATCGCAAGGGGCAGGCTGTAGGAAGAGATCAGGAGCATGATATTATACACATAATACGCGGAGGAATAATATCCGTTGCCCTTATCTCCGATGATATTCGTCACGGGGATCCGGTAGATCATGCCGATGATCCGGGTCACTACACCGGCTACGGCCAGGATCCCGCCCTGAACGATAAAATTCGAATTCTTTTTCTTCGCACCGTAGGCCATGCTTTAGCTGACCTTTACTTTGTCGCCCTCGGTATCCTGGATAATCTCTATCCAGGTCTTACCCTGATTCAAAACGATCTCATATCCGTCATTGTCAAAATATCTGCAATGGCCGGTATCACCGCCGAAACGGATCCAGTAGCCGTCGATGGCCCGTCCCTGGGAGATATAGGTCATCTTGCCGCCTCCGTGGCAGTCGAAGCCCAGATAATTCTCATCCACATGGCTCCAGCTGGAATACTGCAGGATCACGTTGTCCACCGCGAGCTGCTCGTTTGTGGTATCGTCGATCTGCGGCCCGTCGTACTGGAAGCGGTAATATTTCTTATCCTTTTCATTATAATCAAACCAGGGCTTGTTGATCACATAGCCCGGCTCGATATGCTTCGCCTCATAGGTGCCGTCCCAGTCCAGAGCGATGGTGTCCCCGTCCTTCGCAAAGGTGAATTTCCCGTGGTAATCCGCCGGATAGGACGTTTCGTATCCCAGATCCTCGATGCCCTTCTTGATCCCCTTTGCGCTGGCATAGGCATTGTGGGGAGCCACACGGTCCGTGGTCCGGTAATATACCGTATCGCCCTCCGCCGAAAGACCGCTGAGGTTATCCACAAAGGGCTCCGCCAGAAGGGGCATGGCATAGGCGGACTGCCCGTAGTGGCAGTAGATCGCATCAAACTCAAGGGCGTAATAGACAAAATAGTTCCGGCAGCTTCTCACCGAGCCGATCTTGTCCAGATCGTCGTAGTTTTCGAAGATGCCCATCATACGGGTCAGGCTTCCCTCAACCACGCATTCGTAGATCACATCGGCGAAGCTCACGCCGGACATGGGCTGGGCATCGATGATGTTGTTGAGCATGATCGCCACCGGCCTTCTGTCTCCGATGGATGCCGGCACCCACTTGCCGGAAAGGTAGCTCTTTACCTGATCTCCCTTCCTCTCTCTCTCCTGATCCATGGAGGAAGCGTAGCCCTGCTCCGCGTGGATCCCGCTCTCTCCGATCACGTCCTGGGAAACGGTCTCCTCCTCCGAGGCCTCCTGAAACTTCGCATAGGCCTCCGGATCCGCCACCACCTGCTCGTCCTCCACCTCCGAGGCCGCAGGCTCTGCAGGCTGTGCCGCCGGCTTCCTTCCGCGGAATGCAAATACCGCAATACAGACACAAACCAAAACTGCCGCGCCGATGATCGCCGCGATCCACTTCTTATTCATAGAGTACTTCCCTCCGGATATTTATCGTATTCAGGATGAGCTCCTGAGCCGCCTCCATGGCGGTCCTGTCATCCGTCCTGATATGGTCAAACCCTTGTAAGTGTAACATACTATGCACAATAAGAAAAGCAATTTCTCGTTTCAGGCTGTGGCCGTACTCTTCGGCCTGGGCCTTCATCCTGTCCGCCGAGATCACGATATCCCCCAGCATCAGCTCCCCGGTTTCCGGATTAAAGCAATCCGCAAAGCTGTCCTCCGCGTTGGAGAAATCCCCCGGGGTCTTAAAATCAAGCATCGGGAAGGAAAGCACATCGGTCTCCTTATCGATCCCCCGGAATTCCCGGTTCATCTCCCGGATCCCGGGATCGTCCGTCAGGGTAAGGGAGATCTCGCATTCGTAAGGACAGTCCGTATGAGCAAGGCTTGCAAGAGCCGCCTTTTCAAAGACCTCCTTCGGATCAAAGCCTTCTATCCCGATCCCTTCGTCACATTCAATGCAAAAAGTCATAATACAGCTTTTCCTCTTTCAGATATTTCCGGACACGGTAAAGCTCCCGGATCTCCAGGGAGGATCTCTGAAGGATCCCTCCGGTCTTTGCCAGCATCTTGTTGATGGCCTGATCGATGACCTTGTTGTAATTGATCTTCTCTTCCCCCTCCGCTGCCTTTCCAAGGATCTCGGAGACCACGGTATGGGACAGGCTCAGAACGATGGCCTCTCCGGAGACCGGATCCCTTCCGTCATCATAAAATTCGGAGATCAGGTCTATGAGCTCTTCGGGAAATTCCGCAGCCTGAAGCAGACCCCTGGTCCGCTCCGCGATCTCCCCCTCATCCGGAGAGATCACGCCGATGGCATGATAAAACCCCGCTCCCTTCAGCAGGATCCGGTTCAGCCCCATCCGGTCCCCGATCCTGTCGCAGAGATAGGCGGAATGAATGGCTTTCTTGTATTCCCCGGCATCCTCCGCTTTCAGACGGAGGAGCAGCGGAAATTCCGGATCCGCCACCCGCTCAAGGGCTCCCTCCCGCTCCTCGATGCCCTTCCGGATGGTATAGACCGTCATGCCTCCGATGACCAGACTCAGCACAAGGGAGATTGCCGGGTTCAGGATCAGGGCCGGCACGATGCTCAGCCGCTTCAGGATGATCAGGGCAGTATAGAGCGTCACGTAGGATAAGGAATAAACGGCAAGGGGCTCTGCGATCCTCCGCTTCTGATTCCCGTGAAGGAGCAGGATCATCATGAGCATGGAGGTCAGCACCTCCAGCAGGAAATATTCAAAGCTCTTTTCCATAAGAAGGAGCGGCACCGCGTGGATCACAAAGCAGCAGGCGACGCCCACGGTCAGATCCGAAAAGCAGGCAAGCACCAGACATAATCCCGCTCCCGGGAAGATCAGCTCCGGCGAAAAAGCCGAGATGCCGGATATCAGGGTAAAGATCCCGAAAAGGGCAAAAAACCTCAGGGGATGCTCCGCATTGTCTGCGGCAAGCGCCCCCTCCCTCTTCTCCCGTATCCATACGAGAATGACGATCCCCAATAATATGATCAAAACCACCGCAAACCGTATCAGCACGGTTTCCGAAATACCGTTCATGCTCTGCCCGTCCGATCCTTTTTCCTTATTTTGCCGACAATCTTCCGCTCCGGATGACTCCTGCCCTTTGTGTCATACTCCTCATAGGCCTTCACGATCTTCTGCACCAGAGGATGCCGCACCACATCCCTGGAGGTCAGATAGATGAAGCCGATCTCCGGAAGCTTTGATAAGACACGCTCCGCCACATCCAGTCCGGACTGGGTCCCCGGCGCCAGATCCTTCTGGGTCTTGTCCCCGGTGATCACAACCTTGGAGCCGAAGCCGATCCTCGTAAGAAACATCTTCATCTGCGCGGGTGTGGTATTCTGCGCCTCATCCAGGATGATATAGGCATTGTCCAGGGTCCGTCCCCTCATATAGGCAAGAGGCGCCACCTCGATCAGGCCCTTTTCCATATTCTTCTGGAAGGTCTCCGCTCCCATGATCTGATAGAGCGCATCGTAAAGCGGCCTTAAATAGGGATCCACCTTGCTCTGCAGATCTCCCGGGAGGAATCCCAGCTTCTCTCCGGCTTCGATGGCGGGCCTGGTGAGGATGATACGGCTCACCTCTTCATTCTTAAAGGCCGTGATGGCCATGGCCATGGCCAGATAGGTTTTCCCGGTTCCCGCCGGGCCGATCCCGAACACGATCATCTTATCCCGGATCGCATCCGTATACTGCTTCTGTCCGGCTGTCTTCGGCTTGAGGGGCTTCCCCTGCACCGTATGGCAGATCACATCTCCGTCCAGATCGATCAGACTGTCCTTTGAGTTGATATCAGCAAGCTCCATCGTATAGACCACCTTCTGCTCTTCGATCATGCTCCCGCGCTCCGACAGGATCAGGAGCTCCCTGATCACCCGTCCCGCCCGCTCGGCATCCTCCGGGCTTCCCTCGATCCTCACCTGATCGTTCCGTAAGACCAGAGACACCCTGAAATGCGCTTCGATCATCTTTGCATATCGGTCGAATTCCCCGAAGACATTCTGCAGATGCTTCGGATCCGTACCGGATAATTCCATTGTCCTTGTCATATCCTACTGAATGATGCCGTAGATCAGCGGACGCTTCTCCGGCTTCTCCGTTCCCACGATGCAGGCCTCTCTCAAATCCTTCTCCGCCCGGCCGGCATGCTCCTCATCTGCCGCGTGGATCACGGCGATGGTCTCGCCCTTTTCCACCCTGTCCCCGGTTTTCTTTAATAAAGTAAGTCCCACGGAGGGATCGATCTCCTGCTCCTTTACCTCCCTGCCGCCGCCGAGGCTCTTTACGCAGTTGCCGACGCTGTCGCAGATGATCCGCTGCAGATAGCCGTCTGCCTCCGCCTTAAACTCCCTCCGTACCGGCGCTGTCTTAAAGCGCGAATAATCCTTCAGCACCTCCGGATCGCCACCCTGATTCCGAATCAGGATCTCAAGCTTTTCCAGAGCCTTTCCGCTTTCGATGCTCTCCTTCACAAGAGAGACCGCCTTCTCATAAGAGTCTGTGATCTCTCCCGCAAGCAGCATCTGGGCGGCAAGCTCCGTGCAGACCGTGACCGTATCCTCCGGTCCGCCTCCCTTCAGCACATCGATGGCCTCCTGCACCTCAAGGGCATTCCCGATGTTCCGGCCCAGAGGCTCCTCCATATCGGTGATCACGGCTCTGGTGTTCAGTCCGGCCAGCTTTCCGATCTCCACCATTTTTTCCCCAAGCAGCCTGGCATCCTCCTCCTTTTTCATGAAGGCACCCTGGCCGCAGGTCACATCCAGTACGATGGCATCGGCACCCGCGGCGATCTTTTTGCTCATGATGCTGGATGCGATCAGGGACATATTATCCACGGTGCCGGTCACGTCCCGCAGTGCGTAGAGTACCTTGTCCGCCGGGGCAAGCTCCGCCGTCTGACCCATGATCGCGATGCCGTCGCGGTTTACAAACTCCTCGAATTCCTTTTCGGAAAGGTCGGTCCGAAAGCCCGGGATGCTCTCCAGCTTATCGATGGTCCCGCCGGTGAAGCCAAGCCCCCGGCCGCTCATCTTTGCCACGGGCACTCCGAGGGATGCCGCGATGGGCGCCACGATGAGGGTCACCTTGTCTCCCACGCCGCCGGTGGAATGCTTGTCGACCTTGATGCCCCGGATCCCGTCCAGCTTCAGGCAGTCTCCCGAATAAGCCATGGCCATGGTCAGATCCCTGGTCTCCCTGTCGTTCATGCCCTGAAAGAAAATGGCCATAAGAAGGGCCGATACCTGATAATCCGGGATCTCTCCCCCGGTGTATCTGCTTACGAACCAGTCGATCTCTTCTTTTTCCAGCGGATGTCCGTCCCGTTTTTTGATGATAAGTTCAAGCATGTTCATAAAGCCACCTCTTTCCTTTGTGAGCCGCAAAGGGCACGTCTGCAAGACTTTTTGCGGACAAAATCGGTAATTGTCCGCAAAAATCCCGCCTTCCGCGGGACTCCCCCTGCCTTCGGCAGGAGTCGGTCGAGTACGGTTCTTGATTTTTTGATGAAAATCAAGAATCTATTCATTTGTGATAAGGTTCATGATGGATGATCCGCATGGCGCGGTAGATCTGCTCCAGCAGGATCACCCGCATCAGCTTATGCGGAAAGGTGAGGCGTGAAAAGCTCAGATGCAGATCCGCCCTGTCCGTGACCCGCTTCGAAAGGCCCTCCGACCCTCCGATCAGAAACACGATGCGGCTGAGACCGTCCGTGCCCAGACGCTCCAGCTCCTTCGCAAAGCCCACGGAATCCGTCTGCTGTCCCTCGATCTCCAGGGATATGATGAAGGCATCCTCCGGAAGGCGCTTCAGAAACCGGTCCGCCTCCGCCTCCGCATCCGGCCCGTCCGCCACCTCATCGATCTCCAATCTGCAATAACGCGAAAGCCGTTTTTTATATTCGGCGATCGCGTCATTAAAATAATCTTCTTTGATTTTCCCGGCACAGAGGACTGTGATCCTCATGCTTCAAAAAGCTCGGTATAAAGCTGCTCGATCAGGTCGTTCATCAAAGCCTCGTCCACCTCCATGAACCGCTCCCCGATCTTTTCCTTCATGCAGGCCGCACGGGCAAAGTACAGATCCGTACCATCCCCGTCGGGATCGGCCAGGGCATCGATGGCCTTCGCGTCATAGGTGCTCCGAAACCAGGCGAGGATCTCCTCTTTCTTTTCCTTCTCCCTTACGGCATCCTCCGCGACTGTCTTTGCCTTCGAAAGCGAGCGGATCCCCGATACGATAAAGACCGCAAAGAGCAGTCCCATCACCGAGTAGGAGATATATTTCATCACACCGCCCATGGCGAAGGAGAAAACCCCTGTGATCACGAGGATCAGAAGGACCGCTCCGATGAGCCCCACCGCAAGAAGGGTGTAGCCGGAGGATTTCAGATCCGACGCCTTCTCCTCCAGGGTCCGGTATTCCCCGCGGGAGCGCTTCTCTTCCGCTTCCTTCAGCATCTCCTGCAGTGCTTCCTCAGCCTCTTTTGCTTCTTCCTCTGTGGGTTCCGTCATGGCCGCGGACCCCTCCGGCTGCTCATCCTCCTCTCCGGTGATAAGCTCCGGGCTGTCCACCAGCTCCTTCTCACAGTCCGGACAGACCGTGATCCCCTCCACATATTCACATCCGCACTTCGGACAAAACATCGATTCCCTCCCGTTTTATGCCTTGGAAACAGCTACTAACGGTTGCTTAAATATTCATCGATCCCCTTTGCGGCCGCCTTTCCGGCGCCCATGGCAAGGATGACGGTGGCTGCTCCCGTTACGGCATCGCCTCCCGCAAAGACTCCCTCCCGGGAGGTCTTTCCGTTTTCCTCATCCGCCACGATGCATCTTCTCTTATTGATCTCAAGCCCCTTTGTGGTAGATGAGATCAGCGGATTCGGCGATGTGCCGAGGGCCATGATGACTGTATCGCATTCGATCTCATATTCGGAGCCGGGGACCTCCACCGGTCTTCTTCTGCCGGATTCGTCCGGCTCGCCGAGCTCCATGCGGATCACCCGGATGCCCTTTACCCAGCCGTTTTCGTCGGAAAGGATCTCCACGGGATTGGTCAGGAGATCAAACAGGATCCCCTCCTCCTTCGCGTGATGAACCTCCTCCGCCCTGGCGGGAAGCTCCTTTTCCGAGCGGCGGTAGACCACATGCACCTCGGAGCCGAGCCTTAAGGCGGTCCTCGCCGCATCCATCGCCACATTTCCTCCGCCTACCACCACGGTTTTCTTCCCGCGGTTGACAGGGGTATCGTAATCGTCCAGATAAGCCTTCATCAGATTGTTTCTGGTCAGGAATTCATTTGCGGAATAAACGCCCAGGGCCTGCTCACCCGGGATCTTCATAAACATCGGAAGTCCCGCTCCCGATCCGATAAAGACCGCTTCAAACCCTTCGTCCTCCATCAGCTCGTCGATGGTCTCCGACTTTCCGATGATGTAATCCGTTTTGATCGTTACACCCAGAGCCCTGACATTTTCGATCTCCGGCTCCACCACGCCGTCCTTCGGCAGACGGAATTCCGGGATGCCGTAAACCAGAACGCCTCCCGCCTTATGAAGCGCCTCATAGATGGTCACGTCGTAGCCCATCTTCGCCAGATCCCCCGCACAGGTAAGACCTGCGGGGCCGGAGCCGATGACGGCCACCTTTTTATTCTTCTTTTCCGCGCTGACCTGCGGCCTGATCCCGTTCTCTCTGGCCCAGTCTGCCGTAAACCGCTCCAGCTTGCCGATGGAGACCGGCTCACCCTTGATGCCCCGCACGCATTTTCCTTCACACTGGGACTCCTGCGGGCATACCCTTCCGCAGACTGCCGGCAGCGCACTGGCCTCCGCGATGATCTCCGAAGCCTTTTTGTAATCCCCGTTTTTGATCTCCTGGATAAAGGCCGGGATATTGATACTCACCGGGCATCCGCTCACACAGAGCGGGTTCTTGCAGTTTAAGCAGCGGGATGCCTCCTGCTTTGCTTCCTCCTCGTTGTAGCCGAGGCAGACCTCGTCAAAATTCTTTGCCCGCTCCTTGGGATCCTGCTCCCGCACGGGTACTTTTTTCATCATATCGATCTCAGGCATTTTAATCCCCCTATCATCCGGCCTGTGAGACACCGCCCGGGGCGGATCTCCTTTTCCGGCACTTTGCAACCGTCACGTACTCTAAAGCCTCCTGCTTCAGCAGGCGCCGCAATTTCCCTTATGGGAAGCCCCCTCCTGATACTCCAGAAGCTTCCGGCCCTCCTCCGTCTTATAGAGCGCCATCCGCTTCATCGCACCGTCGAAGTCCACCTTAAAGCCGTCGAATCCCGGGCCGTCCACACAGGCGAATCTGACCTCGCCGTCCACAACCAGCCGGCAGGCTCCGCACATTCCGGTACCGTCCACCATGATGGGATTCATGGATACGATGGTGGGAAGCTCCAGCTCCTTTGTGAGCTTACATACAAACTTCATCATGATCATCGGGCCGATCGCCACGCAGACATCATATTTCCGGCCCTCATTCCTGACCAGATCCTCAATGACGGCCGTGACCATTCCGTGCCGCTTGTAGGAGCCGTCGTCCGTGGTGATGAAGAGATGCTCCTCTCCCACCGCCTCCGTCATCTCCTGCTCCATGATGAGGGTGCTGTGGCTCTTGGTGCCGATGATCACATCCACCTCCACCCCGTGCTCCTTCAGCCATTTCACCTGGGGATAGACCGGCGCGGTGCCGAGTCCTCCGGCCACGAAGAGATATTTTCTCTTTCTGACCTCCTCCGGATCCTCCCTGATGAAATCCGAGGGCTGGCCCAGGGGGCCTACCACGTCCGCGAAGGAATCCCCCGCCTTCAGCTCCGCGATCCTGCTGGTCGACGCGCCGATGGCCTGGATCACGATGGTCACCGTCCCGGCCTTGCGGTCATAATCGCAGATCGTCAATGCGATCCTCTCACTCTTTTCGTCTGTACGGACGATCAAAAACTGCCCGGGCTCGCAGGCGTGCGCCACGTTCGGCGCCTCCACCACGATCCGGCAGATCTTATCGGCAAGCAGCCCCGCTTCCAAAATCTTAAACATCTGTTTCTCCCTCCTGCATCACACACTTGAATCAAACCCTGCCGCCCGGTCCCGGGACGGCTAATTTATTATGACCCGCGAAACACCGACAAGCAGCGCTATCGCACGGATTGTGAGTGTTTTGGCATCAGTTGGGGTCAACATACCTTTTGACCTCAGCATCAACATTATAAAAGCAAAACACTCCCTCGGCAAGTCCGGGAACGATTAAAGCCTTGCCGTCACAAAGATATCATAGATCGCCCGGATGGCCGTTTCGAAATCATCATTGGTCACGCCGATGATGATGTTCAGCTCGGAGGAGCCCTGGTCGATCATCTTCACGTTTACATTGGCATGAGCCAGCGCCGAAAAGATGCGGCCCGCGGTTCCCCGGGAGGATTTCATGCCCCGGCCCACCACGGCGATCAGCGCCAGGTCCGCTTCGATCTCGATGCTGTCCGGATGGGTCAGGCGGTTGATCTCCGAGACCACGTTCTGCTCCTTATGCATGAACTCATCCTGATGCACCAGGATCGTCATGGTATCGATACCGGAGGGCATATGCTCAAAGGAGATCTCGTTGTCCTCAAAGGACTGCAGGACCTTCCGTCCGAAGCCGATCTCGGTATTCATCTGGTCTTTTTCGATATTCACCGAGCAGAAGCCCTTCCTGCCGGCGATGCCGGTGATGGTGTATTTCGACTTCTGGCCGGTGATCTGGACGATACAGGTCCCCTGGGCCTCGAGGTCGTTGGTATTGCGGATGTTGATGGGGATCCCCTCC
>CACZNS010000129.1 GCA_902782575.1 uncultured Lachnospiraceae bacterium
GCCACCTGGTGGATTCGCCAGGCCATCACCCGGGCCATCGCCGATCAGGCAAGGACGATCCGCATCCCGGTGCATATGGTGGAGACGATCAACAAGCTGATCCGGATCTCCAGGCAGCTCCTGCAGGAGCTGGGACGGGAGCCTACGCCGGAGGAGATCGCGGAGCGCATGAACATGCCGGTGGAGCGGGTGCGGGAGATCCTGAAGATATCCCAGGAGCCGGTCTCTCTGGAAACTCCTATCGGCGAGGAAGAGGACAGCCATCTGGGAGATTTCATCCAGGACGATCAGGTGCCGGTGCCGGCGGATGCCGCCGCCTTCGAGCTCTTAAAAGAGCAGCTGAACGAGGTGCTCGACACGCTGACCGAGAGGGAGCAGAAGGTGCTGAGGCTGCGCTTCGGCCTGGACGACGGCCGGGCAAGGACCCTGGAGGAGGTCGGAAAGAAATTCAACGTTACTCGTGAGAGGATCCGGCAGATCGAAGCGAAGGCCTTAAGGAAGCTGAGACATCCTTCCCGCTCCAGGAAGCTTAAGGATTATCTTGAATAATGATACGGCTCTCGAAACGGCTTTCCGCTGTGGCGGAGTCCGTGCCTGCCGGGACGGTGCTTTTTGATATCGGCTGTGACCACGGCTATGTGCCCGTTTCCCTTTTATCGGAGGGGAGGATCCCCTTCGCCGTTGCCGCAGACGTGAGGCAGGGCCCGCTCTCCGCGGCAAGGGAGCATGCAAAGAGGGAGGGCGTTTCGGAGAGGATGGCCTTTATCTTATCCGACGGCCTGCGGGGGATCGAACCCGCCGCATACCCTCCGGCGGATGCGGGAGAGCTTCGGAGAGCCGCCTTCCTGAACCCGGATGCGCCCGCCGGTCCGCAGGATGAAAAGGAAACCGGCAGGGCAGGAAAAGCTGCTTTTCGGCGGACGCTTCTCATCGCCGGGATGGGGGGAGACCTTATGGGACAGATCCTTTCGGCAGAGCCGGAAAAGGTGAGGCTCTTTGAGACCCTGATCCTTTCTCCCCAGTCGGATCAGAACGCTTTCCGGCATATGCTCGGGAAAAGCGGCTACTCGATCCTGAAGGAGAAGCTTGTGGAGGAGGACGGGAAGTATTATTTTATCCTGCAGGCCGCCCGGGGGGAGGATACCTGCAGGGACGAGACGGACTATGAGCTGGGGCCGCATTTCCTTGAAGATGCAGACCCGGTACACCGTTCCTTTCTGGAGAAGAAATACAGGCAGCTTGACGGGGTGCTCCGTACGCACAGGATCCCCGAAGAGCAGCATAAAAAGCTTTCCGGTCTTCGGAAGCTGTATAAGGAGGCACTTTTACACTATGAAATGCCATGAACTGATCCGTCTCCTGAATGAGACGGCGGAGCCGGAAAAGGCGGCGGACTGGGACAATCCGGGACTCCTTGTGGGAGAAGAGAACGCCGAGATCCGTACCGTCCTCATCGCGGTGGACGCCACGGACGAGGTGATCGACGAGGCAGTGGAGGTGCGGGCGGATCTGATCATCACCCACCACCCCCTGATCTTTAAGGGGATCCGGCAAGTGACAGACACGGACTTTATCGGAAGGCGCGTGATCCGGATGATCCGGAACGGCATCGCCTGCTTCGCCATGCATACGAACTTTGACATCAGCTGCATGGGAGATGAGGCTGCGGAGCGTCTGAACCTCATCGGAACGGAGGTGCTGGAGGAGACCGCGGACGGAGAGGGCTACGGACGGGTCGGCCGTCTGGAGTCGCCCATCACGCTTTTAACACTCTCCGAGCTGATCAAGGATACCTTCGAGCTGGAGGCGGTGCGGGTCTTCGGGGATCTGCAGCAGACCGTATCCAGGGCCGGCATCCTGCCGGGCTCCGGAAGCTCCGGGATCCGTGACGCGATCCGCAGGGAAGCGGATGTGCTGATCACCGGGGATATCAGCCACCACGACGGGATCGATGCCGTGGCCCAGGGACTCTGCGTCATCGATGCGGGGCATTTCGGGATCGAAAAGATCTTTATTCCCTATATGAGGGAATATCTGGAAAGGAACACGAAGGGGCTTACGATCCACTGCGACGACAGGGAGGAGCCTTTCAGGATCGTTTGAAAAGGAGGACTGGATATGAGCTCAGAAAACTATTACAGGGTGAAGATCGACGGATCGGAATACACGTATCCGGAGAAGACCACATTGGCGGAGATCGCAAGGGACTTTCAGAAGGATTATGATTCCGCCATCGTACTGGCCGTGGTGGATCATAAGCTGCGGGAACTCTTTCA
>CACZNS010000130.1 GCA_902782575.1 uncultured Lachnospiraceae bacterium
AAAAACGCATGTCGGTCTCCTATGAAAAGTCATCCGTGGAATCGTCGGAGGTCCCGCGCAGGAAAGAAAGGCTGGTCAGAGCCAGCAACGGCCGGTAGACAATGATCGCCACGACGATGGTATAGATCAGCTCGGGGATCATCACGTGAAGCACATAATACGGCAGGTCAAGCCTTGCCCGGAGCAGAAATCCGAACACGTACTGCATCATCAGGCAGGCCAGATCGCTCATGATGATACAGAAGCTCGGAAACTTGATATCCTCCGGATAAAAAAGGCGGTTCGCCTGTCCGTTCGTATATCCGATGTAGAGATAGATCAGCGCATTTAATCCGATGAAGGGCGAATAAAACACATCCATCAGCAGGCCGCAGATAAAGCCCGCAAACATTCCCTCCCTGGGCCCCTCCATAAAGCCGAAGGAGCTGGTCAGGATGATCATCAGGTTCGGCACGATCCCGGCAAAGGAAAAAGCCTGGAAAAAGGTGCATTGAAGCAGGAAGCCGAGAATGATCACGATCAGCTCTATCACCTTTCTCATGATTCCACCTCGATCTCTTCCTTCAGCTGCAGGACCACCAGCACGATATCGATATGCTCAAAGTCCACAAGGGGGGTCAGCGTCCCGGATTTGGTCAGGTTGTTCGGATCCCGCCAGACTGAGCTGATATAGCCGATGGAGATGCCGGGCAGATACCGGTCGGAAATGTCCGACGTGACCACCTTATCCCCGACGGCCACACTGTCGGAGTTGTCCAGGAGCTGCCCGAATTCAATGTCTCCGGTCTCCATCGCCTTTAAGTTTCCGCTGATGATGAGATTATCTTCCGTAGAAAGCACGGATGCGCTGACATTGCTGTTGTCGTCGATAATGGAGCGTACCTGCGCCCAGTTGGGGCCGACCTTGGTGACGATCCCCACCAGACCGGCGCCCGCGATCACGTTCATGTTGACCTTGACCCCGTCGTCGGTTCCCTTATCAATGATAAAAACGGAGTACCAGTTTCCCGGATCCTTTCCGGTCACACGCGCTCCGATCTTTTCATATTCGGAATACTCTTCGTCCAGTGCATAGAGCGAGCGCAGCTCGGAGAGCTCGTAGCGGTCCACCGTCAGCTGATTGTTCTGCTGCTCCAGCTCCGCCAGCCGGTTCTTTAATGCCGCGTTTTCCGAGAGCACCGTCTTCACCTGGCGAAGGTCTTCCATTCTCTGATTCACTTTCATGCCGACCTCGGTCATGCCGTTCTGAAACGGCACGATGGTATAGCCGGCCACTCCGGACAGCAGTCCCGAGACGGCGTCCGTTGTATAGGTCAGGATCATCAGACCGACGCAGACCACTGTGAGGATCATAAGGACGTAGCGGGTCGGAATGACGAATTTCCTGCGCTTAAGCTGTATTCTTGCCATATATCTACCTGAATATCGAAAACGCGCTCCCGGAGACTTACACTCCCGAAGCCGCGCAAAACCCCTGACACCTGATAAAGCCAATGCCGCCGAAGTTCACCGCAGCCCATCAACCCTGACTCTGCCCGCCAAGTTCACCGCAGCCCATCAGCCCTGACTTTGATCACGAAGTTCACCGAAGGTGAACTTCCGGCATTTGACACATTCATACAGCAAATGCGCCAAATGCCCTATTCCTCCGACATATCCGCCAGAGAATAAGCAAGGGAATGGAACCCCGGATCCTTGATGACCCTGGCAAGCCCCAGTGCCACTGAATTCTGGGAATCAACGGCACGGTTCACCTTCAGGTTCGTGCCCCTGACGATCTGCTCATCCAGATGCACAAGCTGCGCCGATCCTCCGGTGAGGAAGATCCCGTGGCGGTAAATATCCGCTCCCAGCTCCGGAGGCGTCCTCTCCAGGATCAGCTTGATATTGTCCACGATCACGGAGGCTGCTTCCTCCAGCGCCACATCGATCATATCCGAAGGGATGGAGCGCTCCACCGGAAGCCCCGTTACGATATCCCGGCCGTAGACCACGGACTCCACCTTCTGAGACTCCGTATCCGCCAGATGGATCTTCAGCTGCTCCGCCGTCTTCTCTCCGATCATCAGCCCGAATTCCTTCCGGATCACGCTGCGGATCGTTTCGTCAAACTTGCGGCCCCCTACCTTGATCAGCCTGGAGAGCACGATGCCCCCCAGAGAAAGAACGGAGATCTCCGTTGTCTCGTAGCCCACATCCACGATCAGGATCCCCTGTGAATTCTTTACATCGATATCAAGCCCCAGTCCGTCGGCGATGGACTTTTCCACCATCATGATCCGGCGGGCCTTGACGTTTGCGTCCTTGATCAGATCATAGAACGCTCTCTTCTCCACCTCCGTCACGTCGGTAGGTACGGCCACATAGAAATCCGGACCGCTGTTCCTGCCCTCCGTAAGCTCCGCGATAAAATTTCTCAGCACGGACTGCATGTCGTTGATATCGGCAATGACCCCGTTATTTAAGGGGTGAGATACGCGGATATTGGCCGGAGCCTTTTCAAACATTTCAAAGGCCGCGTCACCGTACGCCAGGAGCGTATCCTTTTTTACCACGGCCACCATGTTCTTCTCACTTAAAATGCTGTCGTCTGCGCTGCTGTATATCTTAATATTTCCTGTTCCCAGGTCGATCCCGAAAATATAGTTGCTCAAAACACGATTTCCTCTTCCTGAAAGCTGTAATAAACTCCGTCACCGATAATGATCGAATCCAGCAGAACGATCCCCACCAGCGCCATGGCTTTCTTCAGCAAGGAAGCCGTTTCCACATCGGCTGCGCTGGGAGCGGGATCTCCGCTCGGATGATTGTGGATCAAAATGACCTTGACCGCATCCATTGTCAGAGACTTCTTCAGGATCTCTCGAACTGCGACCGGAGACGAGCTGGCAGTGCCCCTCGTCATGAGAAAATCGCCGATCACGATATTTTTTGCGTTTAAAAGGAGAATGCACACATTCTCTTCGTCCTTATACCGGAGCTCCTCCATAAAGTAGCCCGCGGCATCGGAAGCGTCTTTTACCTTAAATCCTGCCTTGTATCTCTGCCGCCACATCCTTCTTGAAAACTCGCAAAGGCATAAAAGCTCGATCGCCTTCACCCTTCCGATCCCTTTGATCTCCCGAAGCTCCTTCAGGGAGAGATTGGAAAGATGGCCGATGGACTTTCCGGGGCCGCATCTGTTCAATACCTCGGCAGCCAGCTCCAGCACGCCTTTCTTTCCGGTGCCGTTTCGAAGCAGCACCGACAGGAGCTCCACATCAGATAATGCCGAAACCCCATACTTTTCACAGCGTTCATAAGGACGCTCTTCAGCAGACAGTTCTTTCATTAAACCGTACATCGTTTCCGCCATTCTGCGATGCTTTTTTTACGCGGAGTCCTGCGCATCGCCTCAAGGCTCCGCTGCCTGTAGTACCTGCAGAAAACAGAGCCGATATACGGGATATGGTCAATTATGATCCGATATAAAATG
>CACZNS010000131.1 GCA_902782575.1 uncultured Lachnospiraceae bacterium
CCTGTAGCGTTCCAATTTAGGCTTAACTCCGAAAAATCTATTCTTGTGTCAGTATAAATGACTGGAAATAAATTAAAATATATTTGCTCATTTTCTTCAGCAAAAACTGGTGTTTCATATTCTATGCAGAAACCTTGATGAAATCGAGCGTAATGTGACCACATTAAGATAGAATAAGGGGTTTCTGTAAAACAAGAAATTTTGAAGCGATTAGCAGTTACCTGCATATCATCATATTCTTTGTCTATCACATTATTTATTGCCCGATAATAACTATTGCCGTCTGCGTTTAGCCGCATCAACTCCTTCTTTAATGATAATAAGAAATATTCTTGATGTGCATGGACAAGATCATTAGTCTTATTCATACTAAAGAGCGTTTCTAAGCTTCCTCCAGAAGAAATATGCTCATAAATACGCATTGCAACATTCCGCGAAACATCAACATAATTCCATTCTTGATTTATTATTATTCCGCATAAAGAAGCATAATAGCATATTCTCTGTAATGCAAATTTATCACCATCTATAAATAAATTACAGTCATAAGGATCATCAAATTCAGATGGAGCCGAAAGATAAACAGTATTGTTAATTAACGCTTCTTTAGAGAAATTTGAATTTGGAAAATATTTGAACAAACTTTTCCTCATGCAGTGGATATTAATATCAAATAGTTCTTCTTGGGTTAACTTTGAGATTTGCTCTCTGTTCTGTTCAACGTCTCTGATATAAAAAACTGACATAAATAGTCCTCTTTTCAAATTACTATTTTTTTATAATACTATCTGTTCACAACTCATCACTTCTCTTATCCTTCCGCCTGTTATTCACTGGTTCAGCTTTTACTGATGACACATCCATATCCGGCACTATTATCTTTGTTTTAATGACTTTATCTATACACTTTACAATATCTTCTCTATTGCCGTCATCATGCCAGTATACTCCAAGAGAAGTCCCGTCCTGACTTGCCGAGAAAGAGTGCCCTGCAGAAGCCATCACCTGCGTCAATGGAACTCCGTTATTAATACAAGTAGATATAAACCAGTGCCTGAGATCGTGAAGCCTGTATAAAGCATACTCTTCCTTACCCTGAGATTTCCTGACCTTATTACAGCGCCCCTGAAATTCATTGATCCTTCTGTCAGCTTTTGACGGAGCCGGAGGGTAATGATCCACAAGATTTACTTTTGTCATATAAACCAGATCATCACCCTTTACTTTCCTTCCCAGATACTCCTCCTGTTGTGTACGGACATATTTCAGCAGCAATGAAAGTGTTGTCGGCATAGCTGTCCAACGCTCGCGTCGTTCCTCCGGGCTCTTTCCATCCTCGAGTCCGTTTTTCGGTGTCCGCCATTCCCAAGTCAGACCATCCTCGCCTTTTTTCTTCTGAGCCCGCTGTTTTTCAACATATATTCTGTTTTCATCCCAGTATATATGTCTCCACATAAGTCCCAGTATCTCGCCGCGTCTCATGCCTGCTAAAGCTGCGAGTCCGACCATCGCAAAGATACTGTAGTCCCTCTCGTGATCGAGCATGATACGGATTATTTCGTTCATATTTTCAACAGTCAATTCTGCAGTGACAAATCTTTCCTTCTTCCCCACCTCAGAATCCGGCACAGGATTTTGGTGTATATCATAGGTATTGTAATTCTTCTTCATCCACTTAAAAAAGTGGTTCAACATACACTTTATCTTTTCAATGGTGTTGTTGGATATCGCCCTATAAACAGCGTTTTCAACACGACACCACTTAAAGAAATCCTCTATCCTGCCGGTATCTATATCACGCACATCTTCATCGCCGAAGTATGCGTTCATTCGGCGCATATAGCTTTCCTGTCTTTCCCTGTGCGATGTACTCCACTCGGCAGAATAATAATCCATATATTCTGATATTGCTTTGTTAAAGGGAATCCTGCCCGCGATTGCGGTTATCTTTTTTCTCTTTTTGACGGCGCTATTTTCGCCAAGCAGAGCTTTGGCCTCTTTCAGCGTTGAAACGACCCTTGTAGTTTTAACTTGCCTTAATCTGACTTCACCGGTTTTAGGATCGGTCTTTTTCTGACGGCCGTAATCCAGAGTTACGATATATTTGTTATCACTAAGACGCTGTTTTATACCCGGAAAACCGGTATCTTTGACTTCGTTCTTTTTCGCCATTGAAATATTCCTCCCAAAACTACCAAAAATATAATTGGTAGTTTTTATGGTAGTATATCATATCATATTCATCGTTTCAACGGCGTAAACAATACATTTATCTGTCTTTATGGATATTATTGCGCTTCAAATTTATACCCCATCCCCCAGATCGTCTTGATCAGATCGCCCTTATCGCCCATCTTGGAGCGGAGCTTTTTGACATGGGTATCGATGGTGCGGGCGTCGCCGAAGTAATCATAGTTCCAGACATTGTTCAGGATCTTTTCCCTGGAGAGGGCTATGCCGGCGTTTTCCATGAAGTAGGTCAGAAGCTCGAATTCCTTAAAGGACAGATCCACCGGCTTGCCGTCGATGGTCACGGAGTGAGCCGCCTGATCCAGAACGATCCCGCCCGTCTCGAGCCGCTTCTCCCCGGCAAGGGCATTGGATCGCCTTAAGAGAGCATCCACCCGGGCCACCAGGATCTTCGGAGAAAAGGGCTTGGAGATGTATTCATCCGCACCGAGCTCAAAGCCCTGCAGCTCATCCTTTTCCTCCCCCCTGGCCGTCAGCATGATGACCGGGACCTTTGAGTATGCTCTGATCTCCTTCAGCACCTCCCAGCCGTCCATCTTCGGCATCATCACATCGAGGATCACCAGGGCGATCTCCTTCTGCTCAAAGAAGATATCCACGGCCTCCTGCCCGTCTCCGGCCTCGATCACGTCGTAATCCTTCTTCACCAGGAAGTCCTTCACCAGCTTCCTCATCCTGCTCTCGTCATCCACAACGAGTATCTTAATCCTGTCCATTTTCCGCCTCCGTCTCCATTCCGAGTTCCTTCTCCTTCTCACGGACGGCATTCTCCCGCTCCGTGAGGTTCTGCTCCCAGGCAGAGTACTGATTTTCAATGGCATTCCGGTAATTTATGATATTCGGATTATCGCTTCCCAAAGCGATCCCGAACATTGCCGCCACCAGGATCACGAGCATGATATTCAGGATGACCGAGATCCGCAGGCTGCCCTGGGCCTTTTTATATTCCTCCTTCAGCCCCGGCTCCTGGATCACCCTGCTCGCGGCCCTTACCTCATTTCTTGCGCGCTGGGTAAAAAGGGAATCCGTCTCGATCGGCCGGATCCGCTCATGGTCGATGGACGGGATCTCCCTGAGATAATCCTGCACGCGGTTTAAGAACGCAAAGCCCGAGGGAGTGACAAAGAGCTTGTTTGTGATCATCTTGTCGTAGATCGCAAGCACCTCCTCCGGATTGTTGTAGTTCATATGTCCTTCGATATATGCGATCTTCTTCAGCTCTTCCCGCGCAGTCGTGGCATCGGCGGCCGAAACGTAGCGGATCCCGTTTACGGTGAGCACACTGTCGTGCTGGGCCGCCGCTTTTCTGTCCGCCTGATGCAGCTTTTCCGTTTCCAATCCCGGCTGTCCGTTTTTTACGGTTTTCCCGTTATTGCTTTCCTGTGCTGCCAAATCCGCCCCGATCCTTTCCCTCAAGTCTGTCCGTTTCTTCAAACTCAAGCGCCGGCTGATGCTCAAAGATCCTGAACTGGCAGATCCTGTCATTTGTATGGATCTCCGTATCCCTCATGGCAAGCACCGGCATGAACCACTGATCGTTGTCCCCGCAGTAGGTCTCATCGATCACCCCGCAGCTGTTGGTCTGGATCACGCCGAAGTTCTTAAAGGTGCTGCTCCGCGGCACCACATGCGCTTCATATCCCTTCGGCAACTCCACCGCCACTCCGAGGGGGATGAGCCGGAACTCTCCCTGCTTCAGGCTCACATCCTCCGCGGCCCTTAAGTCGATCCAGTCCGACTTCCCGTCAATGTATTTCAGCTTCTCGATCCTGTCCGTAAAATATTTGATCCTGATTTTCATTGCAAATACTACCCTTTTTATATATAATCTCTAAAGACTGCACAAGGTTTGGCCGGCGGCGCTTTTGCTTTGCCGCAGGTCCATCTGATTATAACATCTTTTGGAAAACTATGCCATCAAAAGCCGGAGAGCCGAAGAAGCTCATTGCGAACAATAAAAAAGCATATTTTGATTACTTTAGCGAGGAATCCCTGGAGGTGGGGATCGAGCTGTTCGGAACGGAGGTGAAATCCATCCGCGCCGGCAAATGCAGCATAAAGGAAGCCTATGTCTATGCCAGAAAC
>CACZNS010000132.1 GCA_902782575.1 uncultured Lachnospiraceae bacterium
ATCGGTCATCATCATCCCGGCTGCAGAAAGGCTGTTTACCCGGATCACGAGCCGCTCCCATCCCATCAGGAGGCTTTCGGTCACCTGCAACAATGTCACACCGGAGAATTACGTTCAGATGTCCTTTTTCATGGATGCGGAGCGCATCGAAAAGGACAGGAAAGCGCAGAAGGCGGCGTTGATGATCAAAAAACGGTTCGGCAGGGATGCCGTCCTGCGGGGGATGAATTATCTGGAGGGAGCGACCACGATCATAAGGAATCATCAGATCGGCGGGCATAACAGCGGTGAATGAACGGAGGCAGCGCAGGGACGGCAACAGCGCGGAGCGGCGACGACACAGGAGGAGGCAGCGACACGGGGGGACGGCGACGACACAGGAGGACGGCAACAGCGCAGGGACGGCAGCGACACAGGGGCGGGTCTTCTGCGGTTTGTATTCAGAGGTTGAAGGAAAAGCAATTAAGATAAAGGAGGATGAATGATGAGTAAGGTACTGCTGCTGAACGGAAGCGCCCATCAGCATGGCTGTACGGCGACTGCACTTGACGAGATGATCAGGGTGTTTGAGGAAGAAGGAGTCGAAACCGAGCTTATCCAGGTGGGAACACAGGATATCCGCGGGTGCATCTCCTGCAACAAATGCAGTGAGGCCGGAAAGTGCGTGTTCAATGATCTTGTAAATGAGGTGGCACCGAAGTTTGAAAAGGCGGATGGTTTGGTTGTGGGAAGTCCCGTATATTACGGATCTCCGAACGGAACCATTCTCTCCTTCATGGACAGGCTGTTTTACAGCACAAGCTATTCCAAGCATATGAAGGTGGGTGCTGCAGTGGTAAGCTGCAGAAGAGGGGGCAATACGGCAAGCTTTGATGTATTGAACAAATACTTCACGATCAGCGGCATGCCGGTGGCTTCTTCGACCTACTGGAACCAGGTGCACGGGTTTACTGCGGAGGATGTCCGAAAGGATCTGGAGGGTCTGCAGACCATGAGAAACCTGGCAAGGAATATGAGCTTCATGATCAGGGCCTTTGCTGATGCCGGGGAGAAATACGGTTATCCGAAGGTCGAAAGCGGATCCTTTACCAGCTTCCCGGACGGCAAGTGATCTTCATCCGCAACAAAGCCGACAGCAACAAAGCCGGCAGCAACAAAGCCGGCAGCGACAAAGCCGGCAGCGACAAAGCAGGCAGCAAAAAAGCCGGGCTCTAAAATCCGACGGCCTCCGGAAGCATAGCCCTGTCATCGATGTAATAGTCACAGGTTATCTTACGGGAGTTGCTGCCGTATGTTTCCACGATCTCAGGCAGGTTGTCATTGATGGCATCAAATTCAAGCTCATGCTCATGACACCACGAGACAGCACTGTCCAGAGCATCTCCTGTGCGGCAGGTCCAGAGGATCAGCTTATTGCCCATTTCCTTCCATTTTTTGAGGTAGGTGATCAGCTTTACATTGGGTTCACCGAGAGAGGGCCAGTCGCTGTAGCATAAGGTTCCGTCAAAATCCACGGCTATGATCTTATAATCGTTCATGGAAGCCTCCTTAAGGAATGGGTCGGGATCACAACAGTACAACGAACAAATGTTCTGAAAACATAATAGAATATATGTTCGAAAAAGTCAAGCGCAAGATATGGGGGTAAAGGCGATGTTTTCTTACAGGTGCTTTATTTTTTCCTGAGCCTCTTTCAGCTTATCGGGATCGATCTTTCCCGAAGAGATGGTATGGTTGACCCAGAGCTGCAGGGAATCGATCGTAAGAGCGATCTTCTCCAGTCTGCTTTGGATCATGGCGAAGTCCAGCAGTTCTTCTTCGGAGATCACTCCGTCCGATGTGATCTCGACCAGCCTGTCTTTTTCCTTATTCAGGGAATTCAGCGAAGCCAGCATCTCCAGAATGATCTGGGACAGATCTCTCATTTCCACTGCAGGGACATACTCCTGACCGATCGGGCATTTCTGCGAACAGTAGTAATTGCAGAGCCCGGGCTTTTTGTAGGCCCGCTCCATTGCAAGGATTTCCTCCGGATGCGGGTCAGATTTCTCGCTCTCGATCTTTTCGATCCTGCTCTCCGATACAAATTCCAGTGCTTCACTGGCTTCCGCCCTTGTCAGATCTGCTTCCTCCCGGCTGAGCTGATAGATATTCTTATTTTCCTTTATCGATTTTTTCCCCATGGAATCCCTCCGATCAAAATCTATGATGCCGGGGCAAAATACCTTTTGCCCCCAACATCATATTCTCATTATAGAGGATATCGAGGGAAAAGGGAATGAGGTCATCTGTCCTCGGTCAGCCACTTCCTTAATGCTGCGGCAATCGCATCCGGATGTATTTCCGATGCGGTCTCGATTTTTTGAAGCTTTTGCGAGCTTACGGACAATTCGGGATCCGGTATGGCCGGAACAGCCTTTACGGGGTTTTTCGTTCGATGTTCTTTATCCATATCAGATCCATTTTATCGCAAACCGGCGTGAAAACCAATCTGAAATCGAAACGGCACATATAGCGGCCGGTCTGTGTCACAGGCGGTTCCGGAGTTTCCCTTGACAGGAATGCAGATCCGTAATATAATCATCCAAACGAAAATCGAACGTTTGTTCTAAAGCGATGCAGGGCTTTTGATCTGCACATCCTGCTGGTCTTTTTCTCCGATCCCACAGGGCAGGATTCGGTTACATAGCCCGGATCATCCGAAACCGTCAGACCGGAGGACACAGCAATGGCTCATAAAATAAGATATCCCATGCCCGTATCCCAGAGAGCAAAGATCTTCGCACCCTTTGATGCCCTGAAGGGATTTACGGAAGCCCTTCGCGCAAAGGAGAGGATCATCGTACCGAGGCGCCTGCTGTCGGAGGACAAGCTTTCGGAGCTGGATCGGAAAGCAAGAGAGCTGACACCCGGAAGTCATATATCCGTTATCTGCTACCGGGACGGCGGATATCATACCTTATCCGGTCATCTGAAGCAGATCGACCGGGAGAGCCGGATACTCCGGCTTGATGAAGAGGAGATCAGCCTGGACGATATCTGCGAGTTGGATGCAAAGCAGCAGACGAAAGCAGTATTTGACGAACCGGAAAGGAAATGCGAGAATAAGAGTATCTGAAACGGGGGAGAAAAAGAATGCTATATCAGATCACATCCATCAGGTATTCAAGGGGAGTAGACAACATAGGACGTGAAAAAGAGGATCCCGATTCCAGGGCAAGGATCGGACGGGTTCTGGAGATCGATCCGGATGAGCTGACCCGGGTGCCGACAGGTATGAGCATCGAGCTTCCGTATGTCATGGATTCCAACGGAGAGCCTGTCCGCGATAAGGTTTTTTGTCCGTCCTCTATCAGGAACATTCACATCAAAGCAAACGGTGTGATCCTGATCGAAACCTTAAATTCCATCTATGAATTCCATGTCTATGAACCGGCGGGCCAGAGCCATGCCGCGGCAGCGGTGCATACGGAAAGAAATCGGGAAAACTGAAGAGGGATATCACTGAGTGCATGATTTTAGGGAGGGAAGTTTATGAAGGCAGGAAGAAAGAATTTTCTGATCGGAATAATAGCTGCAGGCGTATTGACTCTGGCAGGCTGCTCCGGTCAGCAGGCTGCCGTACCGGCAGAGCCGGACGGAGAGCAGACGGCGGAGAGCGATGCTCCGGCCGTTTCCGGGCCAGAGAAAGAGGAGCCTGATGATAATGCCGCGGCTCCTGCGAAGCAGGATACGGAAGCAGGCCTTGGGACGCTGAGGCCGGATGCGGCGGCATACTTTGAGAGTACATACGGTGACTATCTGAAGAAAGGCGGTACGGAAGCGGAGTTCCTGCATGGAGGCAGATATATTGCAAAGTGTCCGGATCTGGATGCTTATGCGGTGTATGAGGGAGAATGGAGTGAAGATTTCGAAGATGTTTCCATAAAGGATTCTTCAAAGTTTCTCAGGCTGGAAGGCGGCATTGCGGCTTTTTTTACAGGTAAGGCAGAAGGAATGACAGCCGATGAACTGATCAAAGAGCTGGAAAAAAACTATACCGTCACATCAGAATACAGGGAGAGTGCCGGGACTGCTTACTATGTGTCGGCAGAGGACTATCTGCATATTGAGCTGATTTCCGGAGACGATAAAAATCCGAATGCCATTCTGGAAATTGCCTGCAAGGAGGGGGAGAATATAACTCCGGATTCCTACTGCTGGATCATACCCGGGGCAAAGAACTCTGATATATTCTCTGAGATACCGCGTGAGTTTGTTTTTTCCAGCGGCGCAGGCGGCTGGAGTACAGATATAGAGATTTCCGATGACGGTACATTTACCGGAGAGTTTCACGATTCCAATATGGGGGATACCGGGGAAGGATATCCCAACGGAAGCCTGTATATCTGTGATTTTTCTGGGAAGTTTTCAGATCCGGAGCCCACAGACAGCCCATATATCTATTCCATGAAGCTTCTTGAATTGCATAATGAAAATGAAGAAAAAACAGGTACCGAAAAAATAGTTGACGGGACATTATATATCTATTCGGAACCGTACGGGTTTGATGATGCTGATGAATTTCTGATCTATATGCCGGGGACACCTTTATCTGATGTGCCGCAGGAATGCCGTTCGTGGATGAGCCTGAGCGATTCGATCTTTGCGGAGCTTCCGGATTGTTATTACGTGATCTACAATATCGGAGGCGAGCAGGCTTTTACCGGACAGAAAGACGGTTCCGTCTGGTATCGGGGCTGCAGATATGATAACGGGGAAGCATTTGTTAATTTCCGGCCCTCTTATTACATGGGAAGCTATTTGAATTTCTTTACAGACAAGGACAGTCCCGCTTTGCTGAGCTTAACGGTTCCGTGGGACGGAAAGAGCAGGGAGCCGATGGAGTGCACAGGGACCATGAATGATGACGGAACCACGGTCAGAGTTACGATCGAACCGGATGAAGGATCAACTGCGGAAGTATTGAAATATGTCATAACCGCGGAATGTATCTCTGATCCGAAATTTGATTTCTCTGCCTGGGGAAGCAGTGAACCGGGGAAATTCAGTGCGGTATTTACCGAGACCCGGGAATAAGGCTTTTTGCGCGGCAAACGCCTCTGCCCGTGGCAGAGCCCGAGCCAAGGGTTGAAGAAGCGGTTTCTATTTTTTATTTTATTGCTGCCGTTCATTCAGGCTGTCCAGCATTCCCTTTACATATGCCCGGATCAATTCATCATGGCGGATATTGTATCTTCTGGCGATGAGGTCGATTATGTCGAGAGGCAGGGACGCGTGGTTGATGCTTTCGTATTTTCCCATGTATCTGCCCAGTCCGAAGAGCTCAAGCTTGATCTCTGTGGGGTCGACCTCCGGTTCCCAAAGATTATGCACTAACCGGTTCATGCGTGAACGATTGAACCGGTTATGAAGATAGCGCAGCAAAAGGGCGATGCCGAGAGCCAGAAGCATAACCAGCACGGCTGAAATATAAAACGGAATAAATGCCGTCATAAAATACAGATCTTCCCAGCCGCCCTTTTCCGGTCCGAGGAAAACCACCTCGTACAGATAGATCACTTCGTAGATCAGCAGTGGAATAATGCTGAGTACCGCATCCCGCAGCGTAAACTCGTACCGTGATTCCGACAGGAAAAACGTTATCAGGATCATCAGCGGGCATACGATATGCAGGAAGCGGTTGTACCCGCCAAAGGCCATCGTCCTGTCAAACCAGCTGATCAGCGCAACGGCAAAAAACATCACTATTGTCATGCAGACCGTACCGCTGTAGAAAAACAGAGCCATCCATTTTGGACAGGAAAAATGCTTCTTCCTCACTCCTTCAATGGCATAAGGGATAAGCATGCTGGCGCCAAGTGCCGTTAGGATATTCACATTGATAGTGAAATAATGCAGCAGATCCTTCGGATCGACACCATCTCTGGTAAACAGGATCATACCGGCAACCACACCGTATACGGAAAAAAGATGGCAACGCATAATGCCAGCAGCGTAATGATACTGTTTTTCTTATATATGTTTATGATATAGCGCTTTTTTTCAGAGGAAAACGGATTTAATTTTTTCATGAACGGCTCTTTCTTTTGCGCAGAAAAGGCAGATATATGATCCACATCGATATGGTTGCCAAAATACCCCGAAGGAACAGATATAACATCACATGCCACTTTTCGGACATCAGGATTCCCAGGGGATTCCGGGAGGAAGAAAGGAAATTTACGCTGTAGGTCAGTCCCGCCAGTTCCTCTCCGCGGTATACCGGAACACTCATGATGGAATTGACGTAGTGGGATAAAAAGGCAAGGAAAGCGCATGTGATCCATAGCCAGCGCCAGTCACCAAAGCAAAGCCCGCAGCGGGGATCGCGTGCAATGGCAACGGCCAGCACCAGGAGCATGGAATGGTACAGATAGAATTCCCATGCCCGGGGGGAAAGCAGAAAGGATCGCGTGGAATCATACAGAGGTGCGATATAGGACAGAAAAATCGCAAGCAAACCACCGATCAGCGCCATACCGTAGATGACGGCATACAGCCGCCTGCGCCAAACCGGGTTTGTTGTGATCAGCGCTGCAAAGATAAAGACAAGCTGCAGAGAGCATAGCTCAAAGGGCAGATCCTCGGCCTCTATGTAGGGGGCATATGTGCCCGTCTCCCGATAGATCAGGCTGCCCTTTTCCACGACCGGCTCCACGACCGGAATCATTTTCATTACACTAAATGCCTTTATGATTTCGAAGACAGACCCCGTTATAAGGCAGATTTTCAGCATCCTTTCGAGGGGCGGATTCCATTTGCGGTGCAGCAGGGAACCGGCCAGAGTCAGGCAGAGACTGATCAGAATAAAAAAGATATGACCTATGCTATACATGATATTATCTGCCTTTCTGGTTATGTCCGGGAACTTGAGGGGGTCTGCAGAAGCTGTGTGCAACTGCAATCATTGTACCATAATGTGCGGGAAAGTAAAAATCAGCCAGGCTCCGTCAAAGCGACAGGAAACGAATTAAAGCCGGCAGACAGGTCAAAATATACCGTAAAACAGGATCTTACAGGTGTATTTTTATGATCAGCGGCGCGCTGCATCCCGAAGGGGTCTTGCGACGGCACAAAATGTTACATATAATAATGTTGGTGTCAAAAGATATTTTGCTCCCGATCCGCGCAATAGCGCTGCTTGTACCGGGATACTGACGCGCCCGGTAAGTCAAAGCGTATCCGAAAACCGTCCACCGTACACTTTTCCATGTTTTGCGGGTCATAAAGTCATAAGGCTTTTCAAACAGGTTTGAACGCATTATGACCTTTTGCCCCTGACATCATATAATAATAAAAAAACGATCGGACAGCTTCGAAGCCGCTGATCCGGGTGGCTGCCCGGCAGCAGCGACAAAAGAACCGTCCCTGTGAAATGGAGGAATACTATGCCGCCTAAAGTGAAAATTACAAAAAAGAAGGTTGCGGATGCCTCATTTGAGGTGGTAAGGGCAAGCGGGCATGAGAATCTGAATGCCGGAACGATTTCGGAATATCTGGGATGCTCAACTCAATCGGTGCTTTACAGTTTCAAGACGGTTGACGAGATCCGGGAAGCCGCATACGAGATAGCAGACGGATATCATACAGAGTATATTATGTCTAAGGACACGGATGAAAATCCGATGCTGGCCCTGGGGCTTAACTATGTGAGGTTCGGTCAGGAGGAAAAGAATCTGTTCCGCTTCCTGTTCCAGACAGACAAGTTTGGGGGGAAAGATATCGGATCACTGATGGACGACCCTGAGCTGTCCGGAATCCTTGCGGTCATGGCTGACGGTCTGAAAGCAGATATTGAGCAGGCAAAGGAAATGTTTCTATCCTTCTTTTGCGTGGCACATGGACTTGCAAGCCTGCTTGCGAATAATTCCA
>CACZNS010000133.1 GCA_902782575.1 uncultured Lachnospiraceae bacterium
AATACGACCCTGGAAGAAGGGGAACTGGATGCGAACTACTTCCAGACACTGGGCTATATGGACGGAGAGAATAAGGACAGAGGACTGCATCTGGCGGCGGTTGCGGGTGTGCATATCGAGCCGATGGGCATTTATTCCCAGAAGTACAAGTCTCTGGAGGAGATCCCGGATGGGGCGGAGATCGGCATCCCCAACGATCCGGAGAATACAGAAAGAGGACTGAACCTGCTGGTCCAGAAGGGCCTGCTGAAGTCTCTCGGAAAATACGGAAGCGATGATACCACAACGGCCGAGTCCCTTACCGATGACAAGGACGCCAATCCCCACGGCTACAAGATCAGCACCTTTGAGGCGGCAAGCCTTCCGCTGGTCCTGCCGGATCTGGATGCGGCCACGATCAACGGCAATTACGCACTGGGAGCGGAGCTTCCGGCAAACTATCCGGCCCTTGAAATCGAGGAATTCGATGACGAGACATCTGTCCGCAGAACAAATTTCCTCGTGGTAAGGCAGGGAGAAGAGGAATCCGAAAAAACGAAGGCGCTTGTGGCGGCGATCCAGTCCGACGCTGTGAAGCAGTACATCGAAGAGCATTATAAAGGCTCGGTCATCCCGTCCTTTATCGATCCGCAGTAACCATGATAGAGATCGTCAATGTGAGGAAAACCTTTCAGGATCTTGAGGTCCTGAAAGGTATTTCCCTGAAAATCGAGGATCATGAGATCTACGGCATCATAGGTCAGAGCGGCGCGGGGAAATCCACGCTGCTCCGCTGCATAAACGGACTGGAGCCCTATGATTCGGGGGAGATCAGGGTGGATGATACCGTGGTATCCGTGAAAGACAAGAAAGCCTTAAGAAACCTGCAAAAGGAAATGGGCATGATCTTCCAGGGGTTTAATCTGCTGGAAAGGCTCAATGTATACGACAACATTGCCCTTCCGATGAAGTTCTGGGGGATGAAGACCAAAACGCCGGAGGCAAAGGAGAGGATCATGAAGCTGATCCGCCTGGTGGGGCTGGAGGAGAAGGTCTATGCAAGGCCGGGGGAGCTTTCCGGCGGGCAAAAGCAGAGAGTGGCGATCGCAAGGGCATTGGTGCTGGAGCCGAAGTTCCTGCTCTGCGATGAGGCCACCAGCGCCCTGGATCCGGAGATCACCAAGGGGATTTTAAGCCTTCTGCAGAGGATCAACCAGGAGCTTGGGATCACGATCATCGTGGTAACGCATCAGATGGAGGTTGTAAAGCAGATCTGCAGGAGAGTTGCCTTCTTAAATAACGGAGTGGTACTGGCCGAGGGCAGGCCGGAGGAGCTCTTTGTGAAGCCGGAGCGGAAGGAGATCAGAAAATTCCTGCATGAGGACAGCGAGCTGCTGCCGGAGGAAGGCATCAATATCCAGCTCTTCTTTACCGGAGAGGGGTCTGAGGAACCGGTTGTTACGCAAATGGCGCGCGCCCTTCAGACGGACTTCAGCATCAGCTGGGCGAAGCTTGAGGATTTCAGGAAAAACGTGTACGGAAGCCTGGTGATCACGGTGAAGGAAGAGGATAAGGACAGGGTAACAGAGTTTCTGGATCATAAAGGCGTTGCCTGGGAAGTGATCAGCAGCGGAAAAGGGGAGGTATAAAGATGGGGATCATATCGACAACCGGCATGACATCGATCATTCTGACGGCGCTTTGGCAGACGGTATATATGGTGTTCTGGGCAACGGTCTTTTCGGTGATCCTGGGCTTCATCCCTGCGGTCATCCTGACACTGACAGCTCCGGACGGGCTGCATCCCGTCCCTGCGGTATATGAGACCCTGAGCCTGATCGTCAATATCTTCAGGAGTTTTCCGTTTATCATCCTTCTGGTGCTTCTGATCCCGTTTACAAGGCTTGTGGTCGGAAAGGCGATCGGTACCACGGCCTCGATCGTTCCGCTTACGATCTCAGCGATCCCGTTTATCGCCAGAGTCTTTGAAACAAGCCTGAGGGAAACGGATCCCGGTGTGATCGAAGCGGCAAGATCCTTCGGCGCATCGAATCTGCAGATCCTGCTCAGGGTATATGTGAAGGAATCGATCCCGAGGATGCTGAACGGGATTGTTCTGTTAATAATATCACTTGTTGGGTATTCCGCCATGGCAGGCACCGTCGGCGGAGGGGGGATCGGAGATATCGCGATCCGCTACGGCTATCAGCAGTACAAAACGGATTATCTGATCGTCTGCTCCATCATCCTGATCATTTTTGTACAGCTGATCCAGATGGCGGGAAATCATTTGTATAAGAGGCTGGTATGACAGATTACGGATTGATCATAAAGCAGGCGGAGGCGCTGGCGGAAACGGAAAGGGATTTTGTGCCGCTTTTCTCCAATATATCCGCACTGCTATACGAATCGCTAAACAATATTAACTGGGCGGGGTTCTATCTGATGGACCGGGGCTCCCTGCTTCTGGGGCCCTTTCAGGGAAAGACCGCCTGTATCCGGATAGAGATCGGTAAAGGTGTCTGCGGAACCGCGGTAAAGGAGAACAGAGTGCTCAGAGTGGAGGATGTGCATGCCTTTCCCGGGCATATCGCCTGTGACGCGGCATCCGCCTCGGAGATCGTGCTTCCGCTGCATGCAGGGGGAAGGGTGGCAGGCGTCCTGGACATCGACAGTCCGGAAAAAGGAAGATTTACGGAGCGGGATGAGGAAGGGCTCGGGAGGCTTGTCTTACGCTTGGAGGAGCTGACGGACTTTTCAAGGCTCAGGCTCTGAAACGGATGAGAGGCCTTCGGATATTTGCTTCCGGAGGAGGAGGAAGGATCCTTTTGCGGGCCGTGGCATGCGACAGATATGAGGGATAACCGGTCCTGCTTGTGAAATTCTATCTTAAATATAACAGATCAGTTCCCTGTCCGGATAATATAATCCATCATGAGTATAACAGAAACCGGTTATGAACGGCTGATTGAAGACTGCAGGAAGCGCAGCGGGTAATCACACAGTTGTTCCTGTTGATAATCTACTATAAATATAACAAAGGAAAGCTGCTGTTCCGATAACGCGAACCATCGTAAGTATAACAGTAAAAAGCTTTTACATCCGCGATAAATCTATTGTAAGTATAACAGATAGCTGCTTATGCTTTGGAGGTGGAGTCCATTGTAAGAGCAACGGAAGACTGGTCTTAATCACAACAGATCTACGATAGATATAACAGATGACGGCCCCTGACCCGAAACGGAATCTATCTTAAATATAACAAGGAAAGGCATTTCTCGTAGTGTAAGATCTGCCTTAAATATAACAAGAGGCGGTGGATTATTATTGGATAGATCCATCTTAAGTATAACAGAAACGACGGCGTATTACGGATAAGGTCTATCGTGAATATAACAGAACGGCGGTGCGTTACGAATCAAATCTGCCATGAGTATAACAAAAACGACGGGGTATTAGGATCAAATCTATCATGAGTATAACAGAACGACAGAGCATTACGGATCAAATCTACCATAAGTATAACAGAAACGACGGGGTATTACGGATAAGGTCTATCGTGAATATAACAGAACGACAGAGCATTACGGATCAAATCTACCATGAGTATAACAGAAACGACGGAGTATTACGGATCAAATCTATCATGGGTAAAACAGGAACTGCAAGGCATTGCTGATCAAATCCACCATAAGTATAACAGAAAAGGGCAGTGTATTGTTGAATAAGCTTATCTTAAGTATAACAGCGAATGGCGGTTCATTTTGAACATGATCTATTGTAAGTACAGCAGCGAAGACGGTATACCTCGAAGCAGATACACTGAGAATATAACAGACGGACTACATGCACCTCACTGCTTTAATCCGCAGAAGGTACAGCAGGTAATCGGTCCCTGTCGAACTGAACCACCATGCATATAACAACACCCCCTGTCTATATCAAACCATGAGATATTGTAGATATAACAAAAGATCCGGCAGAGGGACCGGAGACATCCGGGAGCAGCGGGTTTCACTGACCATCGATCATCTATACAGATAATCGTAGGAACTGTCACAAAATTAACTGGGCAGGATGTGCAGATCAGTTCGTGACAGATCCTTAATTACACCGGGGAAACTGAATCAGAGCTTACAGATAATAGTAATATAGGAAGAGGAGGAAGGAAAAATGGCTTCAGAGGAAAAGAAACTGTCCACAAGACTGATACACACGGGAGACTGGCAGGATTATAAAAAATTTCAGGGATATCATTCCGCGCCGGAATCCCTCCCGATCTATCTGACAAGTGTATTTGCCTTTGATGATGTACCAAGTGTAGATCAGATCTATGACGGAGAGGCGGAGGGATATATCTATACGAGGATCCGCCATCCGAATACGGACGCGGTGGGAGGGATCCTTGCTGCGGCAGAAGAAGGAGAGGACGGACTCGTATTTTCTTCCGGAATGTCAGCCATTGTATTAAGCATCCTGAGCGTGGTATCGGAAGGCGATCATATCGTTTCTTCTCCCGTACTCTACGGAGGGGTTCATGATTTTCTGACAAATGAGCTGAAGCGCTTCGGAGTGGAAGTGACCTTTGTGGATTTCATAAACGGTGATGTGGAAGGAGCGATCCGTCCGAATACAAAGCTCCTGTATACCGAGACGATCTGCAATCCTCTGCTGGAGGTGCCGGAGATCGGGAAGATCTCCGGGATTGCGAAAAAACACGGATGTTATTTCTTTATCGACAATACCTTTGCCACATCCGTGATCGTAAAGCCTCTGGTGCTCGGAGCCGATCTGGTGCTGTACTCCGCGACCAAATACCTGGGCGGACACAGTGACCTTGTGGCCGGAGCGGCTGTGGGAGGAAAGGAGCTGATTGCCCTGATCAGAAAGAAGATCGTTCTCTACGGTTCGATCCTCTCTCCGGCGGAGGCGTGGCTGTTGGCAAGGAGCCTCAGGACGCTTGAGCTCAGGGTCAGAAAGCATTCCGAAAATGCACTGAAGGTTGCGGAGTATCTGGAGGCTCACCCGAAGATCGAAAAGGTCTATTATCCGGGGCTTGCTTCATCGCCGGATCATGAACGCGCAAAAGCACAGTTTACGAAAGGACTTTTTGGCGGTATGATGAGTGTAGATCTGAAGGGAGGAGAAAAGGAGGCTTCGACGGTGATCGCCTCCATGCCTTCGATCAAATTTGTTCCGAGCCTTGCGGGGTATGCGACCACGGTCTCTTATTCGGCAAAAACCTCTCATCGCTTCTATTCTCCGGAGGAGCTGGAAGCGGCAGGCATTACCTTTGGTCAGCTCAGGCTTTCGATCGGGCTGGAGGATGCAGAGGATATCATTTCCGAGATTGGCTCTGCGCTGGAAAGGATATAGGGATCATGGCTGCTGCATCGGTACGGCGGGAGGATATGACCCTGCTGAAGAAAAAGCTGAAAAGCGAAGCCGGGCGTCTGGGGATCAATCTGACGGGCTTTGCAAATGTGGAGCGCTGGGCGGAATATAAGATGACGGGGGAGGAGTTTTATCCGCAGAACATCTGGGAATGGTCCCGGAGTGTGATGGTGCTGGGAGTGCAGATCTACCTGCCCATGCTGGAGACGACCCCTTCCGTTGTCTACTCGGAGTTATACAATACATCGAACAGGATGCTGGATGAATCCGCATACAGGATTGCAAATCTTTTGAATCAATACGGTTTCCGGGCATTCTTTTTTCCGAGGGACTGCTACGGGGATATATCCGTACTGGTCAAAAAGCCGGAGGCTGCGTTTTCTCATGTTATTGCCGGATATTATGCGGGGCTTGGGACCATCGGAATGAATCATACCCTTATTACGCCGGAATACGGGCCGAGGGTCAGGCTGGTCTCGGTGATCACAGACGCTGTGCTGAAGCCCGACCGGATGCGCGGGAAGGAGATCTGCATCCGGTGCGGACGCTGCGTCAGCGGCTGCCCCCAGAGGTGCTTTACGAAACGGGAGGATACGGTCATCGCCGATATGGATAAGCACCGCTGCGCTGCCTATCACGAGAAGCTGAAGAGAGAATACCGGTATCCCTGCGGGGTTTGTACGGCAGTCTGCCCGGTGGGGGAGGACAGGAAGCTCTACGGCATGGAGTCTGTCAGCAAAAAGGGCATTGAGCATATACAGAGCTTCGGTTCGAAGGTGTCTGTCGGGGATTATTCGTATATTCATTTATAAGATGGCCGGGGATCATTCTTTTTACCGGGGAGGGCGGCCGGCTGCCCGTCCGGAGGGCCGGCAAGGGCTGCTGATCCATATGATAACGGGAGGTATGATGCTGTGAAGCAGGTGATATTGGGAAAGACCGGGATCTGTGTACCGCAAAACGGCTTCGGCGCACTGCCGGTACAGAGAAGGGATACGGAGACGGCGGTAAGGATCTTAAGGCGGGCCCGGGAAGGCGGAATGACGTATTTTGATACTGCGAGAGCCTACAGCGACAGTGAGGAGAAGATCGGAAAGGCCTTCGGGGAAAACGGAATGCGGGACGGGCTCTATATAGCCACCAAAACACTGGCCAGGACACCGGAGGGCTTCTGGAAGGATCTGGAAACATCCCTTTCCCTGCTGAAGACGGATCATGTGGATATTTACCAGCTTCATAACGTGCCGCAGTGCTATAGGCCGGGAGACGGTACGGGGCTGTATGAGTGCATGATGAAGGCAAAGGCCCAGGGAAAGATCCTGCATATCGGCGTTACGGCGCATAAGATCGGGGTCGCGAGGGAATGTGCGGAGAGCGGGCTCTATGAAACGCTGCAGTTTCCGTTTTCTTATCTCTCCGGCAGGCAGGAGATGGAGCTGGTGGAGCTCTGCAGGAAGAACGAGGTCGGATTTATCGCGATGAAGGGGCTGGCCGGCGGTTTGATCAACCGTTCGGAGGCTGCCATGGCCTTCATGGCCCGGTTTGATAATGTGCTGCCGATCTGGGGAGTGCAGCATGAAAGCGAGCTGGAGGAGTGGCTTTCTTATATGGAGCATACTCCGTCGATGACGGAAGAGATGAAGGCATTCATTAAAAAGGAGCAGGAGGAGCTCTCCGGTGAGTTCTGCCGGGGCTGCGGCTACTGTATGCCCTGTCCGGTGGGGATCTCCATCAGCGACTGCGCAAGAATGTCTTTGATGATCAGGCGGGCGCCTTCGGCCGGATGGCTTTCGGAGCATTGGCAGGAGGAAATGAAAAAGGTTGAAAACTGCCTGTATTGCAGGAAGTGTACCATGCATTGTCCGTATCAGCTGGATACGCCTGCACTTCTGGAAAAGAATTATGAGGATTATAAGAAGGTGCTGGCAGGAGAGGTAACGGTATAAAGAATAAATAACCGCCGATATTCTCTTGCTGCCCCGGACGAAGTGACCGGATGAAAGCACAATATGTAGATGTTAGATTACATAAAAATCCATATCTTGTATTTTGCAGTGGACATAATTCGAACACTTTCGAAAGAAAGATGATGCATAGTTTACATAATGCGAAAGGCTAAAACAGGAATGAAGAAAACACCGGAAAAACAAGGGGTTCGAAAGAGAAATCGAACCGCGTGATTGACATAATTCAAGGCCTCAAATTCACAGATCTTTATAAGTTGACATAACACATCGATGCAGATATTGCATTCAACACTTCTCGGAATTCATTTTTGGTGACGCACCACTGCATACTCATCGTCTAATCGATAAAAAGCACAATCATAATTGGTACCCGTCAGAAACTTATACATCTCATCCTGATCCAGGTCACACTCACAGATGTAACAGTCATCTTCCTCATCATATACGTAAAAAACGCAGGTATCACAATTTGTCATGAACGAGCATCTCCCTTCGGATTATTGATTTGGACGGTTTTGCGCATCGGGGAATCCGCACAGGCGATATCCTCTGTTCCTTTACTATAGTACAACAGGGGATCGGAGTCAAAAGGTACGATGCGCCCGGGACTGATCTCTCTGATCGATAACACGCGAAATATTCAGCGCCGACGACCGGTGATACACAGCGCATGAGCAATCGGACAAGCGAATGTGCCGGTTAATGATGATTCGATGTACCGGATATAGGTGCGTGATTACATAATCCACAAGATGTAGAGTTTGAATGTTTACATAAATCAAAAATTCGGTGAGCCGAAAAAAAGAAAGAGAACGTCAGAGCCCGAAAAACCGCGAAAAATCAAGCTTTTGGATCCGGACTGCATCCGGCTGATCATTATTGAATATAATAAATCGAATGTTATTCGTGATTTTCGGGAGTTTTTCCAACAAAATGTTGTGTTTGAGATGACATAAGCAACAAAATATAGAAAGCTTATTTACATAAATTAAAAATGGATGGTGTCCGAAGGATTCTTAAAAACATCCTGATCCGGGTGTATCGGGAAAAAGGTTGACAGAAATCTTATCGTACTATATTCTCTATCCTAATATGAAATATCAGAGATGTCCGCCGGGCGGTTGGGAGACTTCCGGATCGGCAGGCGGGAAGAATATACCGGTTGGTATTTTTATTGCTTTTCCCATCGGGATTAAGACGGCGATCATCGGGAGAGTTCGACCGGGATCCCTGATACGGCAGGAAAGGTTCTCTTTTATCGGAAGGGATCCGGAAGCTTGAGATCAAGATGAAAAACACCTGTATCGATCCGAAAACCGGACAAGAAAAAAAGCCCTTCGGAAGACCGGACGGAAACAGATCCCGACGGACCGATCTTTGACCGGAGAAAAAGAAAGACGGATCGGTCAGTCTGCCGGAAATAGATTAAATAGCGAAGGTGATGCTTTGGCGGACCGATGGTTATGATAACGATATACACATTTAAAATGCTGTAAAATAAAGAAAAAGGAACGAATGATATGGCAAATTTGATGGAGTGCAGACAGCTGGTCAGACACTTTGGCGGAAAACGGGCGATTGATAATCTGAACCTGATGATCGAGAGCGGTCACATCATCGGTCTGCTGGGTCCGAACGGTTCGGGAAAAACCACCCTGATGAAAATGACAGCCGGTATATTAAAGCCTACAATGGGGGATCTTTTGATCGACGGAGAAAGGGTCGGCGTTCATTCCAGGGAACTGATCTCCTATCTTCCGGATAAGGTGTACCTACCTTCTTCGGCTACAACAAATGAATTGATCCAATACTTTTCAGATTTTTATGTAGACTTTGATGAGGTGCGGGCGAAGACGATGGTCCGGGATCTGGGGATCGATCCGGAGCAAAGGATCAAAACCCTCTCGAAAGGTACCGTGGAAAAAATACAGCTGATCCTTGTGATGAGCCGGCGGGCGAAGCTGTATCTTTTGGATGAACCCATCGCCGGAGTGGACCCGGCTGCCAGAGATTATATCATCCGGACGATCATCGGGAATTTCAATCCCGGAGCTTCTGTTTTGATCTCGACGCATCTGATCCAGGATATCGAAACGATCCTGGATGATGTGATCTTTATCCGAAACGGACAGATCATTCTCCATGATTCCAGGGAAGGAGTCCGTTTCCATACCGGAAAGTCGGTGGATCAGTATTTCAGGGAGGTGTTTGCATGTTAAGTAAACTGATCAGGCATGAGTTTAAGGCGACCTGGAAAATTGTTTCTATTATATATGCCGCTGTCGCGGTTGTTACCATCGCAGGAATTGTTTTCTACCGGCTGCGGATGAGCTATCTGGATCAGACCGGGCTTTCCGACAGGATGGAGGATGCCGGTACGGTGGTACTGGCAGGAGTTACGGGCAATCTTCTGGAGGGGATCCAGGCGGCGCTGATCGGAACCTATGTACTCACACTGCTGGCAGCCGGGATCGGAACCACCCTGTTTCTGGCCCTTCGATTCTTCAGGAGTACTTACGGGGTAGAAGGGTATCTGACCCAGACACTTCCCGTGACCAAACATGAGATCCTTTTCGCCAAGACCCTGACGGCATGGGTCTGGTCTCTGGGAGAAGCGTTTCTGGCTTATCTTTCCATTTTTGTTTTTATTGCTGCGGTGGGAAGCGATATGGATCTCTTCGGACTGCTGGATTCTGTGCGGGAGTTTTGGAATGATATAGACGGAAATCTGTTTTCTGTCCTGATCCTGCTGCTTTCGGCGGTGATCGGAGCCGCGGCGGAGATCCTCAGGATCTATGCATCGATCTCTCTCGGACAGATGGCCGGTAAATACAAGATCCTGATGGCGATCCTGTGGTACGTGGTTTCTTATATCATTATCCAGACGGTCACTTCTGTATTTCTGATGTTTTCCGCTGCGGGGCTGGGATTCATGGACTGGGATTACGAGTATTCTTTTATAAGGCTGTTTAACGGATTTCTGGGAGGCGCTCTGATGATCAACCTCCTTATCTGTTTCGCGTGTTATCTTGTTTCCTGGCATGCGATGGAGAAGGGCTTGAACCTGGA
>CACZNS010000134.1 GCA_902782575.1 uncultured Lachnospiraceae bacterium
AGAGGTCAGGCGTTTGTCTTAGCCTTCGCAGTCGACGCGCCGTTCATCCGCTTCCTTCAGAAAAATGTCAAACTTCTTATATGTACCGCAACACCGCCCGGTGGATCCAGCCGCCGGAGGGAATGATCCCCTCGCCGCCAATGATCATTTCCCGAGCCTTATACAGGTTTTCATCAGGCGGAAAACCTGTTCTGCCGCAGCTGCCAGATTCTTTTCCGCTGTCTTTGGATCCATGGCCTCATTGAGAGTAATGGCATCCCTGACAACCGGAAAAAACGCATCTATTCCGTATTCATTGCATATGGATGCATCAGATGCCGTACTTCCCGAAAAGGCTATTACCGGTTTATCATATTTCTTCGCCAGCTTTGCTATACCAAAAGGAGCTTTTCCCATTATTGTCTGACCATCGAGTCTCCCCTCTCCTGTAACAACGATATCAGCTCCCTTTATATGCTCTTCCAGTCCGGTCTCATCCAAAACTATCTTTATCCCTGGTTCAAGCGAAGCTCCCAGAAATGCAAGAAACGCAAATCCAAGTCCTCCGGCCGCTCCCGCCCCGGGATGATCAGGATCAGCATCGTGATTTATTGTTCCGGCAATATCTGCGTAGTTCAAAAGCCATCTGTCCATTTTCTCTGTTATTTCAGGGACTGCCCCTTTCTGGGGACCGTATACTACGCTTGCTCCGTTTTTTCCGCACAGCGGATTCGTAACATCGCATGCCACACGAAAACTACATGCTTTCAGTTCCGGCATGGCATTTTGTACCTTTATCGCAGTAAGAACTTCAAGTCCCTGTGCACCGAACGGGATCTGTTTTCCGTTATCATCAATCAGATCATACCCGAGGGCCTGAAGCATTCCGGATCCGCCATCATTGGTAGCACTTCCTCCTATCCCTACAATAAAGTGACGGATACCTTTTCCTATGGCATCTCTTATCATCTCCCCTACACCATAGGTTGTAGTATACAGAGGATTCTTCATTTTCTCATCGATCAGGGTGAGGCCGGCTGCCGCACTCATTTCGAGGATAGCCATTTCGTCATTGACTATGCCGTATCCGGCATTGACAGGCTCCCCCAGAGGGCCTGTAACGGAAATACTCTGCATGCTGCCGCCCATTCCGTATGTAAGCGCTTCTGTTGTTCCTTCTCCGCCGTCTGCCACAGGTACTATTATGACATCGGTATCTTTTTCTGCCTTATGGATCCCTTCTTTTACGGCTTTCCCTGCCTCAAGAGAAGACAAACTGCCCTTAAATGAATCCATTGCGATCACAATTTTCATAATTCTCTGACAGACACTTTCTTTTCCTCCCCACAGCCTCTGCAAGGTGGATCAAAAACGGATCATCCTCCTTACGATTCGTTTACCAGCTTTCCTGTCATATGCTCGATCGTCAACTCCAGGCACTGTACCCTCGGAAGGGCATTTGTCAGTTCCTTCTGTATATATTCTTCGTCATCCGTAAATTTGCGGCACAGGGCTTCACATATTTCTCCGGCTTTCCTGACATCGTCAATCAGCCTTATCCTTCCGAAAACCACCACGCTTTTGATATTCAGCGCCCATTCTCCTTCTTTACGATAGCCCTTGTCATACACACACAGGCTGACTTTATCGCATTTTGAAATGGCATCTATTTTATGTCCTTCCCTTGCTCCGTGAAAATAGATCTTTCCGTCTTTCTCACAGTACCAATGGTTTACCGGGATTCCATAGGGATATCCTTCATCTCCGATCATGGAGAGAACCCCCCTCGGTTCCTCCTTTAAGATACGGATGCAGTCTTCATTACTTATCTGTTGCTTAAAACGCCTCATTTTTCTAAACATATCATTAAACCCGCTCTTACAAATATCAGTCGGCTATAATATCTGCCATCTCGCTCTTCACGACTTTTATCAGGGCTTCCGGAGACAGCTCGATCTGATACCCGACCTTTCCTGCACTGACAAAGATATGATCAAATTCTTCACAGGATCTATGTATAAATGTGGGAAATGCTTTTTTCATACCGACCGGTGAGCATCCTCCATGGATATAACCGGTGAGGGGAAGGAGCTCCTTCTGTCTGATCATCTCTATCGACTTTTCACCGGTTACCTTTGCCGCTTTCTTCAGATCGAGCTCGGACTTTACAGGAACTACAAACACGTAATATTGTCCGCTCTTCCCACGGGTCACGAGGGTCTTAAATACTTTATCGGAATCTTCTCCCAGTATTGCCGCTATCTCTTCCCCGCTCATCGCCGGATCCGGATCATATGCATGACTGATATATGATATCTTCGCTCTATCCAAAAGACGCATCACATTGGTCTTCTCATCTTTTGCCATTGCTATCTCTCCTTGGCAGACATAAAAAATTGTTTCATTTCCTTGTGAAACACTGCATTTTACCTTCGGATTTTTCAAACAGACCGGTTTCCAATGATGTGATCACCCTGATAGGTCAGACAGATAGAATAAATGAGCCGGATCCGGGCACCGCCTAAATTCTATTGATAAACATTCTCATAAATTACTGCTTCGTACGGTGAAAGGATTCCTTCGTGCTCCTCTGAAGACGAACTGAATATACAGGCAGCATCCTTTATAAGCTCTGTATCATAGGTAACTTTCTCCGAAGTAAAGTTGATGAGGACAGTCGCCTGCCTGTTCCCGTTTGTTCGGGTATAGGCAAAAATGCTGTTATTTTTGGGCATGATGTCCTTATAGGCTCCGTCGATAAGTTCTGTGTGTTCGCTACGAAGCCTGGAAAGCGTTATATAGCAGTTAAGAACAGAATCGGGATCCTCTTTTTCAGCTGTACAGTTGAATTCTTTATAATCAGGGTAAACAGGGAGCCAGGGCGTTCCTTCCGTGAAGCCTGCGTTCTTTGTATCATCCCATTGCATTGGCGTACGGGCGCTGTCACGGGCAAAATGATGTACACCTTCCATGGCCTCCTCCTCTGAATAGCCTTCGCCAAGTGCAAATTCATAATGATTTTTAGTGGAAATATCATTGTAGTCATCAATGGATGCCCAGTCTACATTTACATAGCCAAGCTCTTCCCCCTGCATAATGAAAGGGGTTCCCCGCATGGTAAGTAAAAGTGTGGCAAGCGCCCCGGCCTTGGCTGTACGATCATCTTCGCCATTCATGAAGTGATTGATGGAGCGAGGCTGATCATGATTCTCAAGGAATACAGGGAACCATCCGCCCACTTTATCCGATGATCTGAGACTGTTTTGGAAGAAGGATCTGAATTCAAAAAGCGTCCAGTCGCGCGTCTCGCACCAGTTGCTCTCATCCGGAAGATCTATGTTTACGAGCCCAAACTCAAAGACCATATCAAAGACACCGTCTGTTCCTACCCATTTATCAAGATCCTCCGCGGATACTCCGTTTGCTTCGCCGACTGTAAAGATGTCGGTCCCCTCCTGCACGGATGACTTGAACTCATGCAGATAATCAAGAATACCGTCCGTGTTTGCCGTCATGGAATGTATTCCGACCATACCATCTTCGGCATCGGGTGTCCCGTCCTCAAAAACAGCGGGTTTTTTAATGTATGTGATCGCATCCATACGGAAACCGCCAACGCCTTTATCGATCCAGAACTTTGCCACATTTCCGACCTCTTTCCTGACCTCTGGATTCGCCCAGTTAAGATCCGGCTGCTGCGGAAGAAAGGTGTGGAGATAATACTGCCCCCGGTTTTCATCATACTCCCAGGCAGAGCCTCCGAATATGCTGCGCCAGTTGGTAGGCGCGCTTCCGTCTTCTCTGGGATCCGCCCAGATGTACCAGTCGCTCCTGTCGTTGTCAGCGCTGCTGCGGGACTGTACAAACCACTCATTTTCATCAGATGTATGATTGAATACAAGATCCATTATGATACGGATATCGCGCTTCCGGGCTTCCAGAATGAGCCTGTCCATGTCTTCCATGGTACCGTATGCAGGATCGATATTATAATAATCGGCTATATCATAACCGTTGTCCGCCTGGGGTGATACATAGCAAGGAGTAAGCCAGACAGCACCCACTCCAAGCTCCTTCAGATGATCAAGCTCGGATGTGATCCCGTTAAGATCCCCTATGCCGTCTCCGTCAGAATCCTTGAAGCTTCTGACATAGATCTCATAAGCTATGGTCTTTTGCCACCACTTAAGCTCCGATGTATTTCTTACAGTCTCGTTTACAACGATACTGCAGCTGCTTGTGAACAATACACAGATCAGGAGCAGAACAGAAAGTATGTATTTTTTATTTTTCATTTTTTTCATAATATTTATTATATCATATCTTATGAACTTTTATAAGTCCAAACCGTCTTTCGTCCTTCTTGTCTGTAGCACCCGGCTTTTCTGCGGGCTGCAGCCGGTGCATCAGATTCTTTTTCCGCAGTTCTCTGATAATTGTACCTGTTATATATTGATTCATAGTTCTCACCCCCATATTCAGATCATAATTCAAGGTGCTGATAAAATGTATCCTCACAGAGTAGAGAACATTGCGATTCTGTTGAATGATCCTTCCTGATGATGTATGATTACAGTCAAAAATTCCATGCTCTTTTTCTTCCGTAAGAGTCCGGCACAGAATTCAGGCTCTTACGCTTAACCGAAAAATACAGAAAGGTACCGTATCAGATGTCTGATTATCTCTTTGAGCTGACCGATTTGATCCAACATCAGGAGAATATCTTTATTCGAGCAGGGTTGAAGACACTGTTTCTGCTTCTCTTTCTGGCAATCCTGAGTCTGACTGTTACCATGCTTTCAAAGCTGATCGTTCACATTCTCTCCAGGCTTTTAGGAATACAGCCCGCCTTTTGGATCAGGAATTATCTGACGTTTCCGGGAACCATCCATCATGAATTAAGTCATGCTCTTCTTGCCCTCTTAACCGGTGCCAGAGTCACAAAGATCTCATTCTTTCCGAAAGGGAATACCCTTGGACATGTCGATATAACCACAAGGGGATTGCCGGTTCTGCAGTCTCTGCAGCTGTCTCTCTCCGCCGTTGCTCCGGTTCTCTGCGGTGCGGCGACGGAAAGTCTTCTCTGGCATTATGCAGTTCCTCTGTGTTCTGAATTATGGCAGATCATCCTTCTGGCCTATCTGATGATCAGCATTCTGTTTCACATGACTATGAGTGATCAGGATCTGCGAAATTTCCGAAAAGGCTTTTTATCGACGGTAGCAGCTATCTATCTGGTACTTCTTATTACCGGATGATCTGTCTTTCCCGAAATATCTTTAGAATCTATCAATGATCCTCTTCACGGCATATAGATAAGAACCTCCAAACAGGTTCAAATGGTTAAGCATGTGATAAAGGTTATAAATATCTCTTCTGTCCTCATAACCGTATTGTATAAGACCACTCTCTCTGTAAGAGGCATAAAATTCTCCGGAGAAGCCTCCAAACAGCTCTGTCATTGCTATATCCGCTTCCGCGCAGCCGACGTATACCGCAGGATCGATAAGCCAGGCTTCTCCATCCGGTCCAACCATGAAATTTCCGCTCCAAAGATCACCATGCAAAAGTGACGGATGGGGCGGTTCGATCAGATATTTGTCCAGATGATCCATCAGGCGCTCGATCTGTCTTATATCTTCCGGAAAAAGAGCCTCCCGCGCTCTGTCCAGCTGCGGCATTATCCTGCAGTCTCTGAAGAATTCTATCCATGAATCTTTAACCATGTTTTTCTGAAAACCTGCGCCGATATAGTTATCCTTCGTAAAACCATATTTCTTTTCGGATAAAAGAACAGCCGTATCCGCCTCATGCATATCAGCCAGGGCATAGCCAAATGTCTCCCAGAATCTCTTTGACATACGCCCCTGCTCCAGACATTCCATCAAAAGAAATGATCTGTCGGCATATGTCCCGTAGGAATATACCTCCGGAACACACAAGGTCTTTGTGGTCGCAATTGCCGCCAGGCCTTCCACTTCCGCGGAAAAGAAGTCAAGGTTTTCTTTTGTATTTTCTTTAAGAAAGACTTTTTTTCCATCGGAAAGCCGGATGATAAAGGCCTCATTTATATCTCCGCCCGATACTTTTTGTCTCCCTGCAGCCGAGACACTGTTCCCATATACAGTTTTGATCACTTCATCAAATGATCTGCTATCAGATATTACTTTCATCCCATCTTTGCCCGCCATCAATCCCCTCTGTAAAACCTATGGCAGGGGGAAGGAACTGTCATCCCCGTCCGTTACCGTCAGATTCTTTGCCTCCGAAGCAGCCCCATCCCTGCCTCTTACTCCAGTGGTGATTATCCAGAAAATATCATCATCCGTACCATAATCATAACTCCCCGGGTAATCAAAATTCTCCAAAAAATATCCTTTGCGCAATAAAACCCATTTGTCGCTGCCTTCCGGGCATATACGGGCATTCTTTATCTCCATGGTTCTTATCTCTCCGGATGTTTCCGGGTTGAAATTCTCCAGAAACACAGCAACATCTCCGGTAAACGCTATGTCCTTAATACCAAGGTCATACTTGCTGAGGTACGTCCAGCTTCCGGATTCCAGATCCTGCACCCACTGCTCCACAGTAGTATTTCCTGTAGTATCCGAAATACCGCATTGAACGAGCATCCGATACCATTTTCCCTGCTTCCAGTCATAGTCTGCAAGTGTATGTACTCCTTCCCCTTCTCCTTCAAAATTTGTATCCTGATCAGATTCAGGATAGATCCGTACAGGGGTGATCTTCGTTACGATGCCATTTTCATCTTCACAGTAAATATCCCAGAAAGACATAATACCGACATTGGTCTGTCCCGGATCACGCCGCTGAAAGCCGGCATACATGCTGACATCCCCTTCGTTATGGATTTTTGCATACTGACCTTTAAGTGATGAATAATCCATACTGAAATTTGCCAAACAGCAGTAGGTGGAATCCGGCAGATAATCAGCCTTAAAATCTGCGGCATACCGGGAAAATCTTGCAACATCACCGTTTTTTAGCCATCCGGCAATATATGGTGACCGCCGGGTACTTGTTCTGTTGCAGATATCCACCTCATCTTCGGTCGGAAAATCAAGTCTTTCTGCCCAGACATCAGATGAAGCTTCCGGTTCCTCTCCTATTTCCAAAACCGCCGGAGCAGACATGTTTTTCTGCTCCGGCGTATTTCCGGTTTTTGTAGCTTCTGGCACATTCATATTATCCTGACAGGCCGCTAATGATAAAACCATTATGAGGCCAAAAAAAGCTGATCGGATTCTCCTCATAATCCATAACCCTCATTCTGATACCGGCAGACTGACTTTTTCCATATAGATCAATGATTATGACCCGCGAAACACGGAAAAGTGTCCGGTGGACGGTTTTCGGATAAGCTTTGACGCGCCGAGCGCGTCAGTATCCCGGTACAAGTATCGCCATTGCGCGGTTTGTGAGTATTTTGGCATCGGCTCTTATATAAAAATCATTATAAACAGAGCATTTGCGAATTGCAATCCCGTTTCCACGCCTCTATCCTTTCATAGATCTGAAGAAAAAAGTCCTTGGAAAGATCATATGGTATCTCGTAAAAATGTTTGAGGAAAAGCTCATGCGTCCTCTTCTTAACTCCCGGTTCCGCCGGTTTCATCATAAAGCCGGAGAGCTTCTTTACAACTGCATGCCATTTGAGCATATATTCTTCATATCTTTCAAGATCCTTTATTTCCAGCCAGTCCCTGACCTTTACTTCATCGCGCACTTCCGCCTTGCAGCCACGGGTCTGTAAAATATAGGAAAATGTATCATCGTGATAGTATCTCCCCAAAGGAAACAGACGGCATATGCCGGGTCTGAAATCGTGTATGCTGCACCTTTTGTGTTCAGTCAGAAATCCGCATCCGTTTCCCCTGTCCTTTATATGCGGCATGCTGATGAGCTTATGCAGACCAATCTCAAGATAATCCCCATCAATAAGCTCTGTGTATTCTTTTCCGGTGCCCTGACACAGAGAATAGATATCGTATGGATCCAGGAATATGCTGTCGCACATATCCTCACAGCACCATGAGCAGTTCTTGCACCCGCCCGCACCGGCATTTACCATGTCTTCTGCACGGTAAAGCTTTCCATCAGAGATCTCCTTTATCATATTAAAATGATCCATAGCAGCACCTTCTTCTGCGGAGCATATCCGATGCACGGATAATTGCTCCTCTATTGTAGTTGATAAGCATTTCAAATATTTGCAGGGTTCGCGCAATTTATTGTAGCATCTGCTCTACATCCTGAACAGTCACAAATAAACATGACTTTTTGCGGACGAAATCGGAAATTGTCCGCAAAAATCCCGCCTTCCGCGGGACTCCCCCTG
>CACZNS010000135.1 GCA_902782575.1 uncultured Lachnospiraceae bacterium
AACCTGGCCTTCAGCGGAGGCTATATCTACAACAGGGCCGCCGCGGCGAGTATGATCATGTTTGTCCTGATCGTTGTGATCTCTGCGATCCTGTTCTATATCCTGCGCGACAAGGATGAAGCGAAGCTCAGAAAGATCGTGAAGCAGCAGGAGAAGGAGCATCGCAGAAAGATGAAGGAGGCCGGCAGATGAAAACAAAAAATCAAACCGTAAAAAAGATCCTTATCTTTATCCTTTGTGTATTTTTGGCGATCTTAAGCGTAATGCCGTTCCTGATCATGATCGTCAACTCGACCAGATCAACGACGGAGATCCAGCAGCATGCGGTCTCGCTGATCCCGTCGTCCTACTTCTCGAATAACCTGAAGATCCTTTTGGGGAAGAGCTTTAACCCCGCGGTCGGCTTCGTCAATTCGCTGATGGTATCCGTGGGCGTTACGCTGCTGGCAACATACTTCTCCACCCTGACGGCTTATGCGCTGGTGGTCTATGAATGGAAATTCAGGAACGCGTTCTTCAGTTTCATTATGGGAATCATGATGATACCGGCTCAGATCACGATGATCGGTTTTTATCAGATGGTCTACAAGATCCACATGACCAACCATCTGTCCATGCTGATCCTGCCGGCCATCGCTTCGCCGTCCATGGTCTTTTTCATGAGGCAGTACATGAAGCCGGCTCTTTCGCTGGAGATCGTACAGTCGGCCCGGATCGACGGGGCGAAGGAATTCTTCATCTTCAACCGGATCGCTCTTCCGATCATGAAGCCCGCCATCGCTACCCAGGCGATCTTCACCTTTGTATCGAGCTGGAACAATCTGTTCACGCCGCTGGTATTGCTTACCGATCAGAAAAAATATACGCTCCCGATCATGATCTCGCTCCTGAGAGGCGATATCTATAAAACCGAGTACGGAGCGATCTACATGGGACTGACGATGACAGCCCTGCCGCTGATCGTGGTCTATCTTCTGCTTTCGAGATATATCATAGCAGGTGTAGCCCTCGGAAGCGTGAAAGGCTGAGGAAACCGCTATTGCGGCTGGCCGGCAGCCGGAAGGGGAATGATCTGCTTGCTCATCCCGTGATGATCCAGTTCCTCCTTCCGGCTTCTGTACCGGCTGGGTGAGATCCCGGTCAGCTTCTTGAAGCTCCGGCTGAAGGAGGTCAGGTTGTTGAAGCCGGTACGGATCGAGATATTCGTTACGCTCTCTCCGGTGGACAGGAGCTTCTGGGCTGCCTGGATCCGCTTGTGGATCAGATGATCATGATAGGTCATGCCGGTGTATTCTTTGAAAAGACGAAGAAAATGATATTTCGAGAAGCCTGTATAATCGGCGGCCCAGTCCAGAGACAGCTCTTCGGCATAATGGGTGTCGATATACTTCAGAAGTCCGGCGAATTTTTCATAATACAGATGTGAATGCTCGTCTTCGGGATTGTCCTCGTTCCGGTCGAAATTGTATTTCCCGATCTCCGAATACATCTTCAGAAGAACGGAATAGACCATCAGCTCCCACATACTCTGCGATTTGAAATAGATATCCGTGATCTCTGTCAGATCCCTGCTCACTTTTTCATACAGACGGGGATGGTTCTTTTCCGTAAGCAGCAGCGGATGCAGGATCGAAGGCTCGATGATTCCGAAGTCGATAAAGTGGCGGAGCATCGAGAGGTCGATCAGGAAGACAAAGCGGGAGCCTTCTCCGCCCCGGATGGAGTGGAGCATATTCGGGGGGATAAAGAGGATATCCCCGGAATTCAGATTATAGGAAGAGTTTCCGACGGTGACGGGATAGAGGTTTTCGACGCAGTAGAGGATCTCCGCCGCATTATGGTGGTGCGGCGCATAGCCCTCGGACTGTGTATTGTACCAGATCCTCAAATGGGAATGGGGAACGAAATCAACGATCTCGGCATCTCCCTGCATCGTTCTGCCGACATAATCCCGGATCGGCTGGGAGTATTTTGTCTCGGATACGAATTTTCGGTTCATTTTAATCCTCCATGCTGAAGCGCCTGGCGCTGAAGCACGCGGCGAGAAATCAGAAAAAGAGATTTCTGTCCGCGATCAGAGTATTTGAGTTTCGGCTCAAATCGGGTAATGAAAAATATCTAACCTTTAAATTATACCACAAAAAACAGAATGTCGTGAACTATACTGATAACAGGGGGTGGATTGGATAATATGACAGACAGGAAGATATGCAGAAAACGGGCAGAGGAACTGGTAGAGAAGATGACGGTGGCAGAGGCGGCCTCCCAGCTTCTCCATCAGTCTCCGGCGATCGAACGCCTCGGGATCCCCGAGTACAACTGGTGGAGCGAGGGGCTTCACGGGGTGGCACGTGCCGGGATCGCAACGGTCTTTCCGCAGGCGGTGGGTATGGCGGCGGCCTTTGATGACGCCTTTCTGAAGCAGGAAGCGGAGGTGATCGCGGAAGAAGCCCGGGCCAAATTTAACGCGGCAAACAGGAGGGGAGACAGGGATATCTATAAGGGGCTGACCTACTGGAGCCCGAACATCAACATTTTCCGCGACCCCAGATGGGGAAGGGGACAGGAGACCTACGGAGAGGATCCCTGCCTTACCGGAAGGCTCGGGAATGCCTTTATTCACGGGCTTCAGGGAAAGGATCCCAGCGGATATCTGAAGATCGCCGCCTGCGCAAAGCATTTTGCGGTCCATTCCGGACCGGAGGCGGTGCGTCACGGCTTTGATGTCTCTCCCACGGAAAAGGATCTGCGGGAGACCTATCTGCCGGCGTTTGAAACGGCGGTGGAGGATGCGGATGTGGAAGCTGTCATGACCGCCTACAACAGCGTTTTCGGCGAGCCCTGCTGTGCAAATGACAGGCTCATCAATAAGATCCTCAAGGACGAATGGGGCTTTGAAGGTCATATCGTATCGGACTGCTGGGCCGTAAGGGATCTGCACGGGGATCATCATTTTACGAAGAGACCGGCGGAATCTGCGGCCATCTCCGTGCGCAGGGGCTGCAACTTAAACTGCGGCTGTACATATGAATATCTGCTGGATGCGCTGCAGGAGGGGCTGATCACCGAGGAGGAGATCAGGTCCGCGGCGGTACAGGTCTTTACGACCCGCTTCCGCCTTGGAATGTTTGACGAGGACTGCCCCTTTGACCGGATCCCCTATTCCGTGGTGAACTGCGCGGAGCACAGGGAGCTGGCCCTTGAAGCGGCCAGAAAGTCCGTGGTCCTGCTGAAAAACGACGGCATCCTTCCGCTTAAGAAGGAACGGCTGCGTTCCATCGCCGTGATCGGACCCAATGCTTACAGCAGCAAGGCCCTGTACGGGAATTACAACGGAGACAGCGGTCATTGGTGCACGAATCTGGACGGCATCCGTGAGGAGGCCGGAGAGGAGATCCGGGTATATTACAGCCAGGGCTGCGACCTGATCAAGGAAAAGGAGGATCCGCTGGCTAAGGAGGGCAAGTATCTGAGTGAAGCGGAGGAGATCGCTTCGATCAGTGACGTGACGATCCTCTGCCTCGGCCTGGATGCGGATCTGGAGGGTGAAGAAGGGGATACCGGAAATGCCTTTGCTTCGGGAGATAAACTGGATCTGCTGCTTCCCCCGGCACAGAGAAAGCTCTGCGACAGGATCCTTTCTTTAGGGAAGCCGGTCATCATCGTGCTGAACAGCGGAAGCGCTCTGGATCTGAGCGCCTATGAGAGCAAGGCCGGTGCCATCCTTCAGGCCTGGTACAGCGGAGAATCAGGAGGAAGGGCGCTGGCGGACATCCTGTTCGGCAGAGTGAGTCCTTCCGCGAAGCTTCCGCTCACATTTTATTATAATGATCAGAAGCTTCCGGAATTTACCGACTACCGCATGACGGGACGGACCTATAAGTTTACGGAGCAGAAGCCCTGGTATCCTTTCGGCTACGGCCTGTCCTATACCCGTTTTGCATATCGCAGCTGCAGGGCGGAGTCTGACGGGGAGACCGTGAGGATCCGTGCGGAGGTGGAGAATGCCGGCAGGATCAAAGCGGCGGAGATCGTCCAGATCTATATCCGATACGAAGGAGAAGCCTTTGAAAAGCCGCACCATCATCTGGCAGATTTCAGATCCGTCATGATCGAAGCGGGCTCTGTGGAGCAGGTGGAGTTTGAATTAAAGAAGAAGCTTTTCCATTCCTTTTTGGAGGATGGCACGGAGACCCTGCTGCCCGGACGGTATACGGTTTTTGTGGGAGGCTTCCAGCCCGATGAAAGAAGCTTTGAGCTGACCCGGGCAGAGTGGAAGGCCTTTACGGTCGAGGCCGAAAACGGGAAGCTTAAGGCAGAGGGAGAGACAAAGGCAGAGCCTTACCGGTACCGGCAGGACGGCTGAGAAGCCCGGTATCATCAGGAAGAAGGAGCCCGCGGCAAGGTCCGCGGGCTTTTTATGTCCAAAGGAATTTCGCTGTTTCCGCGCCCGGGAGGATTCATGGTTTGACAGGTATTTGCTGTGGGAATTATACTATGGTTACCGGATAAAGTAATTGCTCTTTCCGGAACCGAAAACGCCGGCAGCAGGGCCTTTGCGGCTCACGATACGGCAATTGCCGGATTCGTTGACCATATAGATATGATTACCCCGGTATCGCTGCATATTGCAGACGTACCGTCTTTATATATTCACACCCGATTCTGAAAGGAACAGGCAGCGGATGACAGAAAAGCTCCGTAAGATTAAACGTACTCTGGATACCAGCATCTTTGTGGGGGAACGGTACGAGAGAAATCTGAGCAACATAGCCGTTACTTCAACCATCGTCATGATGATGGGATTTGTCATGACCGTGCTGAATGTGATACAGCACAAGTATAATATTGCCATTTATCCCTTTATCTTCTTTCTCTCAGGCGTATTCGCCAACATCTTTGCGGTCAGGTACAGGAGCCGGGACGGCGCTATCCTGTCGACCTTACCGGCCATCGCCATAGCCTTTACCCTTATCGTGCTTTTTGCCGACAACGGATTCGCATTTCTGTGGGTCATGCTGGTCCCGCTGTCGGTCTGTTATATGTTTTCGGTAAAAATGGGCATAATTGTCACGATCTATTTTCAGATCCTTTTCACGGTACTGTTCTACACGCCTCTCAGAAGCTTCGTGGCATCCCAGTATACGGAAACCCAGATGAGCCGGTTTCCGCTGCTCTTCTTTTTCCATGGGCTTCTGATCATTTTTGTGATGTACCGCTATCACAGGAGCGTACTCTTTGAGATACAGCATACCAGGATCCTTAACGAAGAGGTTCAAAAACAGACGGCTGTTGCGGAGGAGAGAGCCCGCAGGATCGAGCAGATGTCATTTCAGACCATACAAACCCTTGCCAATGCCATAGATGCCAAGGATCCTTATACCAAGGGACATTCCACCCGGGTGAGTCAGTATTCCGTGATACTGGCGGAGGCTCTGGGGTGGAGCAGGGAAAGAACGGATGATCTGAAATATGCCGCTCTGCTCCACGATATCGGCAAGATAGGGGTTCCCGATGCCATCCTGAACAAGCCCGGAAAGCTTACCGATCTGGAATATGATATCATCAAGTCTCACACCACCCAGGGGGGAGATATTCTGAGAAACAGGATCCTCATAGGAAAGACCGAGGATGTGGCCAGAAGCCATCACGAACGATATGACGGAAAAGGCTATCCCTCCGGGCTTAAGGGGGAGGAAATCCCCGAAGAGGCACGGATCGTCGCCATAACAGACACCTTTGATGCCATGAGCTCAAGCAGGGTATACAGAGCGGCCTGCAGCAGCGAGCATATCAGGAAAGAGCTTGAAAAAGGCAGGGGGGCCCAGTTTGATCCCGATTATACCGGGGTATTCATCCGCCTCTGGGAAGAAGGCAGGCTGGATCATATCATGCAGAATGATGAGATCGAAAATGACGAAAACGTTGAGGCGTCATCCGTCCTGCTTCAGGAGGTCATGAAAACCTTTTCGGCTCAGAACACAGTGGACAATACGGACATTATCACGGGCCTGATGAACAGATCTCTGGGAGAGACCACGATAGCGCAGGGCATGGAAGGCGTGAGCGGGTGTTTCATCTTCTTTGATGTGGATAATCTGAAAAAGATCAATGATACAAGCGGACATGACGCAGGGGACAGGGTACTCCGGTATTTCGGGGAAACCCTTAAGGAAAACAGTGAGAACGGCATCTGCTGCAGACTCGGCGGAGATGAATTCATCATGTTTGTCAAAAAGGCCTCCAAAGAGGAGACTGAGGCCAGGGTCCGGAAGATCATGAGCGAATTCGAGGCCAAGAAGGATAATGATCCCGAGACGGCAGCCGCATCCCTGTCCGCTGGGATCGCTCTGTGCTCTGCAGGCGACACCTATACCAAAGCCTTCAACATGGCGGATAAGGCTCTTTATCATGTGAAGCAGAACGGGAAAAGGGGTTATGATTTCTACAACAGTGAGACCGAAAATCCGGCGGGCGAAATAGTCGATGTGGATAAGCTCGTGGAAAGCATAAGGAACAGCGGCGATTACAAGGGGGCCATCGATGTGGAATACAGGCAGTTTGCCATGCTGCATGAATATATCGTCAATCTTGAAAAACGCTTTTCGCATCCCTTCAAGCTCATCCTGATCACCATGGAGATCCCGGAGGGTGAGGAGCCCAGGATCGAAGAGCTTGAGCAGGCCATGAACTACATGGAGCATTCCATAAGCCGGGCCATAAGGGATGTGGATATCCTCACGCGGTACAGCAGGCAGCAGTTTCTGGTGATCCTGCTCGGCACCGATGAGGAAGGAGTAAAGAAGGCCATTGACCGCATTTTCAGAGGATATTACAAGATGAACGGAAACAGCGTCTTTTCACCGGAATATACCATCATAGAGTCCGGGGGGCAGGAAGATAACCACGATCCCGGGAAGGCAAAACGCTGACGGGATACAGCTTCTTTGTGCCGTGAAAAATTTTTTTGCTGCGACCCCCGTTTTTTCATTTGCCTGTTTGTATTAATAAGCAGAGGGATAAAATCCCGGACAGAAAAATACAGGCAGGCGGAGCACAACTCCGGCTCCTGAAGAGAAAAGGAGACAAAAATGAAAAACACAAAGATCTGGAAAAAAGCAGCGGCGGTGGCAGTAACGGCGATCCTTACGGCGGCAATGTCCGTCAGCGCTTTTGCGGCGGAGTCCGCAGGGCAGGCCGGCCCGGGCAGACAGGGCGGAAGGGCGCAGATGAAGCAGGGAGAAAACGGTGAGATGCCGGAGCCGCCGGAGGGCATGGACGGTGAAAGACCGGAGCTGCCGGAAGGAGCGGAGCAGGGCGAGATGCCGGAGCCGCCGGAGGGCACGGACGGTGAAAGACCGGAGCCGCCGGAGGGCACGGACGGTGAAAGACCGGAGCTGCCGGAGGGAGCGGAGCAGGGTGAAAGGCCGGAAAAGCCTGCCGGTGAGAAGCTCCAGGGGCAGAAGGGCCGGATGCCGGGCGGCGGATTCTTAAATACCGATCAGATCCTTGAGAAGATCGAGGCTCTGGAGGATGAGGATACGAAGACGGAGCTGAAGGAGCTGCTGGATGCGTATAAAGCGGCGCTTGATGCGGAGAAAGAAGCGCTTGACAGTGAAGAAAGCGAAGAAGAGGATATAAAGGAACTCCGGGAAAAGGCCGCAACAGCGGCGGATGCTCTGATCACGGCCCTGAAAGAGGCCGGACTCGAGGCTGAAGTGCAGGAGGCCCGGCAAAAACCGGAAAAAGAGGTTACCGACGGCGAAACGGCGCAGGAAGGCGAAACCTTTCAAAAAAAAAACGAGGAGGCGCTCACAGGGGACGCGGCGGTCTCACAAAACAGCGGGGGAAAACCGCAGACAGCAGATGCCGGAAAGCCTGTGAAGCAGAGTAAAAGCAGTGTTTGGGATTCGGTCAGCAGTTTCTTCAAAAGCCTGTTCGGGAAATCGTAAAGCGGAACAGGCAGAGCAGTAAGCGGGATCAATGACGGGGCATACGGACAGTAAGGACGAGAACCGAAAAGCAGTGCAGGCGGCAGGAGATGCCTCCTTACGGGAGGCATTCCTGTCTGAAAACAGCGGGCGTATCCTGCACCTTGCCGGAAAACTCTTAAACCGCCCCGTTACAAAAAGCGACGATGAATGGTCTGTTGCCCTTATGGCGGCGTCGGAGGCGCTGGATCATTATGATCCGGAAAAGGGTGATTTCTGGAGCTATGCTTCAGTGGTGATCAAAAGCCGCCTGCTGAATCTGATCAAAAGCGAACAACGCTCCGCGGCCGAGATCGCGGTAAGTCCGGATGTGTTTACCGGCGAAGCGACGGAGGATGACCCGGAGCTTTCCATGAAGCTTGCGGTACAGAAAAAAACGGCGGTGGAAGCGGCAGACAGCGGGAATCCTCTGGCGGATGAGATCTTTGCGCTGCAGGAGGAGCTGAAACGGTATGATATCTCCTTTTTTGATCTGACGGAATGCTCTCCGAGAGCGGAGAAGACCAGAAAAGGCTGTGCGGAGGTCATCACGGCGTTTTTTCTGCCGCCGCCTCTGCTGGAGCTCCTGAAAAGCTCCGGCCTGCTTCCCGCAAAGGAGCTTGCCTCCCGCAGCGGGCAGTCCCGGAAGCTGCTGGACAAATACAGGAAATATCTGATCGCATCGGCGCTGATCCTCGACGGGGATTATCCGGGGCTTGCGGAATATCTGGAGGGGCTCAGGCCGAAAAAAGGCAGGCTCCGGGCATTTAGGGGAAGCTGGGATCGATGAAAGCGGTAGTAGTAAGCATAGAAGGTAAAAAAGCGGCGGTTCTGGCTGCGGACGGTACCTTTAACAGCATAGAGAACCGGGATTACAGGGTCGGGGAGACACTGGAATACGACGCGGCCGAAGGCAGAGCCGGTGTGCTTTCGTTTGTAAGATACCATGCACCGAAGCTTATGGCGGCAGCTGCAGCGGTCCTGATCTTCGGAGGAGCTGTTACGGCCAATACCTATGCCTTCAGCACGGTCACGCTGGATGTGAATCCGTCCCTTCGGTATGAACTGAATATATTCGACCGGGTGGTTGATTTTGATTCCTATAATGATGAGGGCGCGGAGATCGTTACAATGGTCGCGCCGGAGGTGCTGGGATCATCCATTGAACAGGCGGTTGACATAACGCTTGACGCGCTGGAGGAAACCGATTATATCGAGCAGGACACACCGGTCATGATGACGGTGGACAGTCATCTTTCCAGGGAGAAAAAGCTGGAGAGGAAGACGAAGGAGGAAATGGACGGCTGGAATGACCGGAAATCCAAAAGCGGTGTGAAAAAGAGCGTCAGCGGGGAGTCTGTCATTGTCCCGGATGAGCTGGCCAAAAGAGCAAAGGATAAAAAGAAGAGCCCGGGCAAAGTCTACATGGTGGATTGCCTGAAAGGAGTGAGTACGGGATCTGTGGATGAAGACGAGTGGCTTGACCGCTCGATCCCGGATCTTAAGAAAGAGATCGAAAAGCGGAAAGGACCTTCGGGAGGTCCGGGCGGCAGATCGCCGGGCGGCTCTCCCGGTGGACATGAAGGCAGGCCTTCCGGAGCTCCTCCCCCGCCCGGGGAAGGAAGAGGTCCTTCTCACGTACCCGGGATGTCGGATCATGATCCTGCTGATGCTCCGGATCTTTAAGGTCTGATGCGGATCAGGATATCCGATCGGGAATGAAATCGGAAAATAACGCATTCTGTATGATTACAGGGTGCGTTTTTCTGTTTCCGGGGTTATAATGGTTCTATCTATAAATATCTTTCAGACAGATGTGAGGCAGGAGCATTTATTATGGGCAAGTATTGGGATATTGCGGAGTTTGCGAAAACGGCCAGAAGAGCAGCGGCGGAAGGCGCGGTTCTTTTGAAGAATGACCGGGGGGCTCTGCCGCTAAAGGACGGGGAGAAGATCGCGCTTTTCGGCCGGAGCCAGTTTCATTATTACAAGAGCGGAACGGGCTCCGGCGGCTCGGTGAACACGGACTATGTGACGGGGATCCGGGAGGCGCTTGAAGGGTCCGGAAAATACGGTCTGGATCGGAACGTATCGGAAGTATATGAGGCCTGGATCAAGGATCATCCCTTCGATGAAGGCGAAGGATGGGGGAAGGAGCCCTGGTCACAGGAGGAGATGCCGCTGGAGGAAGCTCTGGTGAAAAAAGCAGGCGAAGCCTGTGATGCCGCGCTCTTTGTTCTCGGACGGACGGCCGGCGAGGATCAGGACAGTCAGAACAAGCCCGGTAGTTACCTGCTCACGGATACGGAAAAACAGGCTTTGAAGCTGCTTTCCGATTCTTTTCAAAGATTAATCGTGATACTGAATGTCGGAAATATCATCGATATGCGCTGGGTAAAGGAATACGATCCTGCCGCGGTGATCATTGTCTGGCAGGGCGGACAGGAGGGCGGAAATGCCGTCCTGGATGTGATCTCGGGCGCGGTGAATCCCAGCGGGCATCTGACGGATACCATTGCGGAGACCATCGAGGATTATCCGTCCACGAAGAATTTCGGCTCGGAAAAGGAAAATGTGCAGGAAGAGGATATCTATGTGGGATACCGGTACTTTGAGACCTTTGCAAAGGATAAGGTATTGTATCCCTTCGGCTTCGGCCTTTCCTATACCACATTTGAAATGGAGACCACGGCCTTCCGGGCAGATCCGCAGAGGGAGATCTCTGTGGAGGTAACGGTGGGAAACACGGGAGTCGTGCCGGGAAAAGCTGTGGTGCAGATATATGCCGGCTCTCCCCAGGGGAAGCTCGGAAAGCCCGCCAGGGTCCTGTGCGGCTTTCGGAAGACAAGGGAGCTTGCACCCTCTGAGAAAGAGACCCTTACGATCAGGGTAGAGCCGGAGAGCTTTGCTTCCTATGATGACGGCGGTGCCGCCGGCCACAGATCGGCCTGGATCCTAGAGGAGGGTACCTACCGGATCTATGCCGGAGAAGATGTGAGAAGCGCGAAAGAGGCCGGAAGCTTTTCGGTTCCGGAATGTATCGTGATCAGGCAGTGCGAGGAAGCGATGGCTCCGGTAAAGGAGTTTAAACGGATGAAGCCGGAAGCGTCGGGAGACGGATACCGGGTCTCTTATGAGCCGGTTCCTCTGCAGACGGCAGATCCGGCGGAGAAGAGAAAACAGGAGCTGAAGGAGTGCCCGCTCTGTACGGGAGATCAGGGATTCCGGCTGAAGGATGTGGAGGACGGAAAGGTTTCCATGAGTGATTTCCTGAAGCAGATCCCGGATGAAGAGCTGATTGCAATGATGAGAGGGGAAGGGATGTGCTCTCCCAAGGTTACCCCGGGGATCGCGGGAGCCTTCGGAGGAGTGACGGAGAAGCTTTTATCCTTCGGGATCCCTGTCGCCGGATGTGCGGACGGACCCAGCGGGATCCGTATGGATTGCGGTACGCACGCATTCTCCCTGCCCAACGGGACCTGTCTTGCTTCTTCCTTTAATGAGGAGCTTTCCACGCAGCTTTTTTGCATGGAGGCGCTGGATATGAGACGCAACCGTATCGATGCCCTGCTGGGCCCCGGTATGAATATCCATCGAAATCCTCTGAATGGACGGAATTTTGAATATTTTTCCGAGGATCCCTTCCTCAGCGGAAGGATCGCCGCAGCCCAGCTGAAGGGTCTGCATCAATATAATGCAACCGGTGTGATCAAGCATTTTGCGGCCAATACACAGGAGCATCTTCGCCACATTGTGAATTCTGTCGTATCCGAGCGGGCTCTGAGGGAGATCTATCTGAAGGGCTTTGAGATCGCGGTCAGGGAAGGAGATGCCGGGGCTGTCATGAGCACCTACGGTCCGGTCAACGGTATCTATACCTCGGCCAATTATGATCTGCTTACCGTGATCCTCAGAAAGGAATGGGGATTTAAGGGGATCGTGATGACAGACTGGTGGGCCATGGGAAATGATACCGCGGGAGAAAAAGGAAGCTATAAGAATGTATCCTCGCAGGTGAGGGCACAGAATGATCTGAACATGGTCAATTCCGATGCGGGAGAAAACAGCAGCGGGGATGATCTGCCGAAGGCCCTGTCGGAGGGACGCCTTACCAGATATGAGCTGGTAAGGAGTGCGGAAAATATATGCCGTTATCTTTTGGGAACCCCTGCCTTCCGGCACAGTCTCGGAGAGGAATCGGAGCTCGACCGCGAGCTCAGGGAAACGCTTTCCGACGAGGATGCCGCGATGCTTGACAGGATCGCGCTTACGGCGGAAGGTGAGCGGATCGATATGGATCCGGCCCGGATCGATACCGGGAAGGGCCGGTCGACCGTATTTAATGTTTTTATGCCGAGAAGATCCATTTACGAGCTGGAGCTGGAGCTCCGCGCAGCGGGTGTAAGTCCGATGGCCCAGCTTCCCGTAAGTGTCTTTAAGAACAAGGATCTGATCAGGTCTGTGACGCTTTCCGGAGAGAATACGGAATGGATGAAGATCACGGCGCCTGTGGAGGGGGATTATCAAAACACCTTTACGCTGAAATTCTTCTTCGGCCAGAGCGGGCTGGAGATCCGCTCCGCTGTCCTGATCCTGAAAAAGGATATCGAAGATGAGATCAGGGCCGCAATGACGGCACGAAGGGAATCCGACTCGTAGGGGGAACGGATCGTATAAAATCCAAAACGCTCAGCCGCAATGACGGCACGAAGGGAATCCGACCCGCGGGGCTGCTGTTGTGGATCATTGCAAATGATGTTAAGATAGGACTGTTATGAATATCCGAACCGCGCGGAAATGCAGCGGTTCCGCAGGGGTTTACCATGATAAAAAACGAAGAAGAAATGATAGAGGCGCAGCACAAGGCATCGGTCCTGATCGAAGCGCTTCCTTATATCCAGCAGTTTAACAGGCGGATCATCGTGATCAAATACGGCGGATCCGCAATGACGAGCGCCGATCTGAAGACAAATGTGATCAAGGATGCGACGCTTTTGAAGCTTGTGGGCTTTAAGCCGATCATCGTTCACGGCGGTGGCAAGGAGATCAGCCGCTGGGTCGGAAAGGTGGGAATGGAGCCGAAGTTCATAAACGGCCTGCGGGTGACCGATGAGGCGACGATGGAGATCGCCGAAATGGTGCTGAATAAGGTCAATAAAGAGCTGGTGCAGCTTGTGGAGGGGCTTGGAGTACAGGCTGTGGGAGTATCCGGAAAGGACGGAAATCTCCTGCAGGTGCGGAAAAAGTACCCGGATGGAGCGGACATCGGCTTCGTGGGAGAGATCACAAGAGTCCGGCCCAAGATCCTTTTTGATCTTCTGGAAAAGGATTTCCTGCCCATCGTAGCACCCATCGGTATGGACAGTGAATATAACACCTATAATATCAACGCGGACGATGCGGCCTGTGCGATCGCTCAGGCGGTGCAGGCAGAAAAACTGGCGTTTTTGACCGATATCGAGGGGATCTACCGGGATATCAACGATAAAGAATCCTTTATTTCCAGGATGAGCTGTGAGGAGGCAAGGGAGCTCCTGAATGAGGGCGTCATCGGCGGAGGCATGCTGCCGAAGCTGAACAACTGCATCGAAGCCGTGGAGAACGGAGTGGGGAACGTTCATATTCTGGACGGAAGAATGCTTCATTGCCTGCTGCTGGAGATCTTTACGGATCAGGGGATCGGTACCTGGATCTATAAATAAGGAACAGCCGGGATCCTCTGTTTATGAAGTGTATCGGATCACAAAATGACAGGGAGATGAAAGGCACTTTATTATAAAGTAACACCCGGGATGAAATAAATGGTTAACATAATTGGTGGACATAAGATAACTTCAAACCGCATCGCAGGGTGCCGATGAAGGGTTTACATAAAATCTCGTCTCTTCTCTTGCCAAACGGCCGGAATTTGAAAATACGGTTGACATAAAACCATGATCCGGATGGCAAGATCCGGCGAGGACGCATTTGATGGTTTACATAATGCGCAAAAACGAATGAATGTCTGGCTTTGCCCCGAGCCGGAATTCCTGTAAAAGCAGTGAGCGGAAGTGACGGCAGGATCGGTTCCGGCAATGCGGGATCCGCCGGAAACCCTGTATTTACCGGGTGTTTTAAGTGCTTATGAGTTATGTTAACCTTCAAAATCTGATGATTTCATATATGTGAAAGGAAAAATGATGAGTAAAAGCGAAGAATACATGAAGCTGGGAGATCAATATCTGCTCCACACCTATAACCGGTATCCGATCGTGCTGGAGCGGGGGGACGGAGCTTACCTGTACGACTCAGACGGGAAGAGTTACCTTGACTTCTTTGCCGGTATCGCCGTTTTCGCATTGGGATATAACAATAAGGAATTCAACGATGCTTTGAAGCGTCAGATCGACGAAATCCTGCATACTTCCAACCTTTTTTACAACAAACCGGCTGTTTTTGCCGCTGAAAAATTATGTAAACTTTCCGGAATGGACCGGGTATTCTTTACGAACAGCGGAACGGAGGCGATCGAGGGTGCCATCAAAACAGCCCTGAAATATGCCTATACCAGAGAGCCGGCCAGTGATTATGAGATCATCGCTATGGAGCATTCCTTCCACGGACGCAGCATGGGAGCATTGTCCGTGACGGGAAACGCCCATTACCGGGAGGCCTTCGGACCGGGGATCGGCAATATCCGTTTTGCTTCTTATAATGATCCGGAATCCGTAAGAGTCCTTGTGAATCAAAAGACCTGCGCCGTGATCCTGGAGACCGTTCAGGGAGAAGGGGGGGTTTATCCGGCGAAGGAGGAATTCCTGAAGGAAGTCCGGAAGATCTGCGACGAAAACGATATCCTGCTGATCCTGGATGAGATCCAGTGCGGGATGGGACGGACCGGAACCCTGTTTGCCTGGGAGAAATACGGCGTAAAGCCGGATGTGATAACGATGGCGAAGGCGCTGGGATGCGGTGTCCCGGTGGGAGCGTTTGCCATGTCGGAAAAAGTTGCGGAAAAGTCCCTGGTCCCCGGGGATCACGGTACGACCTACGGCGGCAATCCATTCGCCTGCGCGGCTGTACTGGAGGTGCTGCGGCAGTTTGAGGAGCGAGGGATCGTCGATCATGTGAAAAAGCTTACGCCTGCTCTGGAAGCGGCTCTTGACGGACTGAAGGATAAGTACGGCTTTGTGAAGGAGCGCCGCGGCAGTGGATTCCTGCAGGCCCTTGAGCTTGACCGTCCCGTAAAAGACGTGATCCTGGCCTGCCAGAAGGAGGGGCTTCTTTTGATCAGCGCCGGAGCGAATGTATTGAGGCTCGTTCCGCCTCTTATCATTGAAGAAGAGCAGATCACGGAGATGAAAAATATCCTTGACAAAGTATTTTCAAGGACATAAAATACGAATACAGGCTCGGGGTGCCGCTTGTTCAGCATGCGGTTAGGAGCTGATTTGAATAAGAATATATCTGGAATTGCGGTCGCATTACTGCTTTTTATCATCTTGCCGGTTCTTTCGGCTGCCGGGTGTGCGGTACGCGAGGATGACGAAGACTTGTCTTATGATCTGCAGAGCCTCGAACCCGTTTCGGAGGAGCCTGCAGAGCCCATTATTTCTCAGGAAAGTATTTTTGTATATGTATGCGGTCAGGTGGAAAAGCCCGGCGTTTATGAGGTAGCCTCCGAAGCCAGGATTTACGAGGTCCTGAAAATGGCCGGGGGCGTTCGAAAGGATGCTGATATCTCCGCGATCAATCAGGCACGGAAGCTTTCGGACGGTGAACAGATCTATGTACCGAAGACCGGAGAGGCAGAGGGCGCGGCGGGAAATCCAGCGGCTGCGGCGAGCGCGGATGACAGTCGGGTAAACATCAATACCGCGGATGCCGCTGAGCTTATGACGCTGCCGGGCGTCGGGGCGAGCCGGGCGGAGGCCATCATCGCTTACCGGGAGCAGTCGGGGCAGTATCGCGCGATCGAGGACATCATGAACGTATCGGGCATTAAGGAAGGCCTGTTTTCAAAGATTTCCGATAAGATAAAAGTAAACTGAAGGGGATTGAAATGGCGGAAAAGATCTTGGTGGTAGACGATGAGAAGCTGATCGTAAAGGGCATCCGGTTTTCGCTGGAGCAGGACGGTTACGAGGTGGATGTCGCCTATGACGGAGAGGAAGCGCTGGAAGCGGTCAGGCGGAGCAGATATGATATGATCCTTCTGGATATCATGCTGCCGAAGCTCACCGGTTACGAGGTCTGCCAGCAGATCCGCGAAACCTCCGATGTACCCATCATAATGCTGACAGCCAAGGGTGATGATATGGACAAGATCCTCGGGCTGGATTACGGTGCGGATGACTACATTACCAAGCCCTTCAATATCCTTGAAGTAAAAGCCAGGATCAAGGCCATCATGCGCCGGTCCCGTAATGACAGAAGCCAGAAAGAAACAACTGATATCATAGAAAAGTCGGATCTGAAGCTGGATGTTTCGAACCGCCGGGCTTATGTGGCGGGACGCGAGATCAACCTGACAGCCAAGGAATTCGATGTGCTGGAGCTGCTGGTGAGAAATCCGAATAAGGTCTACAGCAGATCCGATCTGCTGACTCTCATCTGGGGCAAGGATTATCCCGGGGATGAGAGGACAGTCGATGTTCATATCCGCCGTCTCAGGGAAAAGATCGAGAAATCTCCCAGTGATCCCAAATATGTTCATACCAAATGGGGTGTGGGCTACTATTTTGAAGGATGAAAGAGTTTTTCCGGCATCTGGCCGATACGGCCGCGATCACAAAGAGTCTCCGGTTTCGTATTTTTATCAGCGTGCTTCTGGTGGGGATGATCCCTACGTTTGTGATGCGCGTTATGCTGATCAAAAGCTATGAACAGCGGGCGGTCAATCAAAGAATCACAGATGTTACGGCTCAGTGCAGTATTCTCTGCAATCGACTGATCGATGTCGATTATCTGAACGATACCTCCGATCAGGTCGCGAATGAAGAATTATCCCGTTTATCCAATTTTTATGACGGAAGGATCCTTGTGGTCGATGACTGCTTCCATGTGGTGAAGGATACCTACGGCATGTCGGAAGGCAAAACGATGGTCTCGAGAGAGGTCATTGCCTGCATGAACGGCAGCAGCAGCATGAGTAATCATGACCGGGTAAACGGATATCTGGAGATTGCGGTGCCGATCACGGTGCCGGGATCGGGAGATGTGCTGGGAGTGATGGTGGCCAGCGCCTCCACCGATCCCATCGTGGCAAACGCGACGGTGCTGAACCACAGAGCCTGGATCGTGGCTGTCACGATCTCCGCTTTTGTGATCCTGGTGGCCTATATCCTTTCTTCCACAATGCTTCTGCCCTTTGATAAGGTCATCGGAGCCATCAACGCGGCCAAAGAAGGGTTTGGGACCGAGATCGAGCCCGTGGACATCCCGGATTACAAAGAAACAAGCGATATCATGGATGCCTTCTATCACCTTATGAATCAGATCAAGGAGGTGGACGGGACAAGGGAGGAGTTTGTGGCTAATGTGTCACATGAGCTCAAAACTCCGCTGGCTTCGATGAAGGTGCTGTCCGATTCGATCCGGAACGAAGAAAACGTGCCGGTGGAGATGTACCGGGAGTTTATGAACGATATCGCGGATGAAGTGGACCGGGAGAATAAGATCATTACCGATCTGCTTTCTCTTGTAAAGCTGGATAAGCAGGCGGCAACCCTGAATCTGGAGGAAACGGATATCAACCAGCTGGTTTCACAGATCCTGAAAAGACTGAAGCCGATCGCGGAAAAGAATCATATCGAGCTGATCTATGAGGGGCGGAAAGAAGTGACGACTCAGGTGGATCAGATCAAGCTGATGCAGGCAATGACCAACCTGGTGGAGAATGCGATCAAATATAACCGGGAGAACGGCTGGGTGAAGGTGGTGCTTGATGCCGATATCCAGTTTCTGATCCTGACCGTTTCGGACGGGGGGATCGGCATTCCCGAGGAATCCATGAATCATATCTTTGACCGGTTTTACCGGGTGGATAAATCCCATTCACGGGAGATCGGAGGGACCGGTCTGGGGCTTTCGATCACAAGAGGAACGATCCTGCTGCATAAGGGCTCGATCAAGGCCAGCAGCGTGGAAGGAGAGGGGACAACATTTACGGTGCGCATCCCTCTGGGTCTGGTGGCGTCATGAGGAAAAGAATAAAAACAATTGTGATCATCATGCTGGCGGCTCTGCTTGCGGCTTCCTGCGGAAAAGAGAATACGGATTCCGAAAAAGATGCCAGAAACATCAATGTGATCTATCCGGATAAGGATTATACGGCGCTGACTTCGATCCGCTATACGCTTTCCGCAAATGATACGGAAGGACAGGTGAAGGAGCTTGCGGATCTGCTGGCCGACCCGGCCGAAGCCCAGGATGTCCGGCCGGCATTCAATGATAAAGCGGTCCTTTTAAGTGCCGAGATCGGGGAGCCGGAAGGGCTTTTGATCATGGATTTCGCCCCCTCCTATAAGGAGCTGACCAAAACCGAGGAGGTGCTGACCAGAGCTTCCATAGTGGAAACGATGACGCAGCTGCAGGATGTATCCTACGTAAAATTTACGGTGGACGGAAAAGCCCTGACCGACGCGTCCGGTGAAGAGGTGGGGAGCATGATCCAGGCTTCCTTCATCAATGACACGGGGGATGAGATCAGCACCTATGCCAAGCGGAGGATCGCTCTGTATTTTACGGACAGGGAAGGGGAGGAGCTGATCCGGGAGGACCGGACCGTGGTCTACGCGGCCAATACTTCACCCGAAAAGCTTATTGTACAGAATCTGATCGAGGGACCCGCGTCCGGGACCGGAGCCTATCCCACGATCCCGCCGGATGTGAATCTTCTTAGCGTGACGGTGAAGGATGATGTGTGTTATGTAAACTTTGATGCCGCGCTATACGAAAAGCCCTATGATATTGACGAAGAGGTTGTTATCTATTCGATCGTGGATTCCCTGACAGAGCTTCCGAATGTGGAGCGGGTGCAGATCGCTGTGGAAGGTGTGGCAGGGGGAGTTCTGTTCGATCATATGGAGCTTGATAAAATGTATGAAAGGAGGATGGAGATATAAAACGACCGATGTGCCTGATCGCGCTGTGTCTGACGGCGGTGATGGCTCTGATGCTTAAGATCAGACCGCCGACGGTCCTTGATGATCCGGCGTTTGGAAAGCGGACCGTCCGGGCCGGCGGGCGGGTCAGTGACAAGTATTTCAAAAACGATTCTTATTATCTGGTATTATCTGAAGTTCATTGCCCGGTTCCGGGCGAAGATCGGGAAACAAAATTCAATCGGATCCTCGTAAAGCTGTCTGACAGTCTGAACGGCTTTGACGATCTGCCCCGAATCGGAGAAAAATGCATCGTCTCCGGCAGGAGCTGTCTCTTTTCCGGAGCGGTAAACCCGGGGCAGTTTGACCTGGCGGGATATGAAAGGCTGAAAGGGATCGATCTGGAGGTGACCGGTGCGGAGATCGTCGCGGTGTCCGGAAGGCCGGCCCTCCTTCGTGAGAATCTGAAAAGGCTCCGACAAAGGCTTTCGGAGGCGTATGACAGGCTCTATGAACCGGAGGAGGCAGGGGTCGTCAAATCCATGGTACTGGGGGATAAGGGGGCTCTGGAGCAGGAGATCAAAGGCCTGTACCAGAGAGCCGGCCTGTCGCACATACTCTGTATCTCCGGCCTTCACATCTCACTGTTCGGCGCAGGATTGTACAGCCTGTTGAAAAAGCTGCATCTGCCAAGGGCGCCCTCCGGTATCGTCAGCCTGACCGTCCTGATCCTGTACGGGATGATGACGGGGGCCGGAGTTTCCACGATCCGCGCAGTGGTGATGTTCGGAGTACTGATCCTTTCGGAATTTTTGGGAAGGACCTATGACCTGCTGAGTTCGCTGGCCTTTGCCGATGTCGTGATTTTGCTGTGCAGACCCCTTGAGATCACCGATTCGGCCTTTGTGCTGTCCTTCGGGGCGGTTTTGGGGATCGGACTGCTGAAGCCCGTGTTTGACCGTATGATCCCGGGGAAGAACCGTTTGCTTGACCTTTTGAGGCTGAGCCTTTCGGTTACCGTGTTTACATTTCCTTTGGTACTTCATTTCTTTTATCAAATTCCCTTATATTCGGTTTTATTTAATCTGATTCTGGTCCCGATGGTTGCAATTCTACTCATATTTGCATTTACATCTGGAGTTGCGGGGGTGATGGTTCCTGCGGCGGCAATACCATTCGCTCATGTGTGCAGATTTATATTGTGGTTATATGAATCCGCCTGCCGGTTCAATGACAGGCTTCCCCATTCTCTCCTGGTGCTGGGACGGCCATATACAATTACGACTGTTCTTTATTATCTGCTGATCCTGGGAGCTTCATTCCGGTTTTTTCGTCAGGGGAGAAGGCCCGGAGGGAAGGAGAGAGGGATCCTCTGCACGGCCCTGCTTTTTGCCCTGTTTCTGCCCTGTATAAGGCTCAGAACGCCCCTTACGGTCACGATGCTGGATATCGGGCAGGGAGACTGCAGCGTGCTGCGTACCGGGGGAGGAAGGACGATGCTCATTGACTGCGGGAGCAGCGATGAGAGCGAGATCGCGCGATATAAGGTGATCCCGTACCTGAAATCCCAGGGGGAGGATACGATCGATCTGGCGGTGGTGACACATGCGGATGCCGATCATATCAGCGGTTATTTGGAGCTTTTCTCCATGGACAGGGCGGAAAGACCTGCCGTGAAGCGGCTGATCCTGCCGGATGTGGACATGAAAGACAATGCCTGGCTGGGGCTTGCGGCGAAAGCGGAGGAGGCGGGAACGGAGGTGCTGCTGATCAAAGCGGGCGACAGGCTTACGCTGGATACGATCTCGATCCTCTGCCTTCATCCGGACCGCGGGTATCGCTGTGAGGACAGAAATGAGTATTCCACCGTGCTTTCGGTCAGATGTAAGGCGTTTTCGGCGCTTTTTACCGGAGATGTGGAGGGAAAAGGGGAGGAAATCCTGACTGAGAGGATCGAAAGCCCGTATACGCTGCTGAAATGCGCTCACCACGGGTCGGAGAATTCAACTCCGCAAGAGTTTCTGGAAAAAGTAAGACCGGTATACACATTTATCTCGGCAGGACGTGAGAACAGCTATGGTCATCCACATCAAGCGTTATTAGAACGACTGTTTTGCGCGAAAACGCATGTTTTTATTACTTCAAGGACCGGCGCCATTACTTTACGAACAAATGGTCGAAAAGTAAACATAAAAACGCATTTTGAATGAAATCTTGCAAACAGATGATTGTGGCAGGCGTTGTGTCAGAATCGTCTGAAAATTCAGAAAACAACGCAGAAAAGAGGTAACGATGAAAAGAAAGAGTTTGTTTGTTATTATTTCGATTTTGATTGTGAATCTATTCCTGCAAATGATACCACTAAATCTTATTATTCAACAGATTTACGCCGAGGATGGACAGAATTCGTCATCGGATTCAGGTACCCGGGAAGGAGCGGATCCGGCAGGGGGAACCGGAGGGGGCTCGGGAGATGCGGGAGCAGGCTCGGGCGGAGCAGGAACAGGCTCGGGAGATACGGGAGCAGGCTCGGGAAGCACGGGCACAGGCTCGGGAGGAACAGAAACAGGCTCGGGAAGTACGGGCACAGGCTTGGGTGGTACGGGAGCAAATACGGGTGGTACAGGAGGCGGAACGGGTGATATTGGAAGCGGCATCGGCAGACCGGAAGGAGGCGGAAGCGGTTCGGGAGAAGGAGCAGGAGGGCCGGGAAACGGCTCAGGAGGCGCAGGGGCGGGAGGCAGCGCGGGTGATGCGGAAGAAGCCCTGAGAGGGCCGGAGAGCGGCGGAAACGGATCAGAAGGGGCTGCAGGAGGTCCGGAGAGCGGCCCGGGAACGGGAA
>CACZNS010000136.1 GCA_902782575.1 uncultured Lachnospiraceae bacterium
ACGGTGGACGAAGAGATCCACAATGAGTGGAAGACATTATATGATCAGAAGCCTGAAAAAGCCGATATGGTTCTGAATAATAATAAGATTGAAATGAATGGGAAAGAAAACTTTCTGGATTATGCGAATCTCTTTGAAGAAAGGAAAGAAAAATCCTTTGAGGAGGCCAACTATGAGCATAATACCATCCATGATTCCGAAAGAATATCCTATGCCCGCCATAAGGCAAACAATATCAAGGATCCGCTGACACTGATGGTGACCTTCTTTGAGCTTCCTCAGGAGACGCAGGATAAAATGCCGCGCCTGAAGGAGTATATGAAAAAGAGAGCTCCGCTTATGGAGTTCCTTGTACATGCGAATACCACTACGGATTTTGCGGCCCATTCATCACTGACCGGGCTAACGCCCCTATTATATAATTCCCGGGGAAAAAACGTTTTTGATTCGTCAGTATTGTATAACTCAAATGACGGTGTCATAAATAATCCGCACGGCCTGGAACGCTGTGATATGACGAAAGAGCTGGGCAAACACGAAAAGGAAGACTATAATGGAAAATATTATCTGGGTAATATAGAACAGTCTGCAGGGATCACCGATGAAGCGGTAAAGGAGGAGCTGCTCTCGGAATTTGAAAAAGCTGCTTCGAATAACAATTTCCGGTCCGAAAAGGTCAGGGGAGAGCTTGATGCTTCGGCAGCCGAGATCCGCGGGATCGCCACGGAGGGTACATACAAGCGTGCCTGGGATAACATGCCAAAGACCAAGTGGTGGCACAGATCGCCCGATCCCAACTCTGCGATAACCAAGGTGCAGGAAGCTGTAGGCGAGCTGGATACGGCGATGAATTCCCTTGAAAATGATCTCTCTGCCGAAAACCGGGCGGCGGCAGAGCAGAAGCTCAGGGAGACTATTGAGGCCGCTGAGCGTTATCTCAATGAAAAGGATGCGCAGAAGGGAATATCGACGGAGCTTTCTCCGGAGGAGCGGCTTGCGCAGAATAATGTCCGTAGCGGATTCGGGCAGCAGAGATATCAGGCTGTCTATGACATTCGCAGGGACTGTATGGCAAAGCTTGAGAGTTTACAGCGTGCGAACCGCAATTATAACGCATTATCGACACAGCTTGAGGAGACGGTCTCGATTGAAGAGAAGGAGAATAAATACTTCAATGAGATTGAGAACCATAATGCGGAGATCTACAGGAAGCTTGACAGCCTTACAAATGAAAGGGACGAACTGAAAGCCCAGCTTGACGAACTGAGTAAGACCACTAAAGAGCTCAGGAAAGACGCAGAGGACTACCAGAGGTTCAGCAATGTTATCAAAGAGACAATAAATACTTCCCGCGAAGTTTATATCTATAACCAGTGTAAAAATAAACCGGATTATCAAAAGCTGGCATTTGATATAGAACAGCTCAACAGTGCTGAGAGAAAGTTCAGGGAAGATGCTCAATCAGACAAGACCGTAACGCCAAAGCAGTTCAATGAACAGATAAAAGCCTATGATGACGCGCGGAAGATGGCAAAAGCCGAAATGAAGATCATTGTGGATGATGCAATGAAGAAATATCAGGAGTCCGGACAGAAGGAAAAGGATGAAATGAAGGCCAGGGAGGACGCAAAGAAGACTTATTTATATGGACACGGCGATCGAGATAAGTATTCGGCAAGATTTGATGAGATCATGAAGGGTAATTCCCAGCAGCGTCTCCAACAGTTTGAGTCCGAGGTATATCCTACCAGAGAGAAGCTGAATTCAATTAATTCAGAAATAAGCAGTCTGAGTAAGAAGATAAAGGAGGTTAAATATACTTCCGATATGTGGAAGGAGCATGACAAAAAGTACGGCAGCAAGGTGAACGAGAAGCAGGTGTCGAAAGCGAATGATGTCATCAGCGAGATCAACAACAAACCTTCGTCCAACAGTAACAATGCCCATCGCAGCCATAACTCGAAGCAGAAAAAGAATACAAAAGTCAATCAAATGTAAATAGCTCAAATTTCCCATAACCATATGGTAAGACTTTTTGCGGACGAAATCGGTAATTGTCCGCAAAAATCCCGCGTTCCGCGGGACTCCCCCTGCCCTACGGCAGGAGTCGGTCGAGTACGATGCTTGATTTTCTGATGAAAATCAAGCATCTATGGTAAACGAATAAAGAAATTGCACTTTCCTGAGCCGCAGACGCCATCAACAGGGCGTTTGCGGCTCAGCGGACTGCAGGAGCAGACAGGTGAAACATAGAAAGGAGGCGCGCCGGAGGGCAGGAGCAGCGAGCGGGAGAGGCGGAATAAAGGCAAAATACCGTGCGGACGGTCCCGATTTGTATTGCTGCGTTTTTTTTGATATAATAAAAAGGTTCTTGTGTGCAATTGAAGATTCGTGCCACCCGGAACCCAAAAGATTACGCCCGGGATCGCGGCCGGGGTTTCATTTTATGTAAACCTTAGCCGGCGGCGGTCACCCGTGACAAAGGACAGAGTATGATCAAAACATTTTCCCTGACCGATGTGGGAAAAAAGAGAAAAGTAAATCAGGATTATGTTTATACCTCGGAGGAGCCCATCGGAAATCTGCCGAACCTTTTTATCGTGGCGGACGGAATGGGCGGGCACAATGCCGGGGATTACGCGTCGCGATTTACGACCGAGTGCGTGATCTCGGAGATCGAAAAATCCCATGAAAAGAATCCCATCAAGCTGATTCGTCATGCCTACGAGACGGCGAACGAGGGGATCCTGGAGGAGGCAAAGCGCCTTCCGGATCATGTCGGCATGGGCACCACCCTTGTGGTGGCTTCCATCATCGACGATTATCTTTACGTGGCAAATGTGGGAGACAGCAGGCTGTATCTGATCGATGATGATATCAGCCAGATCACCAGGGATCATTCTCTGGTGGAGGCCATGGTCCGGGCGGGAGAGATCGACCGGGACGAGGCCAGGGTCCATCCTTTCAAGAATAAGATCACCAGGGCGGTAGGCGGTGCGGAGGAGATCCGGGTCGACTTTTTTGACATGAAGCTCAAAAAGGGAGACGTGATCTTAATGTGCACGGACGGACTCACCAATATGGTGGATGACGAAGAGATCAAGATGATCGTAAAGGGTGCCAGCGATGTGGCGGATGCGGCGGAAAAGCTGATCGCCGCGGCGAATTCCAACGGGGGCACCGATAATATCGGTGTCGTGATCGTGGAGCCCTTTGCGGGCGATGAAGATAACGAAGCCGAGGTGGAGGGATCATGATTATCACCGCGGGAATGATGCTTTCAGAACGATATGAGATCATAAGCAAGATCGGAACCGGCGGTATGGCCGACGTCTATAAGGCCATGGACCGGAAGCTGAACCGGTATGTGGCGGTGAAGGTCCTGAAGGATGAGTTTGCCGAAAACCGCTCCTTTGTCACGAAATTCAAGGCAGAGGCCCAGGCCGCGGCGGGACTGATCCATCCGAATATCGTAAATGTCTATGATGTGGGCAACGAGGACGGCCTGTACTTTATCGTCATGGAGCTGGTGGAGGGCATCACCCTCAAGCATTATATCGAAAAGAAGCTGAGGCTCTCCGTAAAGGAGTCCATCAGCATCGCGATCCAGATGTCCATGGGTCTGGAGTGCGCCCATAAATCCCATATCATCCACCGGGATGTGAAGCCGCAGAATATCATCATTTCAAAGGACGGCAAGGTCAAGGTCACGGACTTCGGCATTGCCCGGGCGGCCACAAGCGATACCATCACCTCCAGCGTCATGGGGTCGGTGCATTATACCTCCCCGGAGCAGGCAAGGGGCGGATACTCGGATGAGAAGAGCGATATCTATTCCGTGGGTATCGTCCTGTTTGAAATGCTTACGGGGCGGGTCCCCTTTGACGGCGACACCACGGTGTCCATCGCCATCCAGCATATCCAGGATACGGTGCCGAGTCCGAGGGAGTTTGTAAACGACATTCCGGTCAGCGTGGAGCAGATCATCCTGAAGTGCTGCGAGAAGAGTCCGGACCGCCGCTATATGACCATGACGGAGCTGATCGCGGATCTGAAGCAGTCCCTGCTGACTCCGGATGAAAATTTCGTCAAGATGATCCCCTCCGGCGGACGCATGGGCGGGGCGACGAAAATGGTGAGCGAGGAAGAGCTGTCGACGATCAAGAACAAGACCGGATCCATCGAAATGGACGAATCCCTCTTAAATGCCTATAACCGCAAGCGGGGAGGATATGAGGAGGAATTCCTGTTTCCGGATGAGGACGGAGTGATCGAATATGAGCCCAAGTCCAGAAGGAGACGGCAGGAGCCGGAGGAGGAGCGCCCGCGTAAGAGGGGCTCTTCATCCAGGGACGAGGAGGCTTACGGAAGCAGAAAGAGGCAGTCCTCTTCCGGACAGAAATCCCAGCGCTATGAAGAGGGCTTTGAGGAGGACGAGGAAGAGCGCAGGCGCCGCAGGCAGGAGAAGCGCCGCAGGGAGCAGGAAGCCTTAAACGGCGGCAGATCCTCCTCGGGCAGAGGAAAGGACGAGAAACGGCGCTCAAAGGATAATCAGAAGCGGACCCGGCAGACAGACCGCAGGGGACGGGAGGAGGATGACGAGATCGATCCGACGATGCAGAAGATCATGCGCATCCTTGCCGTGATCATCGGTATCGTGATCCTGATCCTGGCGGTGGTGCTGCTGCGAAGGGTCTTTGCGGGGCTTTCCCTGGGCTCCTCCGTTTCGGAGGATAAGGTGGAGAGCACGGAGACGGCCGCGGCGGAGATCGTGGACGTGACGGGGCAGACCTTCGAGCAGGCCAGGGAGCAGCTGACAGCCCTGGGCTTTACGGTGCAGTCCGAGAATCAGAGCTCGGATACCGTGCCCTCGGGAAGCGTCATTTCCCAGCAGCCCGCAGCCGGAAGTAC
>CACZNS010000137.1 GCA_902782575.1 uncultured Lachnospiraceae bacterium
GGAAACTTCACACTGAAAAACGTGTGATTTGGGGCATAAATGCTTCCGTATTCAGGATGTTTTCGCAGACGGAAACTTCACACGGAAAAGCGTGTGATTTTGGGCATAAATGCTACCTCACTGTATTTTGGGTGATGATGTTTGATGATGGAGTAGGAAATGGCTAAGAAGAGAGAAGAAGAACCGGCACCGGGCTCACCCGCGTGGATGGCCACGTTCAGCGATCTGATGAACCTGCTGCTTTGCTTCTTCGTGCTTCTGTTCTCCATGTCGTCTACGGATGTCACCAAGTTTGAAGCGATCGCGGCCTCTCTGCAGAAAACCTTTTCGGTCTTCAGCGGGGGCAATGATTCCATCGGAGAGGGCGATATGGTAGGCAACGGGATCAGCCAGCTGAACCAGCTTTCCCAGTATTTCACCTCCATGGGCAAGAACAGCACCGGCAACGCGGACAATACCGACGCCACAGAGGATGCCGAAGGCCTCATGAAATACCAGCAGGAGGAGGAAGCCGAGGAGGACGCCGAGAAGGAGAGGGGCAGGGAAGAAGACGATGCCGGACGGGATGCCCTGGCCGAGGAGGAGAAGACGATCACCGACGCGGAGGCGAAGGAGCAGCTGGAGGAATCGGGACTTGCGGAGTCCGAGAGCCTTGCGGAAAAGATCGAGGAGGTTCTCCAGGAAGAGGATCTGAGCAAACAGATCGATATCGACTTCACATCACAATATGTTGTGCTTACGATGAACGGCTCGTTGTTATTTGACTCCGGAAGTGATACAATAAAGACTGATGCGGTGGAAACGCTGACGAAGGTGGGCGCGATCCTGGAAACCTTTGCCGAGAGCACCATTGAGATCGAGGGGCATACGGATAACGTACCCATCAATACGGCCCGGTTCGCGAACAATGATGAGCTTTCGGATGCCAGGGCGCTTTCGGTCTTTTCCTTCCTGAGGGACAACAGCGATCTGGATCCGGCCTATATCAAGCATACCGGCCGTGGGGATTATGTTCCGATCGCGGACAACGGCACGCCGGAGGGCAGACAGCTCAACCGAAGAGTGGAGATCAGGATCTATAACCGGCTGAGCGATGTATCCTGACCGGGGATGACAGATCCCGGTCGATATCGTCAGCGCGGAAAGATCTCGCGCTCCCGCAGAGGGATATCAGAATCTTATCAATATCGTCGGCACGGTCAGATCCTGTGCTGACGCAGGGAGATAAGCTTGAAAGCAGATTTTCGAATTTTTACGGGTATCCGCGCCGCGCATAAATCCTGCGGCACGGTGGGGGTGTAAACATGAAGAAGAACATGATGACAGTCATCATACTGGCGCTGCTCGTGGTGAATATCGCGATGACGGCGATCATGATGTTTTCGGTGATCCCGGCAAACAAGCGGACCATCGCTCTGGTCGACGAGATCTCGGGCGCCATCAAGCTGGATGCGGCAGGGACGGCTCCGGCGGGGGCGGCGGTCGGCAGATCCCAGTACGCGGTATCCCTTTCGGATTCAGCCACATACAGCATCGAGGATCAGCAGACCTTCCAGCTGAAAAAGGGTGAGGACGGAGAGGCCCATTATGTGGTCTGCAAGGTCGCCATCCTGATGAACAAGACCAATGCCGATTATGAGAAATACGGACCGGATATCGAGGCGGGAGTCAACGATCCCCTGATCCTGAACGCCATGAGCGAGACGGTGGGAGAGTATACCTATGAGGATGTGGAGGCTCTCGGACAGACCGGGCTTCAGGATGCTCTGGTAGAGCGCCTTCAGGGAACCTACGGTTCGAATTTCATCTATCAGGTGGCTTTATCGGGATATATAGTGCAGTAATATGGGAGACGTATTATCTCAGGCGGAAATAGATAAGCTGCTCCAGGGTATCACCAACGGTGAGATCGATGCGGAGGAGATCAAGGAGGACGCAAGCAGGTCTGTCAAGGAATATGACTTCAAGCGTCCGGCGAAGTTCTCCAAGGAGCATCTGAGGACACTGGAGATCATCTTCGAGCATTACGGGCGGCTGATCTCCACGAATTTCCCGGTCTACCTGAGGAAGAATGTGCAGGTCAGTGTGGTAAACTCGGAGGCACTGACATTTTCCGAATTCACAAACTCGCTGTCGAATCCCGTCATACTCGGGATCATCAGCTTTCTGCCGCTGAGCGGCAATATCATGATCGAGCTGGCTTCGAACATCGGCTTTGCGATGATCGACCGGCTGCTCGGCGGACAGGGCGATCCGCTGGAAAAGAGCAGGGAGTTTTCGGAGATCGAGCTTTCCCTCATCCAGAAGATGGTGAGCGTGTGCGTATCTCTTTTACGCGAGCCCTGGCGGAATGTGCTGGATCTGAATCCGGTGCTGGATCGTCTGGAAACGAACCCTCAGTTTGCCCAGATCATAGCCCCCACGGAAATGATCGCCATCGTGACCTTAAACATCAAGATCGGCGATGTGGAGGGCCTGATGAACATCTGCCTTCCGTATTTCACGCTGGAGGGGATCATGGACAAGCTGAATACGAAGTTCTGGTTCTCCACCATGCAGGAGACCACGGACGAAAGCTATGTGGAATACATGGAGGACATGATCCGGCATGTGCAGGTACCGGTGCTGGCGGTATTGGGAGAGAGCACCATCACGGTCACGGATTTTGTCAATCTCCAGATCGGGGATATTATCCGGCTCGACAGCAGAGTCTCGGAAGATATGGATATATATGTGGGTAATATCAGGAAATTCAAAGCTCTTCCGGGGTCGACCAAGGACTCGTATGCCGTAAGAGTCACCGAAATCATCAGAGAGGAGGAATAATCGGATGGGCGATATGCTGTCGCAGGAAGAGATCGAAGCCCTGCTCACCGGCATGGCCACCGATGGTGCGGGAAGCACGGAAAGTTCGCCGGCAGGCGGCGGAGACGAGCTTCTGTCGGATATCGAAAAAGACGCCATCGGCGAGGTTGCCAATATCAGCATGGGAACCGCGGCCACCACGCTTTATTCCCTGGTCAATCTGAAGGTTGACATTACGACTCCCACGGTAGAGGTAGTTACCTGGAACGAGGTCATCAAGGATTACGAAAAACCCTGTGTTTTCATTCAGATCCATTATAAGGTGGGACTGGATGGAAGCAATATCATGGTCCTGAAGGAAAACGACGTAAAGATCATCACCGACCTGATGATGGGCGGTGACGGAAGCAATACGGACGGAGAGCTGGGAGAGCTTCATCTTTCGGCGATCTCGGAGGCGATGAACCAGATGATGGGATCGTCTGCCACCTCCCTTTCCTCCATGCTCGGCAGGATGATCGATATCAGCCCGCCGGAGGCTTCCCTGGTGGATCTGAACGAATTCGGCAAGCCTGAGGATATTGCGGAATTCCTTTCCGGGAATTTTGTTAAGATATCATTTAAGATGCTGATCGGAGATCTTGTGGATTCGACGATCATGCAGCTCTATCCGATCGATTTCGCGAAGGAGCTGTACAGTCATTTTATGGACGGAGGCGGAGGAGGTGCCGCGGAAGCAGCACCGGAACCAGAGCCGGCTCCGGCACCCGTTCCCGAGCCTGCTCCGCAGGCGCCGCCGCAGATGGATATGGGCGGCATGGGTATGCAGCCTCAGATGGGGATGCCCGGTATGGGGATGGGAATGCAGCCTCAGATGGGGATGCCCGGCATGGGGATGGGAATGCAGCCCCAGATGGGAATGCCCGGCA
>CACZNS010000138.1 GCA_902782575.1 uncultured Lachnospiraceae bacterium
ACGGGCGAAGCAATGGAGCAGGAAGCGGGAACGGGATCCGGGGCTTCCTCTGCGGACGAGAAAGCGAATGAGGCCGAAGCGAAGACCGTCTCCGGAAATATAGAAGAAAAGGCCGTCTCCGAAAAGCAAGAGGAAGAGGCGTCCGCCAAAAAGGAGGAGCCGTCCGCGGATGAGGCGAAGGGTGACGGCCGCAGGGAAGCATTTCAGGAGATACTCTATCAGTACAAAGAGGCTCAGGATAAGCAATATTCCATAGATGATGTAACAGAAATGGGGCTCCGTACCGAGCTGGTGCAGCACGGCTGGCCTTCGGGCACGGTATCCGGTGATGTAAGGTATCTGTATTATGATGTGGATTCCGACGGAAATAATGAGCTGATCATCACATACTACGGTGAAGTCATCGATATCTACGGCTTTGACGGAGAGAAAGCAAGGATGGCATTTTCCACACCGTACCGGGGCATAGCGGAGATCCATCCGGACGGGATGCTGCTGCTTTTGTATTCCCGGACGGCTTCTGACGGAGCTGCCACATGGTATCAGTATGATACGGCGCTGGGTGACTATCTTGCGGTGTATGAATGCCAGTTTCAGGACGGGAATGAGACTTGTTACACATTCCACGCGCACCGGATGAGCGATGAGGAGCACAGGGAGGTGGAGGAATCGTATCGCAAAACCGGGGACTATCCGGTATGGTTATCCGAATGGTACAATCAGCTTACGCCGGAGGAATACGAAAAGCTCGTCCCGGAAACGGATGCGGTGCGGCTTCCCGAGGGAGAGCTGCTTTCGGATGTAATCCTGCCCGAAGATTACGAATATGCCAAACTGCGGTAGAGACCACAAAGGAGCCGTTTTTGCCGTCCAAATCCAGGATCATATCTTACGATCACTCTTTATGATACATACATCTCGTGATACATCAATATTAGAGCAGTTGCGCCGCCGCGTAGTCTGGGGCTTGTATACAGCCGCAGAACCGCGGCATCAGCGAGAAGTAATAGGGGAGTGAATATGGCTAAAGAAAATGAAATTGTATTATTTGAGACTGAGGATGCGAAAGTAAAATATTATAATCTCGATATGATCATTTCCGTCGGCTACCGCGTCAAGTCCAGGAGGGGCATTGAATCCAGGCCAAGATGCTGGCTTCTGCAATCGAAGATGATTCGGATGAGGGTTTAAAAGCAGTAAATCTGTATACTCAGGCTCTGACATTACTTGACAAATATGATCATCAGTCACTGGAGAAGCCTGAAGGAAACCAGCCTATATCTTTTGAGTGTGGAGTGAAAGAATTTTTTTATTCCGGAATAATCGGAAATAAAATGGATAAACAGATACTTTTTGATACCATAGATAGAATACATTGGGAGCACTGATTCAACAACATGGTGTACCGCTACAACGAGATCTACAAGGTGCAGATGCCGAATGACACGCATCACATCTGCCGCCATACCTACTGCACGAACATGGCGAGGTCGGGGATGAACCCAAGACCCTGCAGTATTTAATGGGGCATTCAGATATCAGCATCACGATGAATACCTACACATACTTAGGCCTTAATGCCGATAGGGACGAGATGATCCGCATGGAAGAGTTGGAGCAGGCTTAGAGGGAAGTACAGGGAGAAAAGACAGAGCCTCCGGTCTCACAGAAGATTTCAAAGTAGAATAAAAAGCATACTGATAGACCGAGAAGCCCTGCAGTGATGCGGGGGCTCTTTTAACGTATGGATACTGGGAAAATGACACTTGATATGTTAAAATAATATATTATAGTAAACGAATAAAGTAATTGCACTTTCCCGAGCCGCAAAGGCCGACGGTAAGGCCTTTACGGCTCGGGATACGGCAATTACTAAATTCGTTAACCATAAGTTTTGTGAAAAAACCGTATGCTTGCCGTGGATGAAGCAGGGATAAGTATTATAGATGATATGACAGGAGGTGCATTCGTAATGGAGCGTTCAGTAGAGTATCATCAAGAGCTTGTTCGTTCGCTTGCGGCATTGCCCACAGAAGTGGAATGGACAGAGTTTAAGGTGAATGATCAGGATCCAGAGAGGATTGCCAAATACATTTCTGCTATGAGTAATGAAGCATCACTCTGTGACCGGGTATATGGCTATGTTGTGTCGGGATCAAACAAAACACAATGGGGAAAGGCCGGAAAACATTTTCCGGGTTTATTGGCCATCGGAGGTGAGTATATTATGGCAGGAACAATTATTTCGGGCGTAATTTATGGCCTGGCTGCACTGATAGTGCCTGGAATAGGGATCAGCCAACGGTTGTTAATTCGATAAATAATGATCCAGGGGTTTAAGAGAGGAACCCCCGCTCCGCGTCATAAGTCGGGTTCAGGTTGAATTATAGAGGTTTTCTGGGTATAATTATGAATACGGATGTGTCATTGGAGCTCATGAGGACTTGTTGAAAAATAACCTACTCGAGAGATCGCTCAAATTGCCGCCTCCCGGACCGAAAGCACGGGTGATGTACGGAGAAAAGCTCTGCGGCATTTAAACTGAAAAAGGGTATTTTTATTAGGGGATCTGTACCGCGTGTAAAAGCGCGGCACAGAAGGGGTACAAAACATGGATTTTCAGAAGATAGTAGATGGGATGTCGGCAAAGACCTGCGTGATCTCGGTGGAGACATTTCCCGACGGGAGGTACGGTAATTTCCGGATCGTTACCGGAAACAGGGCATATATTGATTCGCTGGAGCATCCTGTGTCCGGTATGGAGATCTTTAAGACCACGTTCATTCCCGGTTCGGATTATACGGACTATCTTGAAAGGGATCTGAATTTTGAAGACTTCTGTTATCGCGCCGCTGTAGGGAAAAAATGTCTGCATTCCTATGCCAAGCCCGACAGGATGGCGATGTGGTTCAACATGCTCTTCATCCCTCTTTCGGAGGTTAATGATAACACCCATTATTGCCTCTATATGATGGAAACAAATGAGGAGGCTGATGCCAGGGAAATGTCGCAGATCTCCGCGGATACCGCCACGTCGGTGCTGGAAACCTGCATCAGACTCCGGGGCACCACGGATTTCAAGGCTACGATGCAGGATATCATCAAGGACATAAGGGAGCTTTGCGAGGCGGAGCATTGCTGCATCCTGGAAATGGAAGAGCTGGAACGCTCCTGCAGCGTTCTGGTGGAGTCCTTTTCCGAGAACTCGCCCCTTCTTCCGATGGAGACCTATCTGAATGAAGAGTTCTATGATATCGCCGAGTCCTGGAGCTCCACCATCGCCGGGAGCAACTGCCTCATCGCAAAGAATGAGCAGGATATGGAGGTCGTAAAGGAAAGGAATCCGGTATGGTATGAATCCCTTACCTCGGCGGGTGCGAGCAATATCGTCCTGTTCCCCTTAAAATCCAGGAACCAGCTTTTGGGCTATATCTGGGCACTGAATTTCAATCCGGAAAGAGCGGGTGTTATTAAAGAAACCCTGGAGGTTACCAGCTTTATCATAGGCTCCGAGCTCGGGAATCATATCCTGCTGGACCGGCTCAGGATGCTTGGTTCAAAGGATCTCCTAACGGGTGTTATGAACCGGAATGAGATGAACAATTATGTGGACGGGCTCAGCCATGCGGATGAAGAGGAGAAGACCTCTGTAGGGGTTATCTTTGCCGATCTGAACGGCCTTAAGGCGATAAACGATCTGGAGGGCCATAATGCGGGGGACATCCTGCTGAAAAGGGCCGCAAATATCTTAAGGGAATTTTTTGATGAGGAGAAGATCTTCCGCGCGGGCGGAGATGAATTTTCCGTTATTGTGACCGATACCACGGAGGAAGAGCTGGATCAGAAGATCGAACAGATCCGGAATACCTGCGGGGTATACGATAATGTTGTGTTTGCCCTGGGAAGGGCCGTGGAGGATGACTGCAGGAACGTCCGGATGGCGCTGAGGCGTGCGGATGAGGATATGTATGAGGACAAGCACCGGTTTTATAAGAGTAATCCCGACCGGATAAATGAGATAAGGATCGGGCGGCGGGCCGAGGGAATGACCGGGGATGATCTCCGGGGCAGCAGCATGATGAAGGATATCAATTACAGCCAGCTCACCGGGCTTCCCGGAATGACCTATTTCTTTAAGCTGGCCGAAAACGGCCGCATGGACATGCATGAGCGGAATATCACGGCGGCTCTTGTATTCTTTAATCTGACGGGACTCAGGTATTTCAATAAAAAATACGGCTTTGCGGCGGGAAATATCCTGATCAGGGAATTCGCCGGGATCCTGAAGGAGATCTTCGGCTTTGAACGAAGCAGTCACTTCGGACAGGACTATTTCGCGGTCTTTACGGAAGCAGAAGGGCTTGAAGACAAACTCCGGACGGTGTTCAGAAAGGGAAAGAAGATGAACGGAGGGAATACCCTTCCCGTCAGAGCCGGGATCTATCTGGATTCCATGGGGCTGGCGGAGGTTTCCCTTGCCTGTGACAGGGCTAAATACGCAGCCAGTATCAAGAAGGACGATCACAGCTCGTATTTTCATTATTATGATGACGAGATGCTCTCGAGGGAGCTGAACAGGCAATATATCATAGACAATCTGAACAGGGCCATCGATGAAAACTGGATAAGGGCCTTCTACCAGCCCATCGTCAGGGCTACCAACCGGAAGATCTGCGACGAGGAGGCGCTGGCCAGATGGATCGATCCCGAAAAGGGAATGCTGTCTCCCGCCGATTTCATCCCCATTCTGGAGGATATGAGGCTGATCTACAAGGTGGATCTTCATATAGTGGATATCATACTGGAGAGAATGCTCGGACAGAAAAAGACGGGGATGCCCATGATCCCCGTATCGGTAAATCTTTCCAGAACGGATTTTGAAATGTGCGATATCGTAAATGAGATCGATAACCGTGTCACAACGGCCGGGATCTCGAAGGATATGCTTACCATAGAGATTACCGAAAGTGTGGTGGGAGAAAACTTTGATTTTATGAAAGGGCAGATCGAACGATTCCAGAATCTGGGCTATAAGGTCTGGATGGACGACTTCGGAAGCGGTTATTCTTCCCTTGACCTCCTGCAGGAGATGCGGTTTGACCTGATCAAATTTGATATGCGTTTCATGAGACAGTTTGATAAAAACCCCAGATCCAGGATCGTGCTTACTGAGCTAATGAGAATGGCACAGAGCCTGGGCATCGAAACCGTCTGTGAAGGTGTGGAGACTGCCGTACAGGCTGATTTCCTAAGCGAGGTAGGATGCACAAAGCTGCAGGGTTACTTTTTCAGCAAGCCCCTTCCGGCAGAGGAGATCCTGGAGAAATTCACCAACAAAACCGCGAAGCTGAGCTTTGAGGCTGCGGATGAAGCAGAGTATTACAGTGCGCTGGGTGCTGTCAATCTCTACGATCTGAGTGCCGTTACCAACGAAGATACCGAAGCCGCCAAGCATTATTTTGACACCCTGCCGATGGCTGTGGTGGAATACGAGAACAAATCCATTAAGGTTGCCCGATGCAACAAATCCTACAGGGAATTTGTGAACCGCTTTTTTGTCATTGATGAGGAGGTCTTTTCGGATCCTGCCGGCGCAGCGCAGAGCAGCAGGGGGCTGGAGCTGATCAACGCCATCGAAGCCTGTATAGAAGACGGCGACAGGACCTTTATCAATGAGAGCATGTGGGACGGCACGAGTGTGCATGCCATGGTAAGGAAGATCGCGAAAAGAACGGACAAGGATGTGTCGGCCTATGTGGTGGCGGTGCTCGATATCAGACCGCCGAGTGAGCAGCAGCTCACATACGCAAATGTGGCCCAGGCCCTTTCCTCCGATTACGAGTATCTTTTCTATGTGGATCTGGAAACGGAGCGCTATGTGGAATATTCCCGTGAAGGAAGCGGGAAGAAGCTTTCCGTGGAGCGCCATGGGGAAGACTTCTTCCGGGAAGCCCGGAAGGATATCAATGTTATAATCTATGAGGATGACAGGGAACGCTTTTTATCGATCATGACAAAGGAAAACGTTCTGAAAACCCTGGACGAGCAGGGTGTGTTCGTGCATACCTACAGGCTCATGAAGGAGGGTGTGCCTGTTTACGTCAATATGAAGATCGTCCGCATGGAAGATAACAGCCGTCATATCATCATAGGCGTCAATAATGTGGATACGCAGATGAGGCAGCAGGAAATCATCGAACAGCTGGAGGAGGAGCAGACGACCTTTTCCAGGATATCCGCCCTGATGGGAAATATCATCGCCATATATACGGTGGATCCCGATACCGGAAATTATATGCAGTACAGCGCATCCGATGAGTATTCCAGGCTGGGCACGTCAAGAGCCGGCGTGGATTTCTTCGCGGATTCCATTGAAGAGGTGCGGAGGCTCATTCATCCCGATGACATGGATTATTTTATGTCGGTATTTTCAAAGGAGAAGATCCTGAAGAAGATCGGCGACGGTAAAGTATATAAGATCCGCTACAGGCTGCTGATCCACGATGCCTACGAGCGGATCAGCCTGAGAATGGGCCTTGTCAGGGAGCAGGACGGGCCGCAGATCATTGCCGGCGTCAGCAGATCCAGCGAGGATCCGGACTAATAAAACGGACCACTGATTCCCTCCTGCGGGTCCGGACGGGAGACCTGAATGAAAAGAAGAAATATACTGATCGTCATAGAGCTTGTATTGATACCGTTCTGCTTTCTGCTGATGTATCTGCTGCAGCTGGATCTTTTTTACCGGAATGCGGACCGGGAGATCGAGCTGACGTTTCAGGATGCGGACCGCATCCTGACCCAGAATGAGGAGGATTCCAGCAATAATTACGGCAGTTATGAGCTGATCCATGCGGCGAAAGCCAAGATGGCGAGATATTACATAAGGAATGATGAGGATACCGGGTATTCCGCCACATCCATGAAAAGCCTGAAGGAGCTCCTGAATGTGCTGAATGTGTTTCTGGTGGATGAGAACGGTGAGACAGCTTATTACGCCGAGCCTGCCGATTTCGGCAATTTCAGGACAGAGGAAGCGGACTTCTTCGAAAATATGAAGGGGATACGCGACACCGATGATGCCACCGGGATGGGATTCTTTGAGGTGAAGAAGGAGGACGGCGATCCCGACGACATCATCCTGCATTCCTTCTGCGCCGTATCGATGAAAAACGGTTATTATGTGGTGATCGAGGATGACGCCACGGGACTATATACGCTGCAGGGCGAATCAAACTCCTGGGATTCCGTGCTGCGGCGCATTACTCTGGGAAAGAACGGCTTCATTTTTTCCGTGGACGCGAATGACGGCTGGGTCAGCGCTTTTTCGGATGAGGATGAGGAGCCGGTGACTCAGGTCTCCGAGCTGGGGATCGAATTGTCCGACCTGAAGGACAGCTTCAGGGGCAATCTCATCCTGCAGGGCGTCAGCTATCATTGCGGCGTGGAATACTATGAGGATCAGGCGGCCTATCTGATCTGCGCCATTCCCACGGCGGAGATCACCTCCAATGTCCATATGGTAACGGCGGTCCCGTTTTTTGTTTCCTTCATTTTCCTTTCTCTGCAGCTTTTATATGCCCTGATGCTCATGGGAGAGGGCAGGGAACTGATGGAAGGGAAGAAGCCCATATCCTTCCGGAAGTTCCTGTTTAAGAGAATGTCTGTACTGCTTCTGCTGGCCGTGCTGTTTATCATCGGCTCATCCCTCTATACCCAG
>CACZNS010000139.1 GCA_902782575.1 uncultured Lachnospiraceae bacterium
CTTTACCACAAAGAACCAATCTGAAAGGCTGAAAACCAGCAATCAGGGGAATATTTTTGCCATCAGCGACTACTTACTGGGCAAGCTGGGAAATGTGGCGGTGAAGCAGGCGATCTTTAACGTACAGCAGATCAAGGAAGATGATCAGATAAACGCGAAGACCAACGCAATGCACAACTGCGCGCAGAAGCTCAGGGATACGATCCAGAAGGCGATCTCCAAAGGGCAGCCGGTGGCGGTTCTTCGAAACGGGCATTACAGGACGATCATAAGCTGCGACGCAAACGGCGTCACTCTTCTGAATTCCGCGGGCCACGGGTCGGTAAACGAAGAGACCTATGAGGAGCTTTTAAGCAGCACGAATGAGCAGGTGGAGCTTACCTGGGTTGAGAAGGCAGATAAGCCGGAAGAGATCTCGAAGAATTATCCGGGACTGAAGTATGACAAGAAGACCGGAGCCTTCAGCGAGCAGAAGGAAATGGTCTTTACCTTGCAGCGTGCCGCCCTGAGCAAGGGCTGCGGCTCGCAGATCGACAGGAAAAAGGTCGAGGAAGACGTAAGGGACTATTATACCGAGAATGTCTATGTACCGGCCAGGCTTCAGAAATAGGGAAGCGCGATCCGGAGAAATACAGAAAAATAAAGGATAGAATAATAAATGCAGGAAGAGAAGACTAGCTATCTGTATCATCAGACGGCAGAATATCTGGGACAACAGAAAAGCAGGGTGCAGCCGAGGCTCTTTGTATGCTTCGAGCATGAGGTGATGGAATTTGTGCTGCAGGGCCGGCAGACGCTGGGGCGCCCCGTGGATCAGAACATTCCGGACATTCCGGTAACGAATAAATACGTATCCCGGAATCACGGATATTTCGAAACCGTTGATGGTACGGTGACCTTTACGGCAGAGGATACGATGAACGGGACGATCTTCAGGCGCAAGCTCCTGACTCCGGGAGAAAAGGTGGAGCTGTGGGACGGAGACGAGCTGATCATTCCGGTATCCGGCGAGAGCGGAGGGGTGGATGTGATGCTCGTCTGCGCCTTCATCGAAAGCCGCATCAATATCTGGAGGGATCTGGAGCTGGCGGCCAGGGATGCCCTGACCGGACTCTCCGGCAGGAATACCTTCCGGACCTGGTATGTCAGGAACCATGCCTGGAAGAGGGAGGCAACCCTCTCTCTCTTTATCCTGGATATCGACCATTTTAAGCGCATCAATGACGTATACGGTCATTCGGCCGGCGACAATGCGCTGAAGCTTTTGTCGGAGGAGCTTCGGCTGACCGTGGGCAGCAGCGGCTATGTGTGCCGCTGGGGCGGAGACGAGTTTGTGGGAGTGCTGGAATGTGATGCCCGGGACACGGGCAGAAGGATGGAGGAGCTTGGAAACAGGCTCAAAGCCATAAAGGTAGACGAGCAGTTCCACATGACCGTGAGCGCGGGTGTGGTGCAGATTAACCGGGACAAGGACGTGGATGCCCATGTGATCCTTGCGGATGAGGCTCTTTATAAAGCGAAGGATACCGGCAGGAACCGGATCTGCATCTACGGGGAGTAGACGCCTTGCGACAGTTTCTAAGACCTGAATACGACAATAACCCTCCTTTTTGGAATTGGTGGACACCGCCTTGTGACTGTTTTGTGTCCGTGAGATCAATATAATGAAAGAAACTGGGCATTTTTACGTGGGGCCTTCCGGTTACCCGGCAGGAAGCCGCGGGATATTGCAGTTATGATTTTCGGGCTTATGTCCGATATGATAGATAGACAGTTTTTTGGAAAGCCGGAGCGCGGAAAGGATAAGAGCGTATGTTAAAGGGCAAATGGAAAAGAATGAACGTACACAGAAAGAGAGTGTTTGCGGTGGCGCTGGCCGTGGCCGTGGCAGGCACCTCATTTAATGTGGCCGGTCTTGCGGTAAACGCGGGTGTGTCCAAAAACGGCAGGGTGATCACGGAGTTTGAGCGCCTGCCGGATGAGATCGCATATCAATATCTGCCCGTGGGGTCATCGGAGGCGGACATCAACTTCCCCGATGAGATGACGGTCTATGTCTACTCCGACAGCGAAACGGAGGAGGAGACCCCTTCCGAGCCGGATGAGGGCAGAGAGGAGAAGGATCAGGACGCGGGAGACAGGGAGCAGCCCGGAGATCAGGGAGAAAGCGGAACCGGAGACCAGCCCGGAGAAAACGGCCGGGACGAAACCGGTACTCCGGACGGAAGCGAAGCTCCCGTAGAAACCGGAGATCCAGCAGAGATTCCGGAGCAGGGCGGAGAGGGCAATGATAACCAGCCCGGTACAGAGCAGCCGGAGAACGGAGCACCGGACGGAAACGGCGGAGAGACCGGCGGAAATGACGGAAACGGCGGAGAACCCGCAGGAGAGACCGGCGGAAATGACGGAAGCAGCGGCGAATCCGCAGGAGAATCCGGCGGAGAGACCGGCGGAGACTCTGCGGGCGAAAGCGGCGGAGAGGAGCAGCCGGAGAGCGGCGGGGAAGCAGAGACTGTAGGTGCTCTGAAGAGCTTCTTCGGCGTGGTAAATGTGTATGCCGCAGAGCAACCGGAGGAAGGCGGAGAAGGCGGAGACGACGGGCAGGAAGAGAAGGACAGCCCGAAGGAAGAAGAGGAAGAAGGCTCAAAAGAAGAAACCCCGCAGGAAGAGACTCCACAGGAGGGGACCCCCGAAGAGGGGAGCCCTCAGGAAGGGACCCCGGAAGAGGGATCGCAGGAGAGCGGTGATCAGGAAGGCGGGTCCGGAGAAAATACGGACGGGGATACGGTAAGCAGTCCGGACAGCGTAGACGGCGGAAGCGAAGAAGGCGGCTCGCAGGACGGCGAAAGCGAAGAGCCTCAGAAGCTTGCAAAGGGTGAGCAGAAGCTCCTGACGGGGCTCAGCTGGAAACTGGTAAGGGATGAGAGCGCCTACAGCAGGTTCCAGGCCGTACTGGAGGGAGATGTGTTCGTCTATGAGCCGGACCTTTCCTATTATGCGCTGAAGACGGAAGCGGCCCTTCCGCAGATCAGGGTCACTGTTACGGCGAAGGAGGAGAGTGTCAGCGGGAATACGGTATCGGAGGACACGGTATCGGAGAATACCGTTTCCGAAAACGTCGCCTTCCGTCAGATGATGGTGATCGGGGGCGTGCAGATCTCGGTGGAGGCCCCGGCGGGAGTCTTCCCGGAGGATGCCGTGCTGAAGGTAAAGAAGATCGACGATGAAGGCTCCCTGTCAAAGATGGAGGAGACCATCCGGGAGGATATGGGCATATCCGAAGAAACGGAAGGGGAGGAACCGGAAGGGGAGGAACCGGAAGGTGAAGAAGATCTGGGCGATAACGGCCTGGAGCTGCTTTCCTTTGATATCACCATCACGGATCCCGAAGGCAACGAGCTCCAGCCGGATACCGAGTGCGGCGAGGTGAAGGTGACCTTTGCGAACGCTCCGCTGGTGGAGGAGGCCATTGCCGATGAAAACGCGGAGCTTGCGGTCTATCACTTCGAGGACGATTCCTATAGCTCCGCCGAGAAGCTGGATACGGAGGTGAATGAAGCGGAAGGGACTGCCAGTGTGGAGGGGGAGCATTTCTCCGCCTATGTGATCGTGAAAAGGGAAGCGAATGGCCTCCTTTCTCAATGGGTTCAAGGCGAATGGCTGCAGATAAGGGGCGCGGGCGGAGCCAGGCTGAAGGTAGGAGACTCGGTTTTTGTAAAAATCCCGCGAGATTTAATCTCTACAACTTATATTTCTCATAGGCCCTATAAGTGTCAGATTACGTGGACGGATGAGGCCGGTGAGCCGATAGCGCATACGGATAATCTTAACATGGACGATGCATCCAGTTGGGTGGTTCGGCATTGTGCCAGGGGAACAGCAAGGATCAGGCTCTGGGCCGGGACTGATGATCCCGATAGTACAGCTAACGATGATTATTATGAAGTGACTGTGAAGGTTGATGATCCAATCACAACAGGTCAATACGTGTTTTCCCTGGATAATTATCTGAATCTGGACCGTGATTATGGGAAAACAACAACAGAACCGATCTATGATGACGCAAAAAATAAAAATCTGAAAACAGATCTTTATGTATATATGCCTAAGGTTTGGTATTATAAGGAGGGGACAAGAGACGATGTAGTCATCGGGACTGAAGATAGTCATTTACGTATCACTCTGGTGGATGAAAACAGTGTATCGGGAAATTATATATATACCGGAGTAGATGAAAGCGGATTACAGAAGGATGCGGACGGAGAATATGTAGTGCCCTCTTCGGGTCTCACACCTGCGGACCCGGATCCGAAAAATTGGCAATCAAGCGGTATCCTGACAGACAGGTATGCGGAGGCCGGCTTTTATATTATCGGATTGAGCTTTACGATCGACCCAGTTAAATATATAAACGATAAAGTCCATGTAGAAGGTTGTTATGGGGGAACCCCTCAGGATAAAGAAAACCCGGAGTATCGGTGGGATAAAGCTTCCGGTGAAACCTATTATGTACCAAAACTGGTGAGCAATAGCCAGCAATACAAGCCTTTCCGGATCAGAAAGCTGCCCATCAGGGACGCTGTAAGCAATAAAGCGATCAAGGTAACGGAGGGCGGGGATTATCTTACAACCGGCTATGAAGTTTTTTCGGTGCAGGATAATACTGCTTATCCGGGGCTGCGTAATGATCAGGCAGGCATTGTTTATAAATTAAAAACACCAAACGGCAATCCCGAGGATTCTGATTTGCAAACCAATAGCATTGCGGCAGTGGATCAGAAAAGGGCTTATGGCCCAGGTAAATTTGACTGGGAGATCGATGCGAGGAATGCGAAAAACTATAAGGGTGCGGTAACAGGTTCCTTTGAGACAAAAACGGTGTCTGTCAGCTCGTCCTCGATCAGCGCTAATATTTATTACAACCCGCTGAATATTTCGGATAAAAGTGCTTTTACGGACGGCGAAACAAAGTTTTTAAAAACCGTGAGGGAAAGACAATATGTACTTGTTAAGAAAAATCTCAGCGGTAATGAAGCGGATGTATTGACGGAGGGCACGGATTATGACCTGACCTATAACTGTCTTGATCCTATCACGACCAACGGGACAAAGGTCGAGGCGATCATTACGGGCAAGGGAGCTTATACCGGTCAGGTGAAAGCGAAAATGATCGATGATCCGACTCAGGAATTCTTTAATGTGACCTATTCACCCTATACGATCCTGTATAACGGAGAGGAGACAAGGAAGGACTGGTATTCTGCTCCGGTCAAGCTGTCCGCAAAGGATGAAAGCGGGATTCTCCAGCCTGTATCTTTAAGTGAGAATAATTCCTCCGGAGCTACAGAGGTCACTTATGATAAAGAGGGAAAGAATCAGGCATTGAGGTTAACCGTTGGGGACACCTCCAATCCTATAGATTTTCCTGTTTATCTGAGCATTGACAAGACCGCTCCGGACGGAACGATCTCGGTGGTTTTGGGGCAGACCACAAAGACCTATAAAGGACTGGATGCAGACGGTACGATCGATCTGTATGCAGGGGATAAGGTGCAGATAACGGCATCAGCCGAGGATAAGCTTTCCGGTGTCGCTGCCATGGCTTATTACGTGGCTGTCGGCGAGGACAAGGGCGGAATGAAAAAAGAGGATCTGGAAAAAGTTTCTGCCGGCTCCTGGAAGAACTATACGGCGGGAAGCAGCATTCCTCTTTCGCAGAGCGGTTATAATTTTGTGTACCTCAGAATTAAGGATGTGGCCGGAAATGTGGGCTATGCTGCCACAAACGGCATCTGCTTCGACAAGGAGCCTCCGACCATCGACAGTCTGGAGTACTCCAGAGATACCAACAAGATGGTGACCGTCAAGATGACCGCTTCGGATAAATTAAGCGGAGTGGACAAGTATTATGCCTATGTACTGCCCGTAGGAACGGACGCTCCTCTGGTGGAAGCCATCATGAAGAACGGACAGGTGTCCGATACCGATACCTTCACCCTGACCAAGGCTGTGGAAAAGAGCTCCGTACTCTATGCGGTGGTCACAGACAAGGTCGGAAACGTGAGCAAGGTATCAAAGGTGGATATCAAGGTCAAAGAGGATCCGGTGGATCCCCCCACAGGCAAGATCACAGTGGAAAAGCACAGCTATTCCACGATGCAGGGCAAGGACGTTATAGACGATTATTACAAGGAGCAGAAGGGAATCTCCATCTCCGCCAGCGGGAAGGCCGCCATTAAGTCCATCCAGTATTATATAACGGATAAGTTCTATTCTTCATCCACTGAGCTCGAGGGAGAGGTGACCGGGACCAAGACGACCACGAAGGACGGAGTGACCACCACCACGACCATAAACAAGTGGTCGAACTACAATAACTCCTCCAAGCCTTATCTGCTGAAGAATAAGCTGAACTATATCTATGCGAAGGTTTCGGACAACGGAGGGAATGTGATCTACCTTTCTTCCCACGCACTCTGGGAGGATGAGATCCTTCCGAAGGTGAGCAGCGTTGCCGGCACGCCGAAGGATACCACCTGCGAGGTGACGGTGAAGGGCACCGACGGGGAGAGCGGCGTGAAGTACTACTATGTGAAGGGAATGAAAAAAGGAGAGACCGCTCCGAAGCCGGAGGACGTAAAGGGCGGAGAAAGGAGTGAGGACGGCAAGTTCAACCTCACGGGGCTGACAGCTTCCACCGATTACGATCTGTATGCGGTGATCGAGGATAAGGCAGGGAATCTGAGCGAGTGTCAGAAAACCTCCATTAAGACCAAGGAGACCTCCTCAAGCGCAGGCAAGTCGGAAGGCGCTGCAGGCAAGGGCGGCGCGGGTGCAGGAGCCGGAAGCGGCAGCAACGGCGGCAAGAGCGGCGCAACGGATAAGAAGAGCGAAGCCGGAGCAGGCGCCGGAGAGGGAGAGGAAGGAAATCCGTATGCGGATCTTTCGCTTCCGAACGGGATCCCGTACATCGAGGATGCAAGTGCGGGGATTGCCATCGGCCAGGCGCAGACCAGCGGCTGGGACAAGATAGGCGAAGAAGCGGCCGCAGCAGCGGACACGTCGGAGATCCACGTGGCGATGAACGGTGCCACGGTTGTGCCCACCTCCATCTTAAGCCAGCTGAAGGAGCGCAACATCACGTATTACTTCAACATGCCGGATGACATGGTCTGGGCGGTGAACGGGCTTTCCTTCACGGGGGATGTGACCTCGGACGTGGATTTCAGGATCCGCAAGGATACGAGAAACATACCGATCCAGCTCATCAATGACGTGGCAGGGGTTTATCCGCATACGAACCTGACGCTTTCCCACGACGGGGACTTCGGCTTCACGGCGATCTTAAGCCTTCCGTTTGATGCGGACAACGCCGGGATGTATGCAAACCTCTATCACTACAACGAGTCTGCGGGCAAGCTTGAATTCATGGAGTCCGGGGAGGTGAGGAACAACGGAAGGGCGGAGTTTAAGCTTACACACGCATCGGACTATACCGTGATCCTGAGAGGGGACGCGCTGACGGATAAAACGGCGGCAGCGCTGATGAATGAGTTTTCGGGAGCGGATTCCGATGATATCATCCGGCCGTTAAGCGGCTCAGCCTCCTTCTTCTCAAGGAACAGCAGAAACCTGTGGGTACTGCTGATCACGCTGATGAGCCTGATGCTCTGCGGATTCATTCTCTTCCTCCCGGAGGACCAGCGCAGAAGAAGACGGGTATAAAGCCGGGACAGCTTTGCTGACCTCGCAAACACAGATGTCGAATAAGAGAGAATGATTGGCAGTACGGCAGAAAACCCAATGTCATTAAGTTTAGCTCAACTAAAGATCCCTACTGGCTTTAAACACCAGTAGGGGCCTTTTTTGTTACGAACATACGTGCCAAAATGGATATATCAATTACATAGAAATTAATGGGCATGTAAGCCCATGCTGATGTGTTAAAGTTTAATGACATTGGCAGGATTACGGCCCGTCATATTTCAGGCACAGCATGGTAATGTCGTCGAACTGCTCGGTGCCGTCTGAAAAGGTACTGAGCTCGCTGCCGATCTGAAGGATCAGATCCTCGGGGGAGAGCTCTTTGTATCGGTTCAGGGCAGCTTCCAGACGGCCCGTGCCGAAAAGCTCTTCCTGTTTGCCTGTGGCCTCCGCAACTCCGTCCGTGTAGACGAAAAGACGGCTTCCCTTATTCAGTCGGAAGGTATAGTTTTCGTAAGTCAGATCCGGCATAAGTCCGCAGACCATACCGTGGGGGTCCTCAAAGAGCCGGAATTCTCCGTTCTCATCGGTGATCATGGGGTATTCGTGCCCGGCGCTTGCGGCGATGACCTCCCCGGTGCTGACGGTGAGGAGACCGAGCCAGACTGTCACAAACATCGCATTATCGTTGCCGTCGCTTAAGCGATCGTTCGTATCGGCAAGCACCTCTGCCGGAGTGCCTCCTTGTTTGAAGCGGTATTGGATGATCATCTTGCTGGTCATCATAAAGAGGGCTGCCGGGATCCCTTTTCCGGACACGTCCGCGATGACGAGCCCCAGATGATCCTCATCGACCATAAAGTAATCGTAGAAATCACCTCCCACCTCCTTGGCGGGTGTTGTGGAGGCGAAAAGCCTGAATTCCGGCCGGTCCGGAGCGGAAACGGGAAGAGAGGAGCGCTGGATATCTTTTGCGATGTTCAGCTCCGTGGAGAGGAGTTCCTGCTTCCGCTTCATTTCCTCCTGCTCCTGGGTGACCCGGCGGATCCGCTTCATGGTCTGGGCCACATTCTGCTCCATTTCCACCATGGTATCCCGCAGCTCCTCGATCTCGTCTCCGGTGGAGACCTGCACGCTGCTGAAGAAGTCTGTCTCTTCCTCATCGGAAACCTTATCCCTCGCGGTATATTTCCTTGCCGCTTCCGCCAGGCTGTTGACGGGCTCCACAATGCTCCGTTTCAGCTGGCCGGAGATCAGAGTCGCAAAAAACGACATAAAGATGATCGGCACTGGAGCCGCGTAAGTCATGAGCCGGGTGATCCTCTGCATGAAATCATTCATTTGAATGTCTGCATTCACATAGCCCAGCAGTTCACCGTCGGCGGACCGGAACTCCTGGAAATCCGAGCCGAGCCACCCGGTATACTTACCGTAGGCGAGGGAGAGTCTCCAGTCGGATTCGAGGATCTTGCGGAACATCTTTGAAGTATTCCCGGAGGGGTTGGTGTCGATCCAGCTTCCCGGAAGGAACGGATCCTCGGCGGAAGCGTCAAAGACGATCACGATCCTGTTACTTTCCTCGTCCGGGAAAAAGAGCATGATATTATAGAGACCGGAGATCTCACGGCATTCGGAGAGTATATTTCTTGCTTCCCGGTATTTTTCGTCCACCAGAGCGGAAGCGGATCTCTGGATGAATTCATCACTGTACTGATCCTCCCGGAGCTCCTCCGGCAGACTGTAATAAAAATCTTTTACATCAGAGAAGACTCCCTCGAGATAATCCCGGCCGATCCGGGAAATGGCAAAGGAGATCCCGTTTCGTGCCGAATCTTTGTAGTGTTGCTGAAGGAGAAAAAACTGCTGTAAAAAAATGAAAGTGAAAAAAGACATGATCAGAAATACATTACCAAAAAGGACGGCTATGATCACCGTCCTTTGAAGGGATCTTTTTTTGCGCTTCATAGAACGCCCTTTCCGTTTCCCTTGCAGTCACATGCTATTAACTTTGTCCATGATGCGGGAGGCGGGTTGAATTCAGACTCATCTACCTCTTTATCCTCTTCCTCTCCCGTACCGCCGGAGATCTGTTCTATCTGCCCGGCGGTCAGTTCGCACTCATCCGGTTCGTTCAGAAAGCTCTCGTTCACTTCCATTACCTCCTTTTGTCCATATCCTATTATACGAAAGAATATCCCGAAAAGGCAATCATTTTTATGCGATTCACTTTTTGGCGGTGATTGACGGGATTCCGTCCAAAATGTAAAATCATCCATAGGTATACACGGGCGGAGAAAAAATTCTGCCTGCCGGAGCAAATCTTCGTATTAATACATAGGAGAGATTAATATGCATATCACAAAACTCACCGCGGAAAATGCCGATCTGTTCACGGAATTTGCGGACGGAGTGCTGCTGGACAATCCGCTGCTGATGGGTGTGGGCTGCGTGGATGAAGAAGATGAGCCCATCGGTGCGACCATTCTGGATACGGACGGAAACGGACTGGTGATCCGGTCGATCATGGTGGAGCCTTCCTTCCGAAGAAAAGGAGCAGGCACTCTCATGCTGGAGGGAGCGAAAGAGATGGCACGCAATGCCGGACTGGATATCATGGATGCCTTTTTTACGGACGAGAAGAGCGAACCCTTCTTTCTGGCAAGCGGATTCTTCGTGGCCCGCGAGTACCCGATCTTTTCATTGAAAAGAGAGGATCTGATCGGCTCGAAGATGCTGAAAAAGCTCTTCAGTATCGGCAAGAACTGTGTGGCGCTGGATTCCCTGACTCCGGCTGCCAGGGAGGGATTGAGAAAGATGCTTTACGAGGCGGATTATCCCTACGATCCGTTCTTCAGCAATCTTGACATCAGCCACGCATATCTGAAGGACGGCAAGATACCCACCGGCTGTGTCCTGTGCACCTGGCACGATGAGGACAATATGCTGATGATCGATCTGATCGCGAATGTGGAGGTCGACCAGCCTCATCATCTGGCGGAGCTGGTATCGGCGCTGAGCATGGATATCATGAAAGATATGCCGAAAAATACGAGCATCCGCTTTGTGAATGCAAATGATAAGATGTACAGCTTTGTGGAGAAGCTTCTGGGAGGAAGGAAGGCGCTGGAAAAGCGGGGAAACATCCTTCATGCGATGCAGGCGGTGTTCCCGGAATGATCCGGACATAAGTTGGAGGCAGACGAACTTTGGCCCCAACATCATATTATAAAAATCGAGGAGGCAGAAAATGGGTGATCCGAACGGTACGGGACAGATGTTCCGGGAAAAAAACACAAACAGCATGATGTATGCCGCTCCGAAGGAGGCGGTAAAGAACCAGAGCCAGGATGTCTTCGGGGTCAGGCAGGAAGTGTCTCAAAGATCCGTGTCGCAGAGATATTATTCCGACAAGGCATATAAAGCATATCTGAAGATCGTGAATTCGGAGTATGCAGGGGAAAAGTGGACGGAAAAGGTCTCCGGGAAGCAGAAAGAGAAAAACGGCATCGATCCGGGGTACCGCATAACGGCCGGGGAGGGCTTTTCCGCAAGCCTGGGTGTAAAGGGACTGAAGGATCGCGGCGAGGAATATATGCTGCGGAAGACCCTCTCTGAAAAGGCGGCCGCGGAGCTTGACGGCATCTCTTCCGGAGAGGAGGGGGCAGAGGATCTGCAGCAGCTGATCAAAAAATTAAGCGGAGCGGATCCGGCAGGCTTCCGGGCGGAAAGCGATGACCGGTTTGTGGAGGGCTTTGCGGAAAACATGAAGCTCCTTCAGCAGGCGAAGCGGCTCCGTGATCATCTCGGAGGTCCGGAGGGCGCGGATGATGATGCGGCTCAGGATGGCCAGCTTGCTTCCAACCTGGAGCAGATGGAAAGTGTAAGACAGGAGTATGAGGACAGGATCCGGATCATCTCCTCCGCATATTATCCCTCTCTGGGAGAAGGGGAATTTACGGAAAACACCGTTAAATACATGCGGGAAAAGCTGCAGGGTCAGGACAGCCCGGATCCCTTTATCAAGGCATATCTGGGTCAGTACGACAGGACGCATCAGGAAGGCGCCGCCGCTGTATGAATATCATAGCCGTAGATGATGAAAAACTGGCGCTGGAAGCGCTGATGAGCGCCATTATAAAGGCCGCCCCGGACGCTGGAGTTCACGGCTTCCGGAATCCGGAAGCCGTCAGAAGCTTTCTGAAGGATTCCGGGAAGGTGGATGTGGCATTTCTGGACGTGGAAATGCAGGGAGGAATGAACGGGATCGGGCTGGCCCAGCTGCTTTTGGACAAATTTCCGGAGATCAATATCATCTTCACGACGGGATATACCAATTACGCGGTAAAGGCCATGGAGCTCCACAGCAGCGGCTATATCATGAAGCCGGTCACCTCCGCCAGGGTAAAGGAGGAGCTGGCCAAGCTCAGGAACCCCGTGGAGCAGGAGGAGCAGCGGAAACTCAAAGTCCGCGCCTTCGGAAATTTCGAGGTCTTTGCGGACGGGATACCTCTGAACTTCCGCTACCAGAAGACGAAGGAGCTGCTGGCTTATCTGGTGGACCGCCGAGGAAGCCTGTGCACCAACGGAGAGATCATCTCGATCCTCTGGGAGGACGATCAGGGAGACAACAGCCATGCGTCTTATCTGAAAAACCTGCGTTCGGATCTCTTGAGCGTGCTGGATGAGCACGGCTTCGGAGACTGTATCGTAAGGATGCGCGGAGGGATCGGCATCCTTCCGGAAAAGATCTCCTGCGACTATTACGATTATCTGAAAGGGCCGGATCACTGCCCCGAGGGCATAGGCTTTCAGGGTGAGTATATGACCCAGTATTCCTGGGGTGAATATACCCTGGCGGTACTGGATCAGGGAGACAGACTGTGAGTACGGTGCTTGCCTGGACGCTGGTGGTTCTTTTGTCGCTGAACGCTCTGCTGCTTACCTGGCTGATCTTTAAGCGGACGGAGGACAACAGGGAAGAAAAGTCGGCGGTTACAAGGGAAGAGGGAGCCTTAAGGACCTCCGCCCAGGAGATCGAGGAGCTCAACGTAAAGCTGATCCGGTCCCAGATCGGACCTCACTTTATCTTTAATTCCCTGAATGCGATCTATTATCTGTGCGAAAAGGATACCGAGGCGGCCCAGGCGGCCATTAATGAATTCTCCGCATATCTCAGGGGCAATATCGACTCCTTCGGAAAGAGCGAGCCGATCCCTTTTCATGAGGAGATGGAGCATATCCGGCATTACCTGACGCTGGAAAAGCTCCGGTTCGAGGATACATTGACGATCATTTATGATATACATTCGGAGGATTTTATGCTTCCGGCGCTTTCGGCACAGGCTCTTGTGGAAAATGCCGTGAGGCACGGGATCTCCAAGAATGAAAACGGCGGCGCCGTGGAGCTGCACGTCTGGCAGGGAAA
>CACZNS010000140.1 GCA_902782575.1 uncultured Lachnospiraceae bacterium
CACAAACGAAATATAATGCTCCTTTGTCATGCTGTGATCGATCCGCACATAATACTCGTCCTCAATGCGCTCGATAAAGATCATGTGCCGCTCATCCGTCTCTTCCGCCTCCAGGGGCACCAGCTGTATGCCGTGGCAATGAATGGCAGCCTCTCCCATGCTGTGTATCACATTCCCGCAGACCGGGCAGACGTAGAATTTCGAGCGCAGCATATTGGCGGATACATTGGCATTGTGAACGGTGTTGCCGGAGATCAGTTCCGTGACTGAGACCCGGAAAGCCTCCGCGATGGGCTCTAAAAGCGTGATGTCCGGGAAGCCCCTGGCGGTCTCCCATTTTGAAACGCTCTTGTCGCTCACTCCCAGCTTTTCCGCCAGCTGAAGCTGTGTCATCCCGTTTTTTTCCCGCAGTTGTCTGATGACTGCGCCAGTAACATATTGGTTCATATTGTCATCACCTCCATGCACAGATTGTAGCCCGCTCCGCCCGTAAAGACCACCTACGGAAAGTAGAGTCCCCTCCCGTCAGGCCTTATTCTTTCTTCGTAAGGTACAGAACATAGGTATCGTTGAACACGACGCGGTCTCCGGCCTCCCGCACTGCGCTCCCATGTTTTTCGAAAAACTCGCTCCTTAAGGGATCGGGGATCACTATATGGTCGCAGTGTGTCCCGGAAAACTGAACATATTCATCCGCTTTAAAGATCCGCTGTCTCCGGATCCGCAGCGATCGGGAATCGTCCGGGAAAAAAATCCGGAGCAGCTTTCACGTACTCCGGAATAAAAAAGAAAAAAAAGAAATTTACACTTTGATTATATAAGGCACGGCCATTTCGTCAAGAAAAAGCTTAACGGGCGGCTTTCAAAGACCGCAGATACCGTTTTTGTTCTTCCGTGAGCCTGAGGCTCTCCACGCTTTTCTGAATGGCCTTGTTATGGGTCCAGTCATCAAGCCTTTTCTGTTCGATATAGGGAAGAACGCTTTCATACTGCTTTGCAAGAGCCGTTGCAAAATACCAGGCGATCATCATATTGACGTAATACTCTTCGCTTCTGAGCTTTGCGACCATCTCCGGATACCGCGGGTCATAATCCTCATCCAGAAAATGCTCCATCAGCATCCCCACACCAAAGCGCACGGTATACGTCTTTCCGGAAGCGATCCATAGCTTTATGTGTTGCAAAAGCGCATCCCTGTGCTTCTTAAAGACCTTCGGAGACATCTGATCGCAGGTAGCCCAGTTGTCCACATAGGGCAGGAACTTCTCCAGCTCCTCCATACATTCCTCCGGATCTTTGATCGCGGAGATGATAAAAGCCTGCAGCTGGTTTTCTTCAAAATACTTATGAGGAAGTTTCCCCAGAAAAGCCTTGTGATCCCCGGCCTTCACCATTTCTTTTGCCATCGTCCTAAGCTCCGGCGTCCGCACGCCGATGATCGACTCCGGATCTATGTTCGGGATGATCTTTCTCTGCATATCCCGATACTTCAGATCTCGAAGATCCATCAATCTCCTCCGCAGCTCCTCTTTCTTCACCCTCCGTTCCTCCTTTTTCGCCTTCACGTCAACCGCCATGGATCACAGCAGGTGTAACCCCCGCTGCTTCCCTCCGGGCTCTCCGCTTTCCCATTCCCCCTGCCCTCACTTATTCACAGCCAGCTCGGCGAGGGAGATGTAATGCTTTACCGGAAAGCTTTCCGGCGCCGACTTTTCCAGCATTTCCATATGTTCCTTATCCCATGCCGCAAGCGCCTCCCCGGACATGGACGCTCCCACTCCCCTGCAGGCGCGCATCCTTCCGTGCCATCCCTCCCTGGTAAAGGGAATATCCACCCGAAACTCCCTCCGGGTCTTCAGTACAAAATGATCCGAATACTGTTCGGGCACCCAGACAGGATGCACCGTATCTCCGCCGGAAGTCCAGTCCGGATTATGCTTTAATATGATCTCCTCACTTTTGCCGGCCACAGCATCCTCGTAGGGAAGCCACCCCATATACAGGATCAGGAATCTGCCACCGGGTTTAAGCATTTTAGCAAAACGGGGAGCGGTCACGGAATGGTCAAAATACCAGATGCACTGGCAGGCCGTGAGCACATCAAAGGTACTGTCCGGGAAATCCACCTCCTCGGCACCGGCCACAAAAAAGTCAATGTCCATTCCGGCTTCCTTTGCAAGGAGCTTCGCCTGCCGGATCTGATTCTCCGACAGATCCGTCCCCGTCCATTTTGCTCCGAAGCTGTACATATTCCTGGGAAGCACACCCGTTCCCGTGCCCAGATCCAGGACTCTCTGTCCATCCCTGCAAAGCCCCAGTTCCAGTATACAGTCATAGAACTCTCTTGGATAGATATCTCTGTATTTTGCGTAATCCGCAGACGTCCTTCCCCAGTCAAATAACTTCCCTTTATCGATATCCTCAATGACCATTTGATCCCTCATCCCTTTTCTTATCTTTGATCCCAAATCCGTTGAATAGATAAAATCCGAGAACAGCATTAAATCCTATCGCTGAATAGATGCTGAATCTTTCCGCTATACCAAAATACTGAGGAGGAAGTACCTGCATGCCGACAGGTCCTATCAGCATCATCGCAAAAAATACGGCCGCCCAGATTCCTACTCCTCGCACTTCTTTATTCCTGATCCCCGCAATGATCAGCATGACAAGCGACACCATAGAAAAGATCACCACAAGTGCCGTAACGACCATATGCATCACTTCCTGAAACGAAGAGATCTGCTTACCGGCATCGTCAAGAGCAAACATCTCAAATCCGATCTTCGATATCCAGTTCATAACGGTAAACAGATAGATCCCGACTCGGAACAGCCTGGTTGAGATCTTTATTTCCGAAACATAGATAGCTGCGCACGTGGCACACACGATGCTTCCGGCGGAATACAACGCGGAAAGCTTATCCCAAAGCTGCCTCGACGGTGCTGTCTCTGCCGAAAGATCACTTACGGCAGACTCCATCCAGTTATATCCCGGAAATGCCCCTCTGCAGAAGTATGCCGCCAGCGCATAAGATATCAGTGCGGCAAGCCCTGTAAGTCCGATCCAATTGATCAGTTTCCTATTCATTGTTCACTCCTATCTGATGGCTAAACCATCTAATAAAATCACGAATACTTAAGGGAACGGCGCTTCCCTCTTCCCCAAACTCCCGTATCATTCCTGCTGTCAGCATGTCCATCCTGTAATCGATAAGTGAATGGATCGTAAGGGAATATGTCATGGCCGCTGTATCAATGTCATCGTTTTTCACTTTTCCATGAACGACCAGGGCATAAAACATATTTCTTGAAGAGCGGAGCATCCTCTCTGTTTCCTCCACAAGGATCTGAGCCGCTACAGGATTGGTGCCCCTTTCCGAATATAGGACTTTGAATAGCGTGAGCATATCCCTGTCAGATACGATCCCCATATATGCGGAGACCGAATCAAGCAGTATTTCTTCCACACTCATATCCGACAGCTTTGAAAGATCCAAAGGTGCCGGACCGCCTCCGGCCAGCGCCCGGTCCCGCAGAAAGCCGTACATTTCCCTTACGATCTCGTCCTTGGACTTGAAATGATTGTACAGTGACGGCGCTTTGATGCCCACCTTCTCCGCGATCAGCGACATAGATACGCCTTTGATCCCGTTCTCAGCCGCGAGTTCCAGCGCCGCATATAATATTTCCTCTTTTCTCCCCATCCTCCGGCTATCCTTTCTTTTCGGTAAACAAGCATTTGCCGCGGCCGCACTTATATTCATTAGTTATTATACTAACGCGTATTAGTATTGTCAACAAAAAAAAGAACATTTTCCGGTACTTAAATAACAAGCCAGCCCCGTATCCATAAAATACATTTTAGGGTGCTTGATTATCCGTTTTATCGTATTTCCGGAATATGGATGAAGTAATACCACAATTCCCGAAGTGTTTTTTGCAAG
>CACZNS010000141.1 GCA_902782575.1 uncultured Lachnospiraceae bacterium
GGCATTGATGCATTCGGCCGTGGTAGAGCAGAAGCATCACGGTCAGACCAGGGATGATGTTTTCCTCTGCATCCCGCCGCTTTATCATACAGGAGCGAAGATGCACTGGTTCGGAAGTCTGGTTTCCGGCGGCAAGGCGGTCCTGCTGAAGGGAACCAAGCCGGACGTTATCCTGGATGCGGTTTCGAGGGAGAAATGCACGATCGTATGGCTGCTGGTTCCCTGGGCACAGGATATTCTGGATGCACTGGACAGGGGGGATCTGAAAAAAGAAGATTATGACCTGGATCAGTGGAGACTGATGCACATCGGTGCGCAGCCGGTCCCCCGCTCGATGATCCGGCATTGGCTGGAGTATTTCCCGGATCATCTCTACGATACCAACTATGGTCTTTCCGAGTCCATCGGCCCGGGCTGCGTGCATCTCGGAACGGAGAATGTGGATCATGTGGGCGCCATCGGCATACCGGGCTATGGCTGGGAATGCCGGGTGGTGGACGAGAACCGTCAGGATGTGAAGCAGGGTGAGGTCGGTGAGCTTGCGGTCAGGGGTCCCGGCGTGATGATCTGCTATTATAACGATCAGGCGGCAACGGATGAAGTACTCGACAGCGACGGCTGGCTCTATACCGGAGACATGGCGATGCAGGATGAGCAGGGTTTCTATTATCTGGTGGACCGGAAGAAAGATGTCATCATCTCCGGCGGCGAAAATATTTATCCGGTGCAGATCGAGGACTTCCTTCACAGCTTTGAGCCGGTAAATGACGCGGCCGTGATCGGACTTGCGGATAAGCGCCTCGGAGAGATCGCGACAGCGATCATTCAGGTTAAGGAAGGCTACAGCTGCACGGAAGAAGAGGTGATGGAGTTCTGCCAGAAGCTGCCGAAATACAAGAGACCGAGAAAGATCATTTTTGCCGAGGTGCCGAGGAACGCAACCGGTAAGATCGAAAAACCGAAGCTGCGGGAGATCTACGGCGGAAAGAACCTGGTGGCGGCAGAGAATAATTCCTGAGTATGATCACGATAAGCGTCTGCATGATCGTAAAAAACGAGGAACGCGTACTGGCACGGTGCCTGGACTGCCTGAAGGACATAGCGGATGAGATCGTGATCGCGGATACCGGATCGACGGACCGGACGAAGGAGATCGCGGAAAAGTACACGGACCGGATCTACGATTTTGAATGGCAGGATGATTTTTCCGCTGCCAGAAATTTCGCGTTCGGTCTCTGTACAATGGATTATATTTATTCCGCGGATGCCGATGAGATCCTGGACCGGCGGAACACGGAAAAGCTTAAGAGGCTGAAGGAGACTCTCCTTCCGGAAATCGAGATCGTACAGATGCTATATTCCAATCAGCTGGAATACAATACGACCTATAATTATGATTCGGAGCTGAGACCGAAGCTTTATAAACGCCTGAGGCCTTTTGTATGGGAAGGACGGCTGCATGAAGCGGTTCGGCTTGAGCCGGTGATCTTTGACAGCGATATCGAGATCATTCATAAGCCGGAGTCTCTGCACAGCGGCAGGGATTTTTCCATGTTCAGAAGGGCTGTGGAGGCGGAGGGAGAGCTTTCCGGCCATCTGCATGAGATGTATGCCAGAGAACTGGCCGTTTCGGGAGAGGACGGCGACTTTATCAAAGCGGGGGATTATTTCCTGAAGGCAGCGGAAAAATCCGCGGATCCGGAAGCCCTGAAGGCGGATTTTTATATTCTTGTCCGGGCGGCCAGAGCATCGGGAAATCCGGAGGATATGTTCCGGTACATGCTGCGTGCCGTCGCATTGGGAACAGTCTCTGAGACAGCTTATGAGATCGGAGAATATTACAGGAGCAGGGGTGAGACCGGTGAGGCGGTGATGTGGTATTATAACGCGGCCTTTGAAACGGAGCCGATCCTGAATGCGAAATACGGGGATGAGTATCCGAAGCTCCGTCTGGAGGAACTCGGCTGGCAGGAGAGAAAGGATCCGTCGGTTTAAATAATGGATAAGTTGTGATATAATGAATCGTTCCATGTGTGAACGGTTCATTTCTGTTTAAAATGATGATCGGGAGAGGAACTTTTATGAAGACTTATCTTGTGACAGGCGGTGCGGGATTTATAGGCTCCAATTTTATCCATTATATGTTCAAAAAGCATGGGGACAGTATACGGATCATCAATCTGGACGCCCTGACCTATGCCGGAAATCTGGGAAATCTGGAGGATATCGCCGGGAAAGAGAATTATACCTTTGTGAAAGCGGATATCCGCGACGGTAAAGCGGTGAGAAAGATCTTTGCGGAAAATGAGATCGATGTAGTGGTCCATTTTGCGGCGGAAAGCCATGTGGACAGAAGTATCCGCACGCCGGAGGTTTTCGTGGAAACAAACGTGCTCGGGACCTGCATCATGCTGAATGCGGCGAAGGAGGCATGGGAGAAGGAAGACGGATCGTTTCCGGAGGGGAAGAAATTCCTGCATGTTTCGACGGACGAGGTATACGGCTCTTTGAGCGATCCAAACGACTATTTTTACGAGACGACACCCTACTCTCCCCACAGTCCCTATTCTGCCAGTAAGGCATCCTCCGATCTGCTGGTAAAGGCTTATGTGGATACCTATCACTTCCCTGCCAATATCACAAACTGTTCGAATAATTACGGACCATACCAGTTTCCGGAAAAACTGATCCCGCTGATCATCAACAATGCCCTGCACGGGAAAAAGCTTCCGGTTTACGGCGACGGCAAAAACGTGCGCGACTGGCTCTTTGTGGAGGATCACTGCAAGGGGATCGATATGGTCATCGAAAACGGGAAGCTCGGGGAAACCTACAATATCGGCGGGCATAACGAAAAGCAGAACATAGAGATCATCGGTATCATTCTGGATACACTGCAGGATCTGCTTCCGGAGGATGATGAGCGCAGAAAGAATATCAGCAGGGATCTGATCACCTTTGTGGAGGATCGCAAAGGACATGACAGAAGATATGCGATCGCTCCGGATAAGATCAAGGCGGATCTCGGCTGGGAACCGGATACGATGTTTGCGGAAGGGATCCGCAAAACGATCGAATGGTATCTGGAGAATGAAGCCTGGATGGATCAGGTGACGAGCGGGGATTACCAGAGCTATTACAGCAGGATGTATAACGTATAGGAAGCGTAAAGCAGATTACAACAGGAGATTTACGGATATGAAAGGAATCATACTTGCGGGAGGCTCCGGAACGCGCCTCTATCCGCTTACAAAAGCCGTGTCGAAGCAGATGATGCCGGTCTATGACAAGCCCATGATATATTATCCGCTGTCTACGCTGATGCTGACGGGGATCAGAGAGATCCTGATCATTTCCACGCCGAGGGATCTGCCGGCTTTCAGGGAGCTCTTCGGAGACGGATCGCAGCTCGGACTGACTCTTTCCTATGCGGTACAGGAGGTGCCGAGGGGGCTTGCGGATGCTTTTCTGATCGGTGAGGACTTTATCGGAAACGACCATGTGGCCATGGTCCTGGGCGACAATATTTTTTACGGAAAGAGCTTTACGAAGACCCTTGCCGCGGCTGCGGCCCGGCAGAAGGGGGCCACGATCTTCGGCTATTATGTAAAAGATCCGCGGGAATACGGTGTCGTGGAATTTGATCCCGACGGAAAGGTGATATCCATCGAGGAGAAACCGGAAAAGCCCCGTTCCAACTATGCGGTGCCCGGACTCTACTTTTATGATAATGACGTGGTGGAGATCGCAAAAAACGTAAAGCCTTCGGCAAGAGGCGAGATCGAGATCACAAGCATCAACAACGAGTACCTGCGCCGCGGAACGCTTTATGTGGAGCCGTTGGGACGCGGCTTTGCCTGGCTTGATACAGGCAATCATGACAGCCTGCTGGATGCGGCGGATTTTGTGGCGGCATTCCAGAAGAGACAGGGACTCTACATTTCCTGCATAGAAGAGATCGCTTACAAGAGAGGCTTTATAGACCGCGATCAGCTGCTGAAGCTGGCGGAGCCGCTTTCCAAAACGGCTTACGGACAGTATCTGAAAGATATAGCGGATGGGTTATAAGCGGATCGCTGCCTGCTTTATCGGCTTTAATATCCTGATGCTGATCCTGCTAATCGCCGCGGGAGTCCGCTACAGGGGTTCAAAGGAAACCGGGGAAACAAAAGAGCCGGTACAGGAGAAGCGGTCCGAATCGGTACAGGAGGATAAGGGAAAGCTGGTCTCCTCCATGGGTGATGATTTTTACGGAGAAGAGCAGCCGGACAGTGAAGATGCATCCGGGGCGGATTATCTGCTTCTCCTGACATCCGTCGGAAGCGATCTGATGATCAAGATCGCAGACAGCACGGGAAATACGGTGCCCGGGAAACGGTGGGTTGCCAATGTCACATCGGAAGACGGAACGGAAGAATCCTTCCCCGATGAAGACGAGGACGGGATCATATACAGGGAGAAGATGCCCGCCGGAACATATGCGGTCAATGTGGACGGGGCAGGGGAGGCCTCGATCACGATCCGGAATATCGTAAGGGTGACTGCCGTGACGGATATCCGGAGGATCGTGGCCCAGGAATCGACGATCGATGCCGCAAAGGAGGATACCGCAGTCAACGAAGAGGCCGAGCAGGAGCCGGAGGAAGAAACGGTCATACCCGATTTCGAACTGGTAAGAGGAGCTGTCGGCATTGACGTATCGAAGTATCAGAAGGAGATCGACTGGCCGCGGGTGAAGTCCTCGGGGATCGAGTATGCGATCATCCGTGCCGGATACAGAGGATCCTCCAGCGGTGTGCTGGTTGAGGATCCGTATTTCGAGAGAAACCTTGCCGGAGCGACGGCGGCAGGCTTGAAGATCGGGGTCTACTTCTTCACACAGGCAGTCAATACCGAAGAAGCAGCAGAAGAGGCTCAGGCTGTAGCCTCCCTCGTCAGTCCGGAGGATCTGGATCTGCCCGTATATCTGGATGTGGAAGGGAGCGGCAGCGCGAACGGACGGGCAGACGGTCTGGATACGGAAACAAGATCCGAAAACATCCGTGTTTTCTGCGAGACTCTTGAAAGCATGGGATACCGGGCGGGAGTCTATGCGAGCAAATCCTGGCTTACCGGGAAAATAGATACCTCAAGGCTGGATCCGTATGATATCTGGCTTGCCCAGTACAGGATGAAGGCGCCGGACTACACGGGCCGGTACTCGGTCTGGCAGTATACATCAAAGGGACATGTGGACGGGATACAGGGCAATGTCGACCTGGATCTGATCGTAAAATAAAAACAAGGAGTGTGAAAATGGGAAAGATCACGGTAGAAACTTGTGAGATCGAAGGGCTTAAGGTGATCACACCGAAAGTATTCGGAGACGCCAGAGGCTACTTCATGGAAACCTATAATTATAACGACTTCAAAGAGGCAGGGATCGATCAGGTCTTCGTACAGGACAATCAGTCCTCCTCCACAAAGGGCGTTTTGAGAGGAATGCATTTCCAGATCGAGCATCCCCAGGACAAGCTGGTCCGGGTGATCAACGGAGAGGTTTTTGACGCGGCCATCGATCTCAGGGAAGGATCCGCGACCTTTGGAAAATGGTTCGGGGTCACGCTTTCCGCGGAGAATAAAAAGCAGCTTTTTATCCCGAAGAATTTTGCTCACGGATTCCTGGTGCTGTCCGACTATGCCGAGTTTGCTTATAAATGTACGGATTTCTATCATCCGGGAGATGAGGGCGGTCTGAGATATGATGACCCGGATATCGGGATTGTCTGGCCCGAGCTGCCCGATATGGAGCTCAACATCATTGAGCGGGATCTGAACTGGAAAGGACTGGCCGAATACAAGGCTGAGCATAATCTTACATGACAGCGAAAAAAAAGGTAATCATTGGCGGGTTCATCCTTGTGTCCGCCTGGATTTTTTACATCATTTTTCACAGAAATCCGCTGGCTGACCCGAAGCAGGAGATCATAAAAAAGATCGTTTCCGTAGCTTTGCTTGCGGCAGCCTGGCTCGTATTCGTAAGATTCTATGACAGGATCGTGATCCTTCCGTTTGAACTCTTCCAGAACAGGGAGCTGATCTGGAAGCTTTCGAAGAATGATTTCCGTTCCAAATACGCAGGCTCTTATATGGGCATCGTATGGATCCTGGTACAGCCGGTTGTCACGGTTCTGGTATACTGGTTCGTTTTTACGATCGGAGGAAGGGCGCCGACGGAGGACGGATCCTATCCTTTTGTGCTGTGGCTGATCGTCGGGATCGTTCCGTGGTTTTTCTTTTCCGATGCACTCGGGCAGGGGACCGGCGCACTGCTTGCCTACCAGTTTCTGGTCAAGAAGGTGGTCTTTAAGATCAGCATCCTGCCGATCATCAAGATCATTTCTTCTTTCTTTATCCACGTGTTTCTGACAGCGGTGGCCATCGTCCTGCTGATCTTAAACGGCTATTATCCGAATCTTTACTGGCTTCAGGTAATCTATTTTTCGGGCTGCGCATTTCTTCTCGTACTGGGGATGTGCTATATCACCTGCTCCGTCGTGGTGTTTTTCCGGGATCTGGGGCAGATCATCAGCATCGCACTGCAGGTGGGAGTCTGGATCACGCCGATCATGTGGCGGCTGGATTCTCTCTCCAGACCCATGCAGATCCTGTTCAAATTAAATCCGGTCTACTATCTGGTGGATGGATACCGGATGGCGCTGCTGGATCATATGTGGTTCTGGGAGCATTTCTATTCGACGGCATATTTCTGGATCTTTACCGTGGCGATGTTCCTGACGGGAGCTCTGGTATTTAAGCGGCTGAAGGTTCATTTTGCGGATATTCTTTAAGGAGTGCAAATGGAGGACAACGAAGTCATAAGGATCGAGCATCTTGACAAGATGTATAAGCTGTACGACAGACAGCGCGACAGACTGAAGGAAGCGCTCGGTATTTCCCGCAGAAAGAAGCTTTATCATGAGCATTACGCACTGAAGGATGTCAGCCTTTCCGTCCGGAAGGGCGAGACCGTAGGGATCATCGGTACAAACGGCTCCGGGAAGTCAACGATACTGAAGATCATCACGGGAGTGCTTTCGCCGACGGCGGGTGAAGTGCATATCGAGGGGAAGCTTTCCGCCCTGCTGGAGCTCGGTGCCGGATTTAACATGGAGTTTACCGGCATCGAAAATGTTTATCTGAACGGAACGATGAGCGGTTTTTCCCAGGCGGAGATCGATGCGAGGCTTCAGGATATCCTGGATTTTGCGGATATCGGTGATTTTGCGTATCAGAAGGTCAAGACCTATTCCAGCGGTATGTTCGTGCGGCTGGCCTTCGCGGTAGCCATCAATATCGATCCGGAGATCCTCATCGTGGATGAGGCTCTTTCCGTCGGAGATGTTTTTTTTCAGAATAAATGCTACCATAAATTCGAAGAGTTCAAATCTCAGGGCAAGACGATCCTCTTTGTGAGCCACGATCTGTCGAGTATCAGTAAATACTGCGACAGAGTCGTCCTGCTGGACCGGGGCAAAAAGCTCGCGGAGGGCAGGCCGAAGGAGATCATCGACATGTATAAAAAGGTACTCGTGCATCAGGTCGACTCCGACATGGCCGGGAGCGAGACCGTGGATGAAGAGGGGCATCTGGTGCAGGAGGACGGCGACGGGCAGAAAAAGACCTGGAAATCCCGACTGACGCTGAATCCCTCCAATGATACCTACGGCAACGGACTGGCACAGATCACGGATTTCTGTCTGATAGACAACAGCGGGAATATCACCAATACCGTTATCAAAGGAGACAGCTACACCGTAAAGGTCAGGGCGGAGTTTCAGGATCATGTGTCGGAGCCCATCCTTGCGCTGTCCTTAAAAAACAGGATGGGAGTGGAGATCACCGGGACGAATACCATGTTTGAAAAGATCAGTACCGGTGATTTCGAAAAGGGAGACGTACTGACAGTGACCTTCACTCAGGATATGAGCCTGCAAGGAGGGGAATACCTGGTTTCTCTGGGCTGCGTGGGATACCGGAAGGGGGATTTTACCGTTTATCACAGGCTCTATGATATATTCAGCATACAGGTGATCTCGTCCAAGGATACGGTAGGCTATTATGATATGGGTTCCGATGTGACGATCGATGTAAAAAGGGCAAAGTAGAAGATGGAAGAGAAAACGGAAAAGATCGGAAATGTGGTCCTGGATCTGTCCGATTACAGCGGAGATGACAGATATACAGAGGGTGCTGCCGAGGATCAGCTGCTGCAGCTGGTGAAGGAGCACGGAGAGGAGGAATACAATCATCTGGTAGCCTTTCACCGGACGTGGAATTTCCTGTATCATCTGTCGGATTTTCGGGGGAATATCATCGATTTTCTTCCGATCGACCGCGAAGACAGCGTGCTGGAGGTCGGCTCGGGGTGCGGCGCGGTAACGGGCACCCTTGCGGCAAAGGCAGGAAGGGTAACCTGCATAGATCTGTCCTACAAGCGGAGCCTGATCAATGCCGAACGCAACAGGGATCTGGACAATATCGAGATAAGGGTCGGCAATTTCCAGGATATCGAACAGCATCTGCCGGAGCGGTATGATTATATCCTGCTGATCGGAGCTTTTGAATACGGCGGAAGTTATATAGAAGGCGGGAAACCGTACGAGAAATTCCTTCAGATCCTGAAGGAGCATCTGAAGGAAGGTGGCAGGCTGGTCATTGCGATCGAAAATAAATACGGACTGAAGTATTTCGCGGGATGCAGAGAAGATCATACGGGGGGCTTCTATGACGGGATCGAGGGCTACCGTGGAGTAGAGGGAGTCCGCACATTTTCCAGGAAAGGTCTGGAGAAGCTCGCGGCAAAGGCGGGGCTCACCTGCAGCTTTTTCTACCCGTATCCGGATTACAAGCTTCCGGTCACGATTTACTCGGATGAGCGGCTTCCGGGTATTTCCGAGCTCACCGATAATCTGAGAAATTTTGACTCGGACCGTTTCGTTGCGTTTGATGAGGCCGCGGTCTTTGATGAGCTGATCAGGGAAGGCAGCTTTCCGGAATACTCCAACTCCTTCCTGGTGATCATGAAAAAGGACGACCATACGCGGGGAGGGATCCCGGAGCGCAGGACGGTTTATTCAAAGCATTCGATCGAGAGGGCTGCTCCGTTTCAGATCCGGACGGATCTGGAAATCTCCGATCACGGGGAAAAGGTCATCGTCAAGGTACCGTTTACCTCAAAGGCATCGGCGCATCTGGAAAGCATGGCCAGATCCGGAGAACGGCTTGCGACGCTGTTTGCGGGGACCAAATTCAAGGTCAACCGCGTGAAACGGATCAATGACGGAGAGGGACATTTAAAACAGCTGGATTTTGAATATCTGAACGGGCCGACTCTGGAGGACGAGCTTAATATCTGCCGGGCGGAAAACCGGACGGACGATGCACTGCTGGTGATCAGAAGCTTTTGCGACACCCTTCGGGGACTGGGAAATCTGGAGCCCTTTGAAAAGACGGAAGAGTTCAGAAGAGTGTTCGGGGATGCCGATCTCCCGGAAGGACTCGTGAGCATGCCGCTGACGGATGTGGATCTGATCTTTACAAATCTGATATCGGACGGAGGCTGGAATATCATTGATTACGAATGGACCTTTGCCTTTCCGATCCCGCTGGATTTTGTGATCTACCGCGCTGTCTTTTATTTTGCAAAGGACCTGCCGGAGGGGAGCTTTGACGGTCTGAATCTGTATGATGCTGCCGGCATTCCGGCCGGGCTCCGTGAAGTATACCGGGATATGGAGCACAGCTTCCTGACGTATATCAAAGGCGACAGACATACGCTGCCCGAGCTTTATTCGATCATGGGAGGGGACAGGCTGCCCCTTAAAAGGGCTCTTCAGACGGGGCATCTGTTAAGAAAGCCGGATCATCTGACGGTCTACTTTGACCGTGGAAGCGGCTTCAGCGAGCTGGATGCGCTCTTCCTGGACGCGGAGATGGACGAGCACGGAAGAGTTCATGCAGGGATCACGGTTCCCGCGGACTGTACCGCACTCCGGATCGATCCCGTGGAGTGCCGCTGCATCATGAAGCTGTATCAGCTTAAAAACGGCGGAAGCTCCGTTGAGGCGGAGATCAACGGAGAGCTCTGCGCAGACCGGACGATCCTCTTCAATACGGAGGATCCTCAGCTTTTACTGAAAGAAATACACCCCGGAGAGACACTGGAGATCTCCTATATGCTGCAGATGGTTGAAGATGATATTTTTGCGGATCTTCTGGAGGGGATCAAAACAGAGAAAAAGCATTCCCTGATGGACAGGCTGCGTAAAAACAAACCGGAGGGACCGGTGACGATCAAAATCGGATGAAGGATGAAGAGATAAAAAAAGAGCTGGAAAAGTTCAGGGATCCCTACGGCTTCTGGCTGGAAGAGCATGAAAAATGGCGGGGAGACGAATCACCTAAAAAACAGCAGGACAGATTTCTCTCGGAGTATATACTTCAGATCCCGGACGGGACGGTGAACGATCCGGATATGATCTCACGGTTTGCAAGGTATGCGTCCAGAGGGGACTTTGACCTGATCTATTGCGATGAGGATATCATCCGGGACGGCAAAAGAACGGACCCCTATTTTAAGCCGGACTACTCGCCGGATACGGAAGAATCCTTTGATTATATCGGAGGGTTAAGAGCCTACGGCAGATCATATCTGGAGCGTGCGGAGGAGGGGAACACAGCGCTTCGGGGGGACAGGGTATGTCATATCCCGGAGGTGCTCTGTCATTATCTGGCAGAACGGGATATGGAATATCCCAAAGAGAAAAACGGCGGGGCAGACATGTTTGTGGACCGGTTCGACGAGTCGGTGTCCGTGATCATCCTTTCAAAGGATCATCCGGATCTGGTCCGTACCTGTCTGGAATCCCTGACCGGCTCGGGGCTTCCGGATAAAACGGAGCTGATCCTGATCGATAACGGGAGCAGGGAGCACAACAGGGACCGGTACGAGAGGATAGCGGAGGAGTTTCATGTCCGGTACTGCTATGAGCCGATGGAATTCAATTATTCCAGACTCTGCAATCTGGGGGCGCAGATCGCCGCGGGAAGGTATCTTCTGTTCCTGAATGATGATATTGAGGTTCCCGAGGAAGCATCCGGCTTTGTGATGAGACTGTGCCGGAAGGCAGCCGGACCGGACATCGGAGCGGTGGGCATCCGGCTCAGGTATCCGGAAACGGACCGGATACAGCATTGCGGGATCACGATCCTGAAAACCGGACCGTCGCATAAGCTCTGCGGCTATGACGACAGCGTGAGCTACGAGCATGGGATCAACCGGCACGATATCAATGTGGCAGCCGTAACGGGAGCCTGCTTATGCATCCGGGCCGATCTTTTCAGGGAGACGGGGGGATTTGACAACAATCTTCCGCTCGCCTACAACGATGTGGATCTCTGTCTCAGGCTGCTGGAACGCGGGTATTACAATGTCTGCATGAACAGCATGTATCTCTATCATCACGAATCGGCCACAAGGGCGGACGACAGGACAGACCTTCCGGCCTATGAACGTCTGAAAGAATACCGTGCTTATTTTGAAGACAGGCATCAGCAGCTTCTGGAGGAGGGAGATCCCTTTTACAGTCCGAACCTGACCAAAACGGGACTTGATTATAAGGTCGACGTGTCGTTTCGCTGGGAGAAGAGCGGGGTTGAGAGAAAACCGCTGAAAAAGGTGCGGGAGGCCGGGAAATCGAGGAATATCCTTTCCCATGCGGACAGCGTGGTGTACCGCCTGAACGATGCATACGGAAATGAGGACTTTTTTGAGTTTACCGGCTGGATCCTGAAGGGAAAAAAGAGGGCATCCGGATACGGTGTCGGCGCTTTGGCGGTATGCGGAGACAAGAGGCTGGTATTTTCCGGAGAGCGTGTTTACCGCAAGGATGTGGCGGATGCTTTTCCGGAGGAAAAGGATGCATGCATGGCGGGAGTCTGTGTCAGGATCGCCAGGCAGGAGTTTGAAGCAATGGGAATGACCGGTATATGCGAAATGTATCCGGTGTTGATCGAAAAAAACGGAAAGATCCATAAGGGTGAAGAAGGATGTCAGATCAGGATCGAATAGAAGAATATTACAAAAATCTGTATGAAAAAGAGGTTGAAAAAAACGAAAAGCTGACGCGGGAGCTGACGACGCTGGAGGAAGAGCATGCGGAGCTCAAGCGCAAGGTGGATCTGCTGAAAAACAGCCTGCTCTATAAGATGATCATGCCGCTTCGCATAGCCTGGTCTCATTTTAAGAACGCTCTGATCCGGATCAGGCGATACGGGAAGCTGAAGGAGATCCTTCGCAAATTGAAATCAAAGCGGATCGAGCGCTCGGCCTATAAGTATCACGGAACGGCGAGCTTTCCGGATGCGGCGGCCAGAGAAAACGCAAGGAACAGGAAATTCAAAAAGGAGCATGTTTTTTCCATACTGGTGCCGCTTTACAACACACCGGAAAAGTATCTGAGAGAGTTTATCGAGTCCGTTACCGGACAGACCTACGGAGGCTGGGAGCTGTGCCTGGCGGACGGGTCGGACGCGGAGCATGCTTATGTCGGAGAGATCGCGGCGGAATACGAAAGGAAGGACGGAAAAGGCAGGATCCGCTATAAAAAGCTTGAGAAAAATGCCGGCATTTCCGCCAATACAAACGAATGCTTCACTCTGGCGACAGGGGACTGGTATGCCCTGATGGATCATGACGACATCCTGCATCCCTCGGCACTGTATGAATTTATGTCGGCCCTGGAGGACAGGGACGCGTATTTTCTTTACTCCGATGAAGCAACGTTTAAGGGAGAGTCGATCGATCATATGGTCACCATGCATTTCAAGCCGGATTTTGCCATCGACAACCTGCGAGCGAATAATTATATCTGCCATTTCAGCGCCTTCAGGAAGGAGCTGGTGGAGGCTGTCGGGAAATTCAGGAGTGAATATGACGGCTCCCAGGACCATGATATGATCCTCCGGCTTACCGCGGAGGCGCAAAAGCACGGGGACGGTGTGGTACATGTGCCTCACGTGCTTTATTACTGGAGATCCCATGAGGGCTCCACGGCGGCGGATATCAATGCGAAAACCTATGCCATTGATGCGGCCAGAAGGGCTGTGGCCAGTCATCTGACAAGCTGCGGCTTTGCGGGCTTTGAGATCGAGAGTACGAGAGCGTTTGCGACGATCTTCAGGATCCGTTATGCGCTGAAGAGAAAGCCGGTGGTTTCGATCATCATCCCGAACCGGGATCATGCAGCGGATCTGAAGCGATGCGTATCCTCCATTCTTTCCCGGAGCAGTTATGAAAATTATGAGATCATCGTTGTGGAGAACAACAGTAAAACAGAGGAGATCGAAGAGTATTACCGCACCATCGGAGAGCTTCCGAACGTAAAGGTGATAAGGCCGGAGCATACGGAGGAATTTAATTTCTCAAGACTGATCAACGCGGGAAAAGAGGCGGCTGAGGGAGAATATCTCCTTCTGCTGAATAACGATACCGAGGTCGTCACAAGAGGCTGGATCGAAGAGCTTCTGATGTATGCTCAGCGGGAGGATGTGGGTGCGGTCGGCTGCAAGCTCTATTACGGGGATTATTCCATCCAGCACGCCGGAGTGGTACTGGGGCTCGGAGCCCACAGGACGGCGGGGCATACCCACTACGGCCTTTCAAAGGACAACCTGGGATATATGGGCCGCCTTTGCTATGCGCAGAATGTGACTGCCGTTACCGGAGCCTGTATGATGGTTTCGAAGCGCAATTTCGAAGAGGCGGGAGGATTTGATGAAGGCTTTGCCGTGGCCCTGAACGATGTTGATTTCTGCCTGAAGCTCAGAAAGAAGGGGCTTCTGAACATATTCACACCCTTTGCGGAGCTGTTCCACTATGAATCGGCCTCAAGGGGCAGCGATGTGGTAAACGCTTCTTCCGAAAATGCCGGACGGTACGAAAAGGAAGCTGCTCATTTCAGGGAGGTATGGGCGAAGGAGCTGAAGGCGGGAGATCCGTATTACAATCCGAACTTCTCTCTGGATCACAGCAACTACACGCTGAAGGTGCAGCCTGCACCGATGGTGCAGTGAAGTTGTGCGAAAAACGGGTTTTATGTTAAAATGTAAAAAGTAATGCTGTAATAACCGAATTCATCAGTTATCATTATTACAAATCGAGGAGGTACGAAGGTATGGGTTTCATGGAGGTCTACCAAAGCTGGCTGGATGATGATTATTTTGACGGGAAGACGAAGGAGGAACTTCGGGCGATCGCGGGTGATCAGGCTGAGATCGAGGATCGGTTTTATAAGGAACTCGAGTTTGGAACAGGGGGGCTGCGCGGTATACTCGGCGCCGGGACCAACCGCATGAATGTTTATACCGTCCGGAAAGCCACTCAGGGTCTTGCGAATTATATCAAAAAACAGGGCGCCGAGAGCAAGGGTGTTGCCATCTCCTATGATTCCCGCCGGATGTCTCCCGAGTTTGCGGATGTGGCGGCTCTCTGCCTGAACGCAAACGGGATCAAAGCCTATGTGAGCGATACGCTCCGGCCTGTACCCCAGCTGTCCTATGCTGTCCGTCAGTACGGCTGCACAGCCGGCATCATGATCACGGCAAGCCATAATCCTCCCGAATATAACGGGTATAAGTGCTATTGGGAGGACGGAGCGCAGGTTACATCCCCGAGGGATGTGGAGATCATCGACGAGGTCCGTGCGGTCGAGAAATTCTCGGATGCCAAAACGATGGATCTGGAGGAGGCAAAGAAGGCAGGCCTTTATATCCCCTTCGGGAAAGAGCTGGATGACAAATATATGGAAGAGCTGAAAAAGCTCATTATCCATCCCGAGATCATCAAAGAGGTGGCGGGAGATCTGAAGATCGTTTATTCTCCGTTCCACGGAGCCGGAAATGTGCCGGTCCGCAGGATCCTGGAGGAGATCGGATTTAAGAATGTCTATGTGGTAAAGGAGCAGGAAGAGCCCGATCCTGATTTCACCACCCTCGCTTATCCGAATCCGGAGGATCCGAAGGCCTTTGAGCTGGCACTGAAGCTGGCAAAGGAAAAGGACGCGGATATTGTTATGGCGACGGATCCCGATGCGGATCGTCTCGGAATATACGCAAAGGATTCCAAAACCGGGGAATATATCGGCTTCACCGGAAACATGTCGGGAATGCTGATCGCGGAATACAGGATCAGAGAGCTTGCAGCCAAGGGTGAGCTCCCGAAGAACGGAGCCATGGTGAAAACCATTGTCAGCTCCAATCTGGCCGATCCCATCGCGGAGCATTACGGCCTGAAGCTGTTTGAGTGTCTGACAGGCTTTAAGTATATCGGAGAGCTGATCAAATGGTTTGAGGAAAAGCCTCAGGAGTATCCGTATGAGTATGTGTTCGGATATGAGGAATCCTACGGATGCCTTGTGGGTACTCATGCGAGAGACAAGGACGCGGTCGTGGCTGTCATGTGCCTGGCGGAGGTTGCCGCATGGTGTAAGAGCAAGGGGATCACGGTCTGGGATCAGATGATCAACATTTACGAGGAGTACGGCTATTTCAAAGAGGGGATCCATACACTTACGCTCAAGGGCATTGACGGTGCGGAGCAGATCAAGGCGACCATGGAGAAGATCAGGAATAATCCGCCGAAGGCCTTCGGAGATCTCAAGGTGAACGAATACCGGGATTATTCAAAGGGACCGGAGGTGACCGGGCTTCCCGTATCGAACGTATTGTACTTTGATCTTTCCAATAATTCCTGGTGCTGTGTCCGTCCTTCGGGAACGGAGCCGAAGATGAAGGTGTATCTGCTGACCAAATCAGGCAGCGCGGCGGAAACGGAAGAAAAGATCCGGCGGTATGAAACGTATGCGACAAACGATCTGCGCGCTTTTTCCGATGGCTGAACCGAAGGGTAGAACGTGTGGTTGAAACGCATGGCTTTAAGGAGGATGTTGTTATGATAAAGGCATTGTTTCTCAACGGCAGTCCCAGAAAAAACAACAATACGGCCCAGCTTTTGAAACAGGCGGAGCAGGCTGCGAAAGACGCCGGCGCGGAAACGGAACTGATCCACCTGTTTGACTACACCTACACCGGCTGCAAAAGCTGTTTTGCCTGCAAACTGAAAAACAGCAAAACGAACGGCGTCTGCGTTCTCAACGACAGCCTCCGCC
>CACZNS010000142.1 GCA_902782575.1 uncultured Lachnospiraceae bacterium
GGACTGATCGTATTTCTGGTGCCCTTTGCTTTCGTGGGAGGGCTTCCGGCCCTGATCCGTTATCTGCAGGTGCTGTTCTTCTTCGAGAATCAGGGATACCGGAGCTGGACAAATATACGGAATTATCTGCTTTCCGTCTCCGATCTGCTGGGGCAGTATGAGAACTCGGCCTACTTTGTGAAATACTTTAAGATCGCCGAAAATCTGTATATGCTGATCTGCATTCTGTCTCTTATTAAGACACAGGAGAAATGGAAACATGCGTTATATACCGGAGGGATCATGGCCCTGTACGTTCCCTACAGTTACCGGTATGTTTCCGTTTATATGATGATCCCCCTTGTGATGTATCTGCGGGAGAACCGGGAGAATCAGAACATGCTTTACTGCATCCTGTTCGCCTTGATCTTCACGATCCCCTTCTACGGCTATTTCACCGGGATCGGAGCGGATTTCTTTATCTTTACGCCTATCTACATCATGATGCTCTTTTCCTTTGTTCAGGAATGGATAGGGAGACATAATCATTTGACCGCCGCCGCATCTTCGTGATAAAGTTTTATTCACTTACGATATTCGTCAACTGTGACTTGTTTGGAATCCGGTCGCTGACCGGTGCTGTCGGGAAAGAACGAAGAATTATGCTGCGGAGGAAGACGGCGGAAGCCCGGGTGATACAATGGCAGAGGTAATAATTGATACGCTGGTGGATGCGCTGAAGCTGCTGCCGTTTCTTCTTGTTACATATCTTCTGATGGAATATGTGGAGCATCAGACCGGAAATGGCTTTGAAAAGGCCGTGAAGAAGGCCGGCTCCTTCGGGCCCCTGATCGGGGGTGTGCTCGGGGCTGTCCCGCAGTGCGGGTTTTCCGCGGCGGCCTCCAATCTCTACGCAGGCAGAGTGATCTCGCTGGGTACATTGTTTGCGATCTATCTTTCCACCTCGGATGAGATGCTGCCGATCCTGATCTCGGAGAGGGCGGAGCTTTCGTTTATCTTTAAAGTTCTTTTCATCAAGGCCCTGCTGGGGATCCTGATCGGCTTTCTGGTGGATCTCTGCATGAGACGCTTTGGAAAAAGAAGCCGTGAATGGGATATTGAGAGCCTGTGTGAACGCGAGCACTGCAGCTGTGATGACGACGAAGGGATCATAAAGCCCGCCCTTGTGCATACTCTGCATGTTTTTTTGTTTGTGATCATCATCACGTTTATGATCAATCTGGCGATCCATCTCCTTGGGGAGGATACACTGAAAAGCATCGTGATCGGCAGGCCGGTGATCGGTGAGCTGATCGCCGCTCTGATCGGTCTGATCCCGAACTGTGCGGCCTCCATCATCCTGACACAGCTGTATCTGGAGGGAGTGCTGTCTGCGGGGGCAATGATCGCCGGGCTTCTGACCGGAGCGGGTGTCGGATTGCTGGTGCTGTTTCGCGTGAATGATCATTTTAAGGAGAATCTGGCGATCGCTGCCATGCTGTACGGATTTGGCGCGGTTTGCGGGATATTGATCGAGCTGTCGGGCATTATATTATAGTATGAGCAGGAACAGAGTTCAGAAAATCAAGCATATTCTGGTTTATCTTCCCGTCGCGGTATCTTTGGCGGCTCTGATCCTATGCACCCTTCTTTTTTTCAGGATCCGGGACATAGAGGAACGTCTGAAATCGGTATCCCTGAACAGCTATGTCGAGCAGACCGTTGTTTCCAATAATTATTATGTGGCGCCCGGAGGAAGCACGGCGGAGCTGCCGGTGGCGGAAACCCAGATCGTTGTGCCGGGGGAACGCCAGGCGGCAAGAAAAAAGACGGTTTACCTGACCTTTGACGACGGACCGAGTCCGAATACGGAGCGGATCCTGAAGATCCTGAAACAGCATAACGTGAAGGCAACCTTTTTCGTGGACGGGATCGGAGAAGGCAAGGAAGGGCTGGATGATAAATACAAGGCCATCGTGGACGACGGCCATACCATTGCGATGCATTCCTATTCTCATGAGTACGGCAGTCTTTACAGCTCGGTGGAAAGCTTTGAAGATGACCTTGATAAAATACACAGCCTAATTTATAATAAAACAGGTGTCGACGCTACGATTTACCGTTTTCCGGGAGGATCCGGAAATCACGTCAGCAAACTCGACATGGGGGCATTTGCGGATGTGCTTCATGCGAGGGGCTATGAATACTGGGACTGGAATGTATATCCCGGAAATTCCACGGGCAGGAGCATTCCGGCGGATCAGATCATAGCCGGGATCCTGGATCATATTGACTCTTATGACAGCGCGATCGTCCTGCTTCACGACACAGCAGAAAAGAATACTACGGTAGACGCCCTTCCTGAAGTGATCGAAGGGCTTCTTGAGCGAGATATCGAATTACAGCCAATGAGTATGGATACACCTCTCATACAGCAGGTGGCGAAATAAAGGAGGGAGAGGAATGGGGTTTTTCAAAGATTTCAAAGACGACCTGTCCCAGGCCGTTGACGAGCTTTCGAACCCACAGGGGAAACCGTTTGGAACAGAAGTGAATGCCCCGAAACAGGAAGAAGAGCCGGAGGCATTCACAAGTGGATTGAGTTTTGTACCTACCGGAGGGGTTAATCCTGCGCCGGATCCTTTTGTGACGATAGAGCCGGAGCCGGTGGCGATCCCTGAGCCCGTGTTTGCGCAGGAGCCTGTAATGCCGGAACCTGTATTTACACAGGCGCCGGTGATGCCGGAGCCCGAACCGGTGGTGATGCCGGAACCTGTATTTGCGCAGGCACCGGTGATGCCGGAGCCCGAACCGGTGGTGATGCCGGAACCTGAACCGATGGTGATGCCGGAGCCCGAACCGGTGGTGATGCCGGAGCTGCCTCCGGAACAGCCGACCCAGATGTCATTTATTGATTTCGGAGTCGGAGAAGCCAAGCCGGAACCCAAACCAGAGCCGGCAGTGGTCCCTGAGCCGGAGCCTGTAGTGATACCTGAACCTGAACCGGTAGTAATGCCGGAGCCGATCCCGGAACCGGTGGCAGCAGCAGAACCCGCGGCGGTAGCGATGCCTGAGCCGGAACCTGTAGTGATCCCGGAACC
>CACZNS010000143.1 GCA_902782575.1 uncultured Lachnospiraceae bacterium
ACTCCGGATCACATAAAAAACCTGCATACGGGAACTTGTAAAGAACCGCGGAAGTACCGAAAACATCCACAGCTGTTCCATCAGCTTTACCATTCGCTATAAGTTGAGCTCCTTCAATAAGCTTTTCTATAAGCCCGTTCTTTACAGGGAATGAACCATGCATCGCATAAATCTCGTCAAAAGAGTCCGTAAACTCCAGGAGATGGTTCATGCTAATGATATATCTGTCGATATCTCTTCTTTCTCCAAACATAAAGACGTTTCCATCTTCGACACTATCGCCGCTTACCAGTATCCTGTTCTTTTCGTCTATTATCGCAATACTTCCAGGGGTGTGGCCTGGGATATCGATAATTCGGAGTGATCGGTCTACAAGATCGATCACATCTCCCTCGTGAACGGGATGAATCTTTCCCTGCCCGCCATGTGCTCTGTAATTTTCTTCTTCATCAGGACTCATATATGCCTCTTCAAATGCGGCATTTCCGGAAATATGATCCGGATCAGCGTGAGTGTTGATCAGTATTATCGGAAGATTGGTGAGCCCCTCTGCCAGCTTCCTTGCATCCGGCACATTCATTCCCGAGTCTATCAGCGCTGCTTTTTCACTTCCGCAGAAAAGGAAAAACCTGACACCTTCATCCTCGAATCTCCATGTATCATCATTGATTTTTATTATCTCTGCCATATTGACCTCCGTTTTCATTACGATTTTTGTTTTTCTTATTCCTTTACCCGGCTATGACACATATACGCGAATGTCACTTCGGTATCATCCGGAAGATGTGATAGCAAGATCAGATTCCTGAGCTTTGATAGATTGGCTTCTCACGAATTATTTCCAGATTTCATATCCCTGCCTCCTGGCAGCATCGTATACAGGTTGCATGTTCTTCTGCAGGATATCATAGAATTCTTCCTGGGAATTCCCTTTACGATACAGCTCCTGACCAGCCCAGATAGAATGAAGATTATCCCGAAAATATGTTTTTTAATTCCGACTTCGGCAAATGCAGAATGGATGCACATGTCCAGATTCCGTCATACTTCTCATATTCATCAAGTTCAGTGAATAATAACTTCCGAACAGTAATCCCGGTATTTTCGGAAGCCAGCGTACAAAGCTTTTCAGAACCGTCAACAGCATCGACCTGATATCCCATATCAAGAAAGGCCTTCGCATCTCTCCCGGATCCGCATCCGAAGTCCAATATATATGCCCCATCAGATAAAAATGATGCAAAGCGTTTTTGCGTATGTTCAAATCCGACATCTATGGTTCCGGTAACAAAGCTTTCCGCATTTTCCTCATAATAAGCAAGTGTCATTCTCTTTGCCAATATCTGTCTTATCGGCTCTATCAGTTCCATATCTGCCGGGAGCCACTTTACTTCATCCAGCTGATCTGCGGTAAGCCATCTTGCATCCTCCGCTTCTTTCAATTCAAGACGTCCTGATTCCACCTCAGCCCAGAAGCAATCCATGGAAAGATGAAATGAAGGATAATCATATTCGACCGTTTGTATCAGATCCCCTACAGCGATCTCTGCCGTCAGTTCCTCTCGAATCTCCCGTACCAAAGCCTGCTGCGGTGTCTCTCCCTCTTCGATCTTTCCTCCGGGAAACTCCCACCAACCTTTATAATCTCCATATCCTCTGGCGGTGGCTAATATCTTATCGCCGTTTCGGATCACCGCCGCTACTACTCTTATGGTCTTCATCTGATCACCACTTAGCTAACCAGCATCTTTCCGGTTTGCTTTATATATTTTGTCGCATCTGCAAGCCTCCATACAACATTCATCGGCTTACTCCCCGTTATATCCGTCATTCTTCATAACACGAGATATAAGTGCTATAAGATAATTGGGTGGTGTAATAACATCCTGCTCCCAGTGCTGAATATTGGCAACAGGTATTTCAAGGTAGGTAGCAAATCTGTTTTGACTCATCTTCGTAGTATTTCTAAGCTCTTTAATTGCATTCATGGCGTGCTCTTCTATGCACTATCAGTATATACTTCTAATGCACATATATCAATTTGTCCTTGCCTTATCGCATTGTAAGCACCCAAGTACTGATCTCATACAT
>CACZNS010000144.1 GCA_902782575.1 uncultured Lachnospiraceae bacterium
CCGATACTGCAGATGCTGATGATACCTCTTCAGATAATTCATCCGCAAATGTTCCTATAAATGTAAAATGGAGCGGCGTTTATGGCTGGGAATTTGGCGGAGACTATGTTTATATAGATCAGTTCGGAAACCTCTATATGGAAAGTGAGGTTGAGCAACCGGATTTCAAACCTTTGGGCACATGTAAAGAAACTTATACAGGAACGCACTTTACTAAAGATGAACTTATTGAGTTTTTCAATATAGATCCGAATGATAAGGACGGTCAGATTGAGATGCTCCAAAAGAAGGGGTTGCGGTTCTTAAGGTGACAAGAGTCGCTTTACTGACATTATCACGACTCTTTCTACCAAAATCCTTCTCCTTAAATCCGTCAGCTGATTTTAATCCATATTCTCCCCCTCTTTCAACGCACTTCTGATCCTGCTCAGAGATTCGGGGGTGATCCCCAGATATGTTGCTATGTATCTTAGCGGAACGCGCCTGGCGAGCTCAGGATATCTTTTCCTGAATTCAACGTATCTTTCCGTGGCATTTTCCACCAGAAAGCCGTTTTCTCTGTATATCTTATATCTCATCCCACTTTCAAGAGCCATGATCCAGACATTCTTTAACTGTTCTTCACTATATATCAGCGTTTTCATGTCCTTTACGTCAAAGAGCATGACAGTCGTATCCTCAATGGCTTCCCAGTTTGCCTGCATCTCAGCAAAACCGACCATTCCGGAATCTATGCACCAGCTGCCTTCCGGCGCAAAATACTGGGTAATGTCATTCCCATCCCTATCGACATAGTAGCTCCTGATCACGCCGTTAATGACTAAGCCTGCAGCTGTTGTCTTATCGCCGGTTCTTGCGATCACCTCGCCCTTTGAATAGACCCTGAACCTTGAGAAAGAAATAGCCTTCTCTATAGCTTCTTCGGATATGCCCAGTTTCAATCCATCAGAAAGGTCTTTCAGCTGTTTTATCAGATATTTCTTATCCATAAGCTTATCCCGTCACCATAATCCAATATATGAGTGAAATAATATTGATACCGCCGTGTGCTATCATCGGTGCAATAAGATGTCCGCTCTTTTTGTATGCCCAGATCCATATTGATCCGATCACAAACGACAAGCCGAAATTATACCAGTCAAGCATGGCAAACATCACATTGAAAAGAATGAGCGCGGTCATTTCCCCCATTACGGAGCCACAGAATACCTTTGCCATTCCTCTGAAGAATATCTCTTTTACGATGCCGCTGACCAGACCGAGAGCAAGTATCCCCATGATGGTCAGCCCTATTGTCGGTTTTCCGGCCTTATAGGCCATGTCCGTCTGACATCCGTATATAAATGTGGAAAGGATCGACGGTATTCCCGTTAAAGCCAGTGCGATAACTCCTATGAGGATATCCTTTCCGAGAGTCTTCTTCTCAAAGATCTCATCCTTAAGACTTAAACCGCTCTCTTTAAACAACAATACCGCCCCAGGGAGCATGATCATATTCGCAAGGATCAGTATCAGGTAATAGACGTACCGGTTTGCAGTCACATAGCTCGCCAGATCGAAGAAGTTCATCCCCGGCTTGTAGTTTGTATAGGCTATGAAGATCTCAAAGCCGGCCACAAACAGAGTGAGTACCGTTGTTAAAGTAAGTGCACGTTTTGAATTTTGTTTTGTCATATCCATTGATATCACCTCCTTAAGGAGACAATATCAGTTTTCTAGCTCCATTACATTGATCTATGTCAATTCTGAGAATTTTTTTATCCTGCCTTGAATCCGAATATAACGTGCTGACATATCATCCCGACAACAGACAATATCCAGGTCTTAGGTACCGGTGATACATTGATCTGTTCCGGCTCTAATACCATCATAGTTTCCTCTTTTTTCTACCCTTCAACATTTCCTAAATTTATAACTGTTATATCAGATTATAATGTCCCTGTATCGAAACAAACTTTGCAAATCCTTCCTTTTCAGAAAATCTTCCTGACCACTATTCCCCCCATATATGAATCATTCATGAATCCGGGAAAATACAGGAAATACACCTCTGTTCCTTTTCTATAGAATGGATCTAAAAACGTGCGGCTGCAGTATTCATTGTCTACTATGTAATATTGCCTCCATCCGAAAACCGTCCGCAATAACTTTTTGTGTGTGATATAACCTCCTATGGAAGCTGTCCGTTGCTTCCAACCATATCTTTTCTCCATTTTTCCAAATCCTGAATTTTTTTGAGGATTTGGAAGTTTTCTATGGTGTGATTCTATAATAAATAAAGTTTCTGGTCAAACAAAAAACTTCCAAACCCAGCACAATTTGTCGAATTTGGAAGTTTTCCTATCCCTCTAATAGGGCCCTTTAATCAGGTCACGAAATATGATAGAATATGCGCATAATCTTTTTGTTCTGGATTTACAATGCCAGAGGGGATAAATCTCCGATAGCAGATTAAGTTCATAATTATCTGTTATTTTATGAGAATGCATAGAACAGAATGATGATATAGAAGAAAATGAAATCAAAAAGCGAATCCAGAAAAAAGTGCATGATAAAAACAGCATTGGCGATGATGATCGTCTTTGCCAGCC
>CACZNS010000145.1 GCA_902782575.1 uncultured Lachnospiraceae bacterium
ACCTGCTTTATTTCTTCAGTCGAAACATCAAAAGTCCTTCTTATTATTTCAATAGCACGTTCACCCATCAAATTCAGTGAGGTGTCTACACTTTTCCTTATCATCTATAAGCTTCCAAAACAATCATGCATTAGTATCGACGACATTTACTATAAAACACACCTGATATTTTGTCGAATTCTTTTCTCAAAAACGCCTTTTGTTTTTCTACACGGATTGAATTACAATTTTCGTATATTCCCGGCAAGTTTTTCCATAATGATACAATACACCAGGGTTATTAACAAAGATACCGGAAGTGCGATCAGGATCACCATGACAGCCGGGATGGCAGTTATTCCTTCATTTATCTTCATAAGCACCCAAAAAACAAGCGATATTGCAATAGTATGAAACAGATAAAACGAAAAACTGATACTTCCGCCTTTGACAAACAGGTTTAGCGACAAACATTTTCTGATTTTTTCAAACTTATCCGGGAACAGGAGCAGAGCCATAACCGCAATGATAATACCGGAGGATATCCAGTTTTGCGTCGGATCGAGCAGAAACAGATACGCTATTCCTGTAAATACCATTATCTTTTCTACTATCTTCCCGAATTCACGCTCTCTGTATATTTCTGTCATCAACACACCCATAAACATTACCGGTAGTGATCTGAGGAGTGTCTGCTGAGGATCCTCTCCTTCAATAATCCTCTGAACTATACCGGCCGCTAGAAAGATCGCATAAACTGTGATTATCTTTGTCTGTCGTTTTCATAGACTTTTAACCCTTTCCCGCTTTGAGCAATATCATCTCGCCGTTTTTTAGGTGATCCTCTTTGCATAGATCTACAATACTTGTAAATCCCAGATCCTTTTTCAAAAACTTGGTTACTTCCGTAATGTCTTCAGCCCGGTTTGGTACAAATACAAAAAGCTCATCTGCTTCCAGGAGTTTTTCATCTCCTGCATATGCTGACAACTCAGTATTCGGCAAAGTGACTACCAGTGTATCTTCAAATTCACTCAGATATCCGGTCATCATGTAATTGCCCTTATAATTTCTGATGTAGAGGGCTGTATCAGTGCCGCTTTCTTTTATTATGCGGCTGTATTCATCACATATCCTGCTCTGAGCTTTGACGGAGAGCGCGCCTAACGCATAGTTTGTCACACACAGTGCCACTATCAAAAACTTCAATGTCACATGCAGCGGCTTGGGGTAGCCGCCCCTGTACAAAATATCGATCAGAATGCCTCCCAGGGCCACAACCAGCACTGAGGCCGGCAATGTCGTGTATTGGCGCCCCATGGACAGGACTGTGATCACGCAAGTGACAAGAGATGAAAGCGCCAGAACAGCCATCCGGACAGATCTGAACCTTTGATACTTTTTTTCAGCATTCCGAATATCAGAGCTGCGATCACTGCCACCAAAACAAACACGGACATTATCCTGACGGAGCTGACCGCACCTATAAGAGTGTACAGGATCGATATGATCTCTATTGCAAGCGGGCTGTCTTCTCCCGGCGTGACCGTATTTGATAGTTTTGAGAGCATTCCAAATACTGCGATCGGATAAGCTGCAAGAGCACCCAATGCACATATTATATGGGCAAATATAAATCTCGGGATTTCCTTTCCCGGGACCTTTCCGGCAAGATATGTCACAAGCGTAGCAATAAAGATCACTATGGCAAATATCGTAGTGTGATAGCTTAACCAGAAGCCCAGCGCATCTGTGATCGCTATGGAAACAAGCCATTTTGTGCTGTTGCCGGTCTTTTTCTTGACAGTCTGAAGCAGGCCGAGATACAGATACGCCTGAAAAAGCATGACTGCTCCCGATGCAGTGTAGTCTCTCTGAAGTGAGATATACTGCACGCATCTGGTGACTGAGCCGGAGAAAAAGGCAAGCCAGAGCGCTGCTTCATCGGAAAGCCCCATAAGTCCTGCTATCCTGTAGGCCGAAATCATCCAAAGGGCCACCATCAGAAGATTGAAAATACAGGGTGACCATTTACTGCCGCTAAGCTCGTACGGAAGCAGCGAGCTGATCGTATGTACCAGATCATAATACAAAAATGAGTGGCTTTCATCTCCGCAGGCATTTTTGTAGACGGTCAGATAGTCGAAGCGGGTGCCTTTTTCCACACAGAACCAGTTGTTTACTTCCTGTTTTGTGTACCAGCCGGTTTCCGAGGGAGGTTCCATCTGAAAATATGTAGCTTTCCGCCTGTTTGCAAGCACATCCTTCACCGTCCATATGGCATTTTCAAGCATTTTTCCAGGAGTGTCGGCTTTGATGTATTCTTCAAAGTATTTCCCGACTTTTCCGCGTGAAAACATCACTCCTCCATTCTGATTGTTTGCCATGGAGTATGTGATCATTTCGTCACCGTTCCACGCTCCGTCCAGTGCTATGACAGGCAGTGTGAAGGTCCATATCACGAGGATCACTGTGAACAGTTTAACATATTTCCCGAATCCCTCGGTTTTTTCAGTTTTTTCAGTCATTTTCAAACTCTTACAATCTGAATCTTAACCTCTACTTTTCCCCTACCGTACCACAGCATTTATACGCGGTACGATTACCCATGAGAATTTGAACGTTACGTTCAAGCCTTGCTCTTCACCATCTTAGTAACAGGCGGGCATATATCCAAAACGTACAAATTTATACAGTTTTCAAGGTTCAGCAGTTATAATCAAGTACAGTTACAAAATGAAATGCCCGTTTCCTTCTATAATCCAAAACCTTCATATTTTCTGCTATTTACATTGATTCTCTTTATCTTGAAATTCCAGCAGCCTTCGCTAGCTTCCTGTTCAGCACAACTACATCCGCTTTCCAGATTTTTCTCCATTTAAGCAACCGGCTTTCCAGCTCTGCTTTGGGACCGGGCAGGCAGGACTCCTCTGCTCCGGCAATTACAAGGACAAGCTTAAGTGCAATGTTTCTAAAGCTGTCTGCCTCTGACAATTCTCTGCCAAACTCTTCTGTACGGATCTGTCGACCAAGCTTGATTGAAGCAAAGAGACTGACGGAATCTATGAACTTTTCGGCTATATCCGAAAAATAAGCCTCATACTTCTTGTTCTTCGCATCTGAACTATCCTTATTGGCGGGATTCGGACAGGTTGCTTTAGCTTCAACAAAAAGCAGGTCGGTCCCATTCAGATAAATGAATTCGACGGTCTTTATACCCTTTCCAATATCCAGGTTTATCTTTGATTTTTCGATTTCATAGAGCTTATCTGTATCAAATCTCCCGAAATCGATCCCCGATTCATGAATTACCTTCATCATATCTGAATTCCAAGCTCGTCTCTGTATATCTGCAGGTATGTTCTGGTAATGGCGTTATTTTCCAGCAGAGAAAACTGATCTGAGAATTCATAATTGACGGCAGTTTTCCCGGTTTCCCGGTAAAAGGAATAAAAGCTGATATGATCCCGGGCTTTTCGTTTGATGTCAATATATTTTGCCAAGAAATAATTATGTGTTGCCAAAAAGATCTGTACACCATTTCCCTGCAGCTCCAACAGCAGTTCCGCTATCATGGACATGTACGCCGGGTTTATATTTGCCTCCGGTTCGTCCCAGAAAAGCACTGAACCACTCTCAAGTGTCCCGTTTTTTGCAAGAAGCCAGAGCAGCCCCATCTTTTTTATCCCTTCAGCGATCAGGTTGAACTCCTGTCTGGATGATCCATGCATAAGATAGAACTCATCTTTCGAGACATCGTAAAACACCTGCCCTTTTGTCATTTTTTCTATTCTTTTTAAGAGCGCGGATCTTGTCGCCGGGTTTTTCCCCATAGATATATCTATCTTTGCAGAATTGATAATGTCCAGATAAGTATCATCAAATCTTACATTTCCCACACTTGCAGCAGCTGAAAGCTGATAACTATGAGAAAGGATCTCTTTTGCCGGAATATAAATTGTACTGCTTTCATTAAATTTCTTTTCCCACGCAGCCTTCCCCTTTACTATTGCATTCCATTTTTTTGTCTTATTATCAAACGACGCTGAAAGATAACTCTCCGGTTCGGAATTCGTATTTACCGCCGCAACCCTGATACTCGCCGCATGGTTGCCTCTTTTTCTTGTGATGAGTCTGGAAATACGATATTCATCCGGCAGCATGGTCATCACGATTTTATTACCGAAATCCACCTGCTGGCGGTTAGCACAACATGCAGCGTATATCAGCTTCAGTAAATGAGTTTTTCCTGTTGCATTCTCGCCGATAAACACATTAATCCCCTGGCCGAATGTCAGATCAGTATCCTCAAACACCGTATAATTTTGTAGTTGTATGCTTTTTACTATCATAGCCCTGCTCATTCAGCGCCTCACGATTTCCGACCGACGCCTTCTTAATATCCTCTTTCCTTATGATATCCTCCGGATGCTGTCTCTAATCTGATACCAACACCGGCCGATGCCATCATTCCGTTTAAGTGAATGACAATGCCACCGCCTGCAGCAATCCCGTAACCACCTTCTCAAAGCGAAACTCCTCCACTCTGTTTCTTGAGTACTCCGACATTTTTCCAAGCAGCTCCCTATTGGTAAGCATTTCCCTGATCCTCTCCGCAAATCTGTCGGTATCATAGGGATCAATAAGATATCCGTTCTTTCCTTCATCGATCAGATCATATGCGCCGTCTGCATATTGGGAGCTGAGTACCGGCAGTCCGCAGCACATTGCCTCTAAAATAACAAGTCCAAAACAGTCCTCTCTGGTAGGAAGCACAAAGAGAGTAGACTTTTCATACAGGTCGGCCAGCTCATCTCCGGAGAGATATCCGTGAAAAATAAGGCGTTCGGAAATGCCCAGATTTTCCGCCTGCTTCCGGAGTTCTTCCTTTTCGGGTCCATCTCCCGCTATATGCAGGCTCCAGGCTGTCTCCCGGATCTGTCCAAGTGTATTCAAAAGCAGATCAATGCCCTTACGTTGGATCAAGCTCCCTACGCAAAGGATCATATCTCCCGGCTGGTATGCCCGCCCTCTGCCTTCGTATTTATCCATATCAACAGTAAGCTCGCTGATAAAAATCTTATCCTCCGAAGCCCCCATCCGGATCTGATGCTCTTTCGTTTTGGAAGAGCTGGCTATAAAGGCGGCTGTATTTCGGATGATATATTTTCTTAAAAGCTTTTGATAGAGCCGAATATTGCGCTCCGAATGCTCTGTTCCGTCAGACCAGGATATATATGGGATACGATGTACATTGCACCAGTGCTTTGCCGCAACCGCCCCTGCGTTGTATTCCATCCCAATGATCAGCTCCGGCCGAATCTCTTCGAGCTTCTTTCTTACACCCTGCGGAAGAAACTTCTCCGTGATATCGTTTCCTGTCTTCCTGATAACTCTGGATTTCAGAAAATGTGTATGCTTCAGTTTTTTTTCTCCACCCTCCCACTGTCTGAAGGACGCCTGATTTCCGGACTGAAACAGTACATGGATCTCCCACTCCGGTTTATGGGTCTGCAGGTAATAAAAAAAATCCACCCGGTACGGAGACGGGATATTTGTAACGATCAATATCTTCTTCATTATTTCGGTGCCGATTATTGATCCTCCTATGATCAATTGATAATATCCCTCTTCCGATTCGTTGCCCACCGTGGGCAACGGATCCTCTTGAGTGGGATAATATTATACCATAGTATCAAAAAAAGGAAAAACGTTACGAAATCAAAAACCTCTCGATCCTGCACGAATGAGTCTTTTCCTTCTCGTCATAGCTGATCCCCACGAAGAGCAGGTCTCCCTCATAATGGGACAGGCTGTCGAAGTACTTCTTCTCCCTGATCTGATCCAGTGCGCTTTCCGTGCCTCCATTCCGCTTCAGTTCGATGATCATCGCCGGATCCTCAGGCTTTACCGGGATAAATACCACATTCGCAAAGCCCTTGCCCGTCGTCATCTCTTTGATCACCGTATAGCGGTTCAGGGCGTATACATAGGCCAGATAGATGGCGCTCTGCAACGCGTCCTCGTTATTGTAGCTGCGGTTGCTCGTTACATGGATGTGGCTCGCATCCAGCGCCTTTTCCACTGCTTCACTGTTTCCGCTCAAGGTCTCCTTCAGCAGCTCTTTGGATGCCTGTATGATCTGATCTGTCACCCTATATTCCTCATTCACCCGGATGGCGTTGTACCATTCCCGGCGGATCTCTCTGTTCGGGATACGGCAGGTTCCATTTTCCAGATCATAGGCCAGATATCCGATATGGATCAGGTAGGTCAGCAGATCGTCCTTTGTCTCAAAAGAATCCATGGTGTTCATATATGAGGTGGCGTTTACCTCTACCTCCTCTCCGGCGAGCATGCGGACCACCGCATCCTTTGTACCCTCGAAATTCTGAGCGATCCGGTCGGAGATAGCTTTGTACGTGGAGGTTTTTCCCCAATAGTTGTCAAACCGCTTCCTTTCCGCAGACATCACCACGGACTCGGGATTGTATACTTCAAATCCATGCTGGCTGTAGCCATCGTACCACCGCCTGCATTCCGGATAGTCCAGACCATACCTCTCGCAGATATCCCTGACTTCTTCATCCGTAAAGCCAACGTACTCTGCTAAGTTCATCGCATCCAGGATCGTATATTCCCGAAAATTGTTCAGCTTGCTCTGAACCTTATCTCTCACCACCGGCAGGATCCCGGTCAGGTAGGCCAGGGAGATCGCCGGGCGGAGGGTATCGCTTTTAAACAGACCGTTCAGAAGTTCCAGATACTCACTGAATAGCTGTGTATTTACTTTCTCCCTTACAAGCACATCATATTCATCTATGATAAAAATGAAGGTTTCTTTTGTTTGAGCATACACCTGAAGCAGAACATTTCCTAAAGAATCCTCATCATCAAAAGAGACCGATGTAAATTCTTTAGCAAGCTCCGATTTTATCTTCTTAGACAGCCTTTTGATCAGTTTATCCTTATCGCCGGTATTCTGATATTCGCTGTTCATGTCTATTTTTATTACATTATACCGGTTCAGCTTTTCCGGAAAGCACGGATCCTTTGCGATCTTCAGGTTCCGAAAAAGTTCCCGGCTGTCACACCCCTTTGAATAATACGCGCTCAGCATATTTCCCGCGATAGTCTTTCCGAAGCGCCTGGGGCGGGACATACAGATATAGGTATTCCCCTTATCGATGAAGCGGTTCACCTCCGCGATCATCATCGTTTTATCCACGTAGATATCCGCAGCGAGAGTCAGTCTGAAGTTTTCATTTCCAGGGTTCAGATAGATCCCCATTCCTTAACCTTTCCTTTGGGAATTGCCGCATCATGAGCGGCAAATGCGTTACTGTTGGCGTCAATATGCTGTTACAGATCCGGTAAAAGCCCCAGGATCACCTCACAGATCCTGTCTACATCCTCCAAAGCCAGGTCCGCGTAGATCGGGAGTGTGAGTACCTGCCCGGCAAGCTTTTTCGCAACCGGCGTTTCTCCCCGGAACTTTCCCCTGTAGCAGTCAAAGTCGGATGTGAGGGGATAGAAATACTTCCGGGAGCGGATCCCGTTTTTTTCCAGCTCCTTCTGTACCCGGTCTCTGTGGACCCCCGTGAGCTCCTCCTGAAAGATCACCGGGAAATAGCTGTAATTCCGCTTCACATCCTTTTGAACACAGTTCAGCCTTACCCCTCTGACCCCGTCGAGCCGTTCCATATATCGTTCATATGCCTTCCGGCGCTTTTCGATCTCTCCGTCCACATGGCGCAGGTTGCAGAGTCCCATTGCCGCAGCGAATTCATTCATCTTTCCGTTTGCGCCGGATTCGCTGATCCTCTCCTCGTCCACGATCCCGAAATCCTTCAGCAGATACACCCTTCGTCCGAAATCGCCTGCTGCTTCGGGGTATGCCACGGCTCCGCCCTCGATGGTATTGAAGACCTTTGTGGCATGAAAGCTGAAGATCGAAGCATCACCAAAGGAGCCGATCCCCCTGCCCCGATATGTCTCACCGAAGGCATGGGCAGCATCGTAGATCACCTTCAATCCGTGCTTTCGGGCTATGCGCTCGATCTCCTCTACATGGCAGATGTTCCCGTACACATGCACCGGTACGACCGCACAGGTGCGCTCTGTGATGAGCTCCTCGAGCTTTGCGGGATCCATCGTATAGGTGACCGGATCCACATCGCAGAATACGGGCTCCAGACCGCAGCGCACCAGTGCATGGGTCGTGGATGCAAAGGTAAACGGGGTCGTGATCACCTCACCCTTAAGGCCCATAGCCTGAAAAGTAAGCTCCAGCGCCATGTGCCCGTTTACCATCAGCTCCAGATGCTCCACCTGCAGGTATTCCTCAAGCTTCTGCTGCAGCTCTCTGTGCTTCACGCCCATGTTCGTAAGCCAGTGCGAATCCCACAGCTCCTTTATCTC
>CACZNS010000146.1 GCA_902782575.1 uncultured Lachnospiraceae bacterium
TGCAATAACTGAGTCAGAATGGAACATTTGCGCTGTGTAGTGGAACGAATCACATATCAGAATGAGGAGAACGGCTACACGGTCATCAAGTGCAGAGCGAAGGGATACAGCGATCTGGTGACCGTGGTCGGGAATATGCCGGATGTGCATGTGGGAAGCGTCCTGTCTTTGGGCGGAAGATGGAGGATCGACGGAAAATATGGGCGCCAGTTCTCGTTGGAAACCTGTGAGGAGACACTGCCGGCGACGGTTTATAGCATTGAGAAATATCTCGGAAGCGGTCTGATCAAGGGAATCGGTCCCAAGTTTGCCAAAGAGATCGTGAAGATGTTTCAAGAACGGACACTCGAAGTGATCGAGCATGAGCCGGATCTGCTGATCGACGTGCCGGGTATCGGGAAGGTCAGGGTTGAGAGGATCAAGAGCGGCTGGGCAGAGCAGAAGGAGATCAAAAACATCATGCTCTTCCTGCAGAGCAATAATGTCAGCACAAGCCATGCAACCAAAATATACAAAACTTACGGAAATGACAGCATCAAGGTGGTTCAGGAGAATCCATACCGTCTGGCGGACGATATCTGGGGCATCGGTTTTAAGACGGCAGATACCATCGCAGAGAAGATGGGATTCGGACATGAAAAGTATGTAAGGCTCAGGAGCGGGATCATTTATACGCTGAATAAGCTCTCTGAGGAAGGACATTGCTACGCGACTCGGGAAATGCTTCTGGAAAAGGGATCCGAACTGCTTTCCGTGGAAGAGAATCTGCTTTCCATGACATTGGATGAAATGATTCGACAGGAGGATGTTTTCAGGGAAGCGGATTCAATCTATCTTCCGCCGTTTTATTTTGCGGAATCCGGAACAGCGAAGCGTATGGACAGACTCCTGAAAATGCCTCCGGCCATCCGGATTGAAACAGACAGTCTTGCGGAAAAGATCCAGTCAAAAACCGGAATGGTTTATGATGAAGTACAGCTTGAAGCGATCCGTAAGGCAGTACAGAGTAAAGTGCTGATCCTGACCGGAGGTCCGGGAACCGGAAAGACAACCACCACACTGGGTATCATTACCGCATTTCGAGAGGCCGGAGCGAAGATTGTGCTTGCTGCTCCGACTGGACGGGCGGCGAAGCGCTTATCGGAAGCAACCGGTATGGAAGCAAAGACCATCCATCGTCTGCTTGAGGTAAAGCCGCCGGAGGGATACCAGAGAAATGAGGAGAATCCCCTGGAGGGGGATGTAATGATCCTCGACGAATGTTCTATGATAGACATTATACTCATGTACAGCCTGCTGAAAGCGGTTCCTGACACAATGACACTTATCATGGTGGGGGATATCGACCAGCTGCCGAGCGTTGGTGCGGGAAATGTGCTGAGGGATCTGATCGATTCGGAATGTTTTCCGGTGGTGCGACTGACAAGGATATTCCGGCAGGCACAGAACAGCAGGATCATTATGAATGCTCACCGGATCAATGCCGGAAAAATGCCGGATATCTCAAACGGAAGGCAGAGTGATTTCTTCTTTATGGCAGAAGAAGACCCGGAAAAAGCCGTGAAAACCATCGTGGAGCTGGTAAAGACCAAGCTGCCGAGGTATTACAGGGTCGAATCATCAGAGATCCAGGTGCTGACACCGATGCAGAGAAGTGTGGTCGGAGCGGTCAATCTGAATCAGGCACTGCAGGAAGCGATCAATCCGGGCGGTTTCAGTCTGAAAAGGGGGGGCTTTTCATATCGCACCGGCGACAAAGTCATGCAGATCCGCAATAACTACGATAAGGAAGTATTTAACGGGGATATCGGAACGGTTTCCTTTGTGGATATGGAAGACCGATCCTTAAAGGTGAGCTTTGAGGATAGGGAGATCGCCTATGATATTTCGGAACTGGATGAACTGGTGCTTGCTTATGCCACAACGATCCATAAGGCACAGGGCTCTGAATATCCGATCGTTGTGATGCCGGTTTTAATGAACCATTATGTGATGCTTCAGAGGAATCTGATCTATACCGGGATTACCCGGGCGAAAAAGATCCTGGTCCTGATCGGAACAAAGAAAGCTTTAAGCTATGCGGTCAGAAATGTTACTGTAACGAGCAGGAACACGATGCTGAAGGAGAGACTGAAAGATCTGAAGGAGAAGGCCGATTACTTTCCGGGCTGAAGGAAAGAGGGAAAAAGGTTCTGATGCAGGATCAGTTTTCAAGGATACAATTATTATATGGAAAGGAAACGATGGAGAAGCTTGCGTCTTCCCGCATTGCGGTTTTCGGCATAGGGGGAGTGGGCGGATTTGTTGTTGAGGCTCTCGCAAGAAGCGGGATAGGATCATTGGATCTTATAGACAACGACAAGGTGTGTCTTAGCAATATCAACCGCCAGATAATCGCCACAAGAAAAACGATCGGCAAATATAAGGTGGATATAGCTGAGGAACGGGTTCATGATATCAATCCGGACTGTGAGGTCAGAACATATAAAATCTTTTTCCTTCCGGAGACACAGGAACTGTTCGATTTTCGTGATTATGACTATGTCGTAGATGCCATCGATACGGTTACCGGAAAGCTTGCTATCATAGAAAAAGCGAAGGCAGCGCAAGTTCCGGTCATTTCTTCCATGGGAGCAGGTAATAAAGTGAATGCTGTATTATTTGAGGTGGCTGATATTTATCAGACATCTGTTTGCCCGCTGGCAAAGGTGATGCGGCACGAGTGCAGAAAGAGAGGGATAGACTCCCTTAAGGTTGTGTACTCAAAAGAAAAGCCGGTAAGGCCGGCGGAGGATATTTCTGACGACTGCGGACAGAATTCCCCGGATACGAATGAAAAATGTACGGGGCGGAGGGACATACCCGGTTCGACAGCATTCGTTCCTTCCGTAGCAGGCCTGATCATTGCGGGTGAAGTGATTAACGATATTTCAGGAATAAAAAGATAAAGGAAAAGAAAGTAAACTTTCAA
>CACZNS010000147.1 GCA_902782575.1 uncultured Lachnospiraceae bacterium
GTGTTGTACTTCCCCATGATCTGGGCATAGCCGGTAAGCCCTGCCTTCATCCGGAGCCGGTACCTAAACTCCGGAAGCTCCTTCGTATATTCCTCCACATTTTCGAGCATCTCCGGCCGCGGCCCCACAAGAGACATTTCTCCACGGATGATGTTCAGAAACTGCGGGAGCTCATCGATCCTGTATTTCCTTAGAACCTTCCCCACAGACGTGATCCTGTCGTCATCCTTTGTCACGGAACGGTTCTCGATATTCTCCTTCATCGTGCGAAATTTGTAGATCTGAAATGTCCTGCCGCGGATCGTTGCCCGCTCCTGCCGGAAGAAGACCGGGCCGCCGTCGTTTTTCTTAATGGCCACTGCCGTAGCAAGAAAGACAGGGCAGGTCACTACCAGCATGACCGCGGAAACCGCGATATCCATAGCCCTCTTTACAACCCGCTGTTCAAAGGTCATTCCCTTAAACTCCGTCTGATAAAACGGCAGATCCGAGAACATGATCTGTTCGGAATTATGGATCAGGATATCCTCGATGTTCGGGAAACAATAAACGCTGATCTTTTCCCTGTAGCAGAAGTTGACGATCTCCTCCCGTTTATTCCTGGGTATATCGTAAATGAACACCGAGTCCGACTTTCTGGCCTTCTCCAGCAGACCCTGCTCCTCACAGACCGCCCGGTCCGTGATCGTATAGCGTTTCCTGAACATGCCGACAGCCCGCTCCGTTTTCCTTAATTCCTCTTCGGAGCCGGCTATGATCAGTGTTTTTTCGGGCTCTGTAACAGAAAAGAAAAAGCTGTTGCCCAGATATGTCATCAGCGTGATGATCAGGATCTGTACTATCATTGCAAGCAGCAAAAATCCAATGGATGTGATCCGTATCGTCCTGCCGTTCTCATCGTTGGTATTCATGATGATCAATACGAGCCAGGTAATGATATCGTCCAGCACCGCAGCGATGGAAAGAGAGATCACGATCGGCCTGCTCTTTCTTACGCCCACATCAAAGCTGCCATAGGTGCGGACCATAAAATACCCGAAGACCACATAGGTAAAGGCCATAACGACCGATGTACGGCTGAGCCCCAGGATCTGCCAGTTGTCGATCCCGAGCAGCAGAAACAATACCGCCATACAGGCGGCATAGGTTGCCGCAGCCATCAGCCAGATAATGCTGTTCTTAAACCTCGTACAGAATCTTTTCATATTGCGCGATATAATCCTGAAAACGAACCTCACGGTCGTATAGCTTCGCGTGTTCAACACAGTTTTGAATGATCTCCGGCGTTTTTCTCCCCAGCCGGATCACGGCATCCCTGACTCCCTGCAGATCATCCGTATCAAACACTCTGCCGCAGCCTTCCCCGATCGATTCCGGGCTGCCTCCGGCCCGGTAGGTAAAGACCGGCGTCCCGCAGGCCATGGCCTCCAGATTGGTGGTGGGAAAGGTATCCTCTCTTGTCAGGTTCAGATGAAGGTCGGCTGCGGAATACCATTCAGCCATCTCCCGCACACTGTCTGTGCGGGTAATTGCGATCACATTTTTCGGAATGAGCTTCAGCTGGCTTTTTTTCAGACCGATCATGACCAGCCTGTGATCCTCCGGCAGCATCCCCGCCAGACGGATAAAATCATCCAGACCTTTCCTTTCCCTCCAGGGATTCGCAACTCCGAGGATCACAGTCGTTTCCCCCAGCCCGTATTTTTCCCGGAGCTTTGAAGGAACTGTTTTAAATTGCGAGAGATCAATCCCCGTCGGGATCACCGCGACGGGATATTCTCTTAAGAACGACTCAGCTACCTTATCCTTAAGCCAATTTGAGGGTGTGACCAGCTTCATGCCGCTTATACCGGTAAAAAGCTCCTTTTTCAGCCGGTAATTTGACTCCGAAGCATCCGCCAGAATTGACCCGGGATATTCCCGCAGCTGTCTGCAGTCATGGCAGCGCTCCTTCCAGCGCTCGCAGCCCGCATATTCAAAATGCGTACAGTGTCCGGTAAAGGTCCAGCAGTCATGCAAAGTCCACAGGACGGGTCTGGCGTATTCCCTTAAAAACCGGAACAGAAGCTCATAATTCAGGTAATATCCGTGCAGATTGTGCAGATGGATCAGATCCGGCCCGTATTTCCCGATGGTTTTGATCAGCTCTCTGGTGGCCTTTGAAGAATACAGTCCGTGCCTGTCCGTGATCCTGCTTGCCGCTCCGTGAAGGCAGACGCCGAGACCGTTTCCGATCCGGTATGTATTAAGCCGCTCCGGAGCTGTCCTTCTTCCGAAGCATACCAATGTATCTGCTTTTCTTTTTGCAAGCTCATCGCAGAGCCCTTCAATGATCCTGCCGGTGCTTCCGTTTCCGACGATGGAATTGATAAACAGTATCCTTTTATCTTTCATCCAGTATCAGCTTTATGACCCTCTCCTGACCCTTGACAAACTCTCTGGAAAGCTGCAGATCCCGCATCTCCTGCCTGACCTTCGGAACCTCAACAAGATACTGGATGGTCCGGATGATCGTAATGGCATCCGTCTCGCTTCCGATCCCGAGGTTGATAAAGCCGTTCCCCATTCCGGCAAAAACATGCTCCGCTTCTCTCTCATTCTGAGCCAGAACGATGGCAGGTACCCCCATTGAAGCCAGCTCGAACACTGTCCGCCCCTGGGAGGTCACACAGAGATCCGCATGCTTCATATAGGCGCTGACCCGTTTTGCGTCATGGTGAACGAAGATATTGTGATCCGGATCATCCCGGATCGCGTCCTTATACTGATAGGCAAATCCGGTCAGGAAATGAAATTCCACATCCTTCATCTTCGGATGAAGCACCTTGCAGATCTCGTAGAGCTTGCCGGTCAGGTCGCTGGGATCCGCACCGCCGAACATGATCATGATGTTCCTGCACTCCTCGGAAAATTCCTTGGGCTCCTCCTCCAGGAATTCATCCCGGATAAAGTAATAATCCGGTCCCTCATATACATTGGCGGGCTTATTCGGCCGGTTCTCGTATAATGCATTGATCACTGCATCCGCATGCCAGGCTCCCGGCCCCATATCCTCAAAATTGACGATCCTTCCGGCGTACTTCCGCTCTGTCTTGATAAATTCCTCTTCGGTATTCAGCACGTCGTTGATCACGATATCCGGTTTGCAGCGATCAAGGACCTCTTCAAATTCCTTATCGTTTTTAACGATCTCAACAGGAAAGAAGGATTCACGGATCTTTTCGATCCCCATAATGCTTTCCGCATCTGTTACAAACAAAAGATCGTGGCCGATCAGCTTGTAGGCGATCGTAAGGCACCGGTAAACATGCCCCATTCCAAGCTTCTGCTGACCCACACAGCGAAGCAGGATCTTTTTCCTCTTCAGGATGCTCTCTGCCGAGATCCAGTCTTCCTCGGTATCGATATCCACTGCCTCGGTGGCATCCGTTTCAAAGACCGTGATCTTTTTTCCGATCCTGGAAGCTTCCGTCACACAGTCCCTTCTTGTGATCAGGAAGGCTCCGGTCTCCAGATAATTTCCCGGCAGCTCCTGTGAATTCAGACGCTTCTCATAATTCTTTACGATCACACCGTCTTCCATGCGCCAGGACAGATGGGGCTTATTCACGCAGCTGATCATCGTGTCGTCTTTCCCGGCCTCAAATGCGTCCACGGCGGCCTTCAGGGTCTCCGTCTTCAGGGTCGGGGAAGTGGCCTGCATGGTAATGACGATATCGTAGCGCTCCCCCCGCTCTGCCTCTTTCCTGATCACAGCATCATAAATGACCGGATCCAGCGTCACCCGGTCTGCTGCAAGCGTTTTATCCCTCTGGATCACCTCCACGCCCCGGTTCTTTACGATACTTTCAACCTCTTCGTCATCGGTGGAGACCACCAGATCCACATCATGGTCCTTTGCAAGCGCAAGGGCATTTTCCACGGAATAGAGAATGAGGGGTTTTCCGTTCATGATCCGCACATTTTTTCTCGGGATCCGTTTCGATCCGCCTCTTGCGGGAATGATTATCAGAATCTTCAAGCTTTTCTCCTTCTTTCTTTCAGCCAGTCTATGAACTGGATTATATCACTTTTCCATATAAAAACCAAAAAGGCACAGACAAGCACAGCCGCCAGATATCTCTGCCAGATCGTATCGTACAGACAGGCAAAGCCGAAGCCTGCCGCGATCGTCATGATCAGCATCAGGAAATACCTTCCGCTCCGGTACAGGTCCTTCTTCAGGAGTACTCTGGTGCTCAGATAATGCAGGATCATCAGGACAAAATATCCGATCAGGGTTGTAACGGCAGCTGCGAGATAACCGTAACGGCGGATGAAGATATAATTCAAGCCGGTATTGATCAATGCGGCGATGATGGAATTGACGGCTATCATCACGGTCTTTTTTTCAAAGAGCTCCAGGTTTACATAATTTGTATAAAAATACTGGCAAAGCGTACCCAGAGCAACCGCAGGCACAACCTTCATACATTCCCAGTACGGCCTGTCGGAAAGAAGCTTTACCGCTTCCGGCGCCACCGAGATAAAACCCAGGGTCAGAAAACATCCGGCCTTCATCAGGATCATGTTTTTCTCCCTGATGGCCGTTTCATCTCCCGATGCCAGCTTTTCATTGAACCAGGGCAGCCAGGCCTGCCCGATCGCATTTGTGATAAACATCAGAAGTGTTCCGAAGGTATATCCCATCGTGTACAGACCGACCTCCGCATTACTGCACATATTCTGGATCATAGACGTATCGATCCTTGCCAGTATGATCATGGCCAGACCGTGGGGGATCATCGGCAGGCCGATCTTAAGCGCGTATGCCCAGTATTCTTTCCGGTAAAACACTCTGCCCTTTCTCCACAGATTGAAATAACACCAGAGTCCTACCGCTGCGGAGGGGATCACCGTTCCGAGGATCTTTGCAAAGCCTCTGTCCTCAGGCATCCTGAGGATCAGCGTGACGGACAGGAGCACCGTGGTCAGAGTGATGATCACGGAGATCGCTATGTTCTCCAGGTACCGGTATTCAAACCGGTATTTATACTGCATATAATCAATAGACGGATAAATTACAAGATAGGCAAACAGCAGAAAGATGATAAATTTGCTGTACCCGAGCATTCCTTCCGCAGGTACCAGTATCATCACAAGCGCCAGAACGATCAGCCCGAATGAGCTGGAAAGCGCCTGAATGGAAGACATATAACCGTCGAACTCATCCGGAAAATCGATCTTTGCCCTGCCTACGCTGTAGATCAGGCACAGACAGGTCACCACGGTGATGAGTGAAACATAATTATTAAACCCGTTTGCATAGCCGGTCTCGGAGGTGGTCAGCAGTCTGGTATAGATCGGGGCCGTGATGATCCCCACCGCCCTCAGCAGGACATTGGATACGACATACCAGAAACCGGAACGGACGACTTTATCGGAGCCTTCAGCTGCCTTTCCCATCAGGATCCGAAGCCTTTCACCATTTCAGGCTTCAGGATCGTATCCTCCGGGATCGCACAGGCTGCCGCTTTCCCTAACACGAGCTCCTCATCCGCCGGAGAGATCCCGCTGGCAGGCCTCTTAAAGGTCAGCTTCTCCCTTGTGATCTCCTCACCCTCAGCGATATCACAGGCAGCCACCAGGGATCTTCTTGCATTCGCCCTGGCGGCGCTCTCCGTTTCCAGACTGACCAGCTCTCCCTTTCCGCGGATCAGATCCATCCGCTCGATCGCTTTCAGGATCTGCCTCGCATCCTCCGGATCCATCGCATGATAATGGTCATTTCCCTTCAGTGTTTTGTCCAGGGTAAAATGCTTTTCGATCACCTGCGCCCCCAGATTATAGGCTGTCTTCAGGATATCCTGATCCGGTGTGGGCTTTGTATGATCGGAATACCCGATATAGCAGTCGGGAAACTGCTGTTTCAGGGTTTTGATCTTCAGAAGATTCGCATCCTCCTCCGGTGTGGGATACTCAAGTACGCAATGAAGCAGGATCAGCTCCTTATCGTTTACGGAACGGATCGCATCCACGGCCCGCTCGATCTCATTCAGATCGGACGCCCCTACGGAAAGCAGGATCGGCTTCTCCTTTTTTGCCTGATATTCGATAAAGGGGATATTGCTGAGATCGGAGGATGATATCTTATATACATTCATCAGATCGTTCAGATAATCCGCACTCTCCACATCAAAAGCCGTGGAGAGAAATTCTGTGCCCACCTCGTCCGCATACTCCTTCAGCTCCCGGTATTCCGCCTCTCCGAAGGAATCAAATTTCCGGAACAGCTCGTACTGGGAGGCCGTCGGCTCTTCGCTTCTGTCCCAATAGGAGGGGGATTCTTTTGCAGCCAGCGTATCTGCCTTATAGGTCTGAAATTTCACCGCATGGATCCCGGCTTCCTTCGCCTCCCGGATCATAAGCTTCGCCGCTTCCATATTGGAGATCCCCATTTTGGAAGCAATATCATAATAATTGACACCGATCTCGGCGATCAGGACAAAACGTCCCTCTTTCAGTCTGTTCAGAATGACGCTTTCCATTTTTCGTAATTTTCCAATCCTTTCTCATAAAAATCCATCAGTACCGATAATTCCTTCTGGAATTTCTCCGATTCCGCATGCCTTCCCGCAAAGATCTCCTCCGCCTCATCCATCAGATAAAAGATCTTTACCTCCTCCCCGGCAAGCCTCACCGCGTGCAGATAGGCTGCGGCGGAACGGATATTATCCACCTGTCCGAAGGAACGGATCGCGGCGGGAAGATCCTCGAAGGAGCGGATCCTTGTGACTCCGTCAATCAGGGAAAAGGGCACGTCTCCGAAAATGATCGACCTCTTTCCCAGCAGCGCCGCCTCATAGGCTGCCGTTCCGGTGATCGTTACCACGCCCTCGCAGTTTAAGATCCACGGCTTCGGATCCTTGTAATAGTTGATCTGAACGACTCTGACATTGGCGATCTCCGCAGCTTTTTTGTAAAATTCCAGATCCCGCTCGCCGAGCATCGCCTGATGCTCCTTTACATAGAGCTTCCATCCGACCGGAAGGGATTTTGAAACCTGCTCGATCAGATTCAGTTCATCCACATAAAAAGATGCCTTTACAAACACGGAGGATTCGGGGATCAGATGCAGCGGCATATAAACGTACTTTTCCCCCTCCACCGGATTTTCAAAATAACGGTTGGGCACAAGAAGACGCCGCTTGATCCGTTCCACATCGAGATAGTATTTCAGATACTGCGGTGTCATGGCATAGAGCATCCCGGACTGCTTCTTCCTCGCGGCGTTATGGGCAGTATGATCCTGATTCCAGAAATAATTCCACTTGCCCAGCATGATCTTCATGGAATTGATCAGTGGTGTCTTCTCATACTGACTCGTGACGGATCCCGCAAATTCCTTATTCATAATAGAAGATTTTTCCCTGAAATCACGGATATAGGCGTATTCCTCCGCAAGCTCCTCATCGGAGCATTGCAGGGAATCCTCGTAGAGCCGGCGGAAATAGGGATCGATCCCAAAAGAATTCTGAAAGCTAGGATATTTGTAATAACCGAATTTACTGTACTCTATGGTCGCGTACGGGATCCCCCTTTTATAGGCCACCTCGCTGAGCACGGTGCGCTGCAGCTCCGCATTATCCGTATCAAAGATCAGATCCGGCTGATACTCATCAAGGATCCGGATCACATTTTTATAGTTTAGCTCCAGCCAGTACTTATTCTCGGCATCCGTCGTCACAGGCCAGTACTTCCTGTAATGATAATGCTTTGTATTCTCCTGACTCGCCATAAGCTGCAGACCGAGAGGCTTAAAATGAGTATATTCCCTTTCAAGCATCTCAAGGTAGGAGGCATCCGAAGGATCTCCCCCTCCCCTGATCCCCTTTACAAACAGGTCGCAGATCCCTGCTACGTCGTAGAGCTTTACATCCGGCAGCTTCTCCCGCCATTCATAGATCGTATGCTCATTGTAATAGCACTTATTGTAAGTACACTCCGCGGACATGATATAGAAGGCGGCCACTTCATTTGTCTCCTTCAGGTCGCGGGCCAGAAACCAGAGAGGCTTGGAATAAGTCTCTCTGCAGACAAAGAGGATCCTCTTGCCGTATATGTTCGGATATTTTTCTTTGCTGTACTTTTCTGCCATATTCTTTAATCCCAGTTAAATCCCCTGTCGGAAGGGATAATGCGCCGCAGGGTATAGATATCGCTTTCCTTAAGCTCCTCTGCATGGCTCTCAAGCTGATCCCAGCGATCCCAGACCGCGCTGATAAGCCTCCCCGTAATGCCGGAGGCCTCCTCGGAAGCGAGGAACGCTGCGAGCCTCGCTGCTTTTTCCATGGATGCTCCTCCGTTCTCCTTCTGCTTCAGGGATTTCCCGTACTCGCCGCCGGCTTTTTCGCCTGCGCCAAGGATTTCCTCCAGCATCCTTGTGTTCATCGCTCCGGGTGCGATGGCATTTACCCTTATTCCGAATTCCGCGGCCTCCGCGGCTGCCGTTTCCGTAGCGCGCACCACCCCGGTCTTCGCCACCGCATAGCCCATAAAATAAGGTCTGGCTCCTGTCGCACCTCCGCCCGATATATTCACGATGCTCTTATCTTTGCCGGACCCGTCTTTTTTTACGGCTTCCTTAAAAACCGAGATCGCTTTCCGGATACTGTACATGGTTCCGAGCAGATTGACCCGGATCACCTGCAGCACCTCATCCCAGTCATTCTCTTCAAATCTTCCGATCGGCCCCTGTATCCCGGCATTATTTACCACGGCATCCAGCCCGCCTCCAAACTCCGACAGAGCAAAGGCGAACAGGCTGTCTGTATCGGCCGTATCGGCAATGTCCGCTTTCTTATAAATAACCCGCTGCCCGCTGCCCGCCAGATCCGAAAGTCTCGCGGCCGCTTCCGCAAGCGCCTCTTCATTCCTTGAGCAGATGCAGATATCCGCCCCCTGTTTCACAAATTCCAATGCGATCGCAAAACCGAAGCCCCGGTCGCCTCCGGTTATGATCGTCTTTCTTCCGTTCAGCATATTTCTTCTCCCTCCGTACCGTCTGTATTATCTGCGGTACGGATATCCCGTCAGGCTTTATAGATCTCCTCAACTGCCCTTAATGCTTCATACGCGTCCCTTAAGCCGCCTTCCTTCAGCTCTCCTGCCTCGATGGCCTTTACGGTATCCCGAAACTCCAGCTCCCAGGACCGGTCTCCTCTCGGATATTCATAGATGACCGTATCCGGCGGCCCCATTTCGGGAAGCATCTGATAATGATAGAGCTTTTCGACACCGTAGCTTCCGCCCAGTCCCTCAATGGCAAGCTTTGCATTCCTGCAGTAGATCTCCAGGGAAAACATATTTTTCCATTCCGTACAGCTCACCTGCAGCCAGGCTGCTCTTCCGTCCTTCTTCCGAAGAGCGATAAATCCGTTGTCATCCACGGGCATATCCCAAAAGTAGGTATCCGAAAATCCCATTACTTCATCAAAGTCTCCCATGTACCATCTGGCCAGATCGATCAGATGCACGCCCTGATCGATAGTCTCTCCTCCTCCGGACTTTGATGCATCCGCCCTCCATTCCCTGTCATAGCCGATCCGTCCTCCGTGACCATACCTGCCGCGGATAAACATTACATCTCCTGCGTCATCACCTGCCATGATCTCCTTTGCCTTCTGCATGGCCGGATGATATCTGTGATTAAAGCCTACCTTTACGATCCGGTGATTTTTCTCCGCTTCATCCATGATCGGAAGCAGTTCGGACGAACAAATGGCTCCCGGCTTCTCCACGATCACATGCTTTCCCTGCCGTACCGCGGCAAGCGTGATCGGTGCAAGCTGATAATTCAGAGTAGATACGATGATCAGACCGATCTCTTCCCTGCCGATCAGCTCCATATGATCGTCCGTGTAAAACGGCACATCCTTTTCCGCGGCAAGCTTCTTCGCTTTCCCGATCTCAATATCACAGACTCCGTACAGCTTATGTCCTTCCGTAACGGCATTTGCTCTTTTGTTTCCGATCAGACCGCACCCTATGATCCCTATATTCATATCATTCTCCGTTTATTCTTCATTGTCATCGTAAAGGCCCGCGGGCTTCAGACGCATCGAAAGCCTCATGAACCATACCAGCGGATGAAAACCGAACATCGCGATCCCGGCCTTGATCCTGTCCTGCTTTCTGCAGGTTTTTTCGGATCTCACGGTTTTCGCGCACTGCCTCAGCCGATCGTAAGGCTCTTTCCAGCTGCCATATTCAAAATATCCGAAATGTATCGCCTCATAGAGCGCATTATAGCATGAATTAAACATAAAGTACGCACATTCCCGCTGGAGATATCCGTGGGAGACGATGTTGTCACACATCAGCTGATCCGCCTTCATGGAGGCCTCCATTACATGCGGCTTCCTGGAACCGCTGTCTCCCCTGACCACATAGTGAAAATCCGCCTTCGGTACATAGCCGACCTTATCCAGCCTTTCAAAGGCCTGAACACTCCAGAAACGATCCTCTGCGATCACATCCGGAAAGGGGATATCTCCGATCTTTTCATACAGGAACATTTTATTCCATACCTCAAGGCCGAAAGCCTTTCGGGAAAGGATCGTGGCGTACAGCTGCTCTCTGCCGCAGACCTCCGGCATTTCCGCGATATGAGGCTCCTTCTTTTGCGGCTCGTTTTCGTACTCATATTCATCGCCGCAGATCACCGCATCCATCCGGTGCTTTTCAGCAAGCTCCAGCATGTCCTCTACCATCGTAAGCCCCATCCGGTCATCGCCGTCGATAAAAAGGACATATTTTCCGGTCACGGCCTCCATCCCAAAATTCCTGCCGGGGCCGCGGCCCTTAGCCTCCCGCTTCACCACCACGATCCGGTCATCCTTAGCCGCGTATTCCTCACAGATCTCCACACAGCGATCCGGTCCTTCACTGACCGAAAGGATGATCTCCAGATTTTTATAGGTCTGACCGATCGCGGATTCTATGCAGGCAGGAAGATATTTCTCCACCATATAGATCAGCAGGATCACACTTACCTTTACATCCATCTTCATATCACCTTATTTTTTCCGTTACCGACCGTACCGCTTCCAGATAGGCATAGCCCTCCGCCTCATCCGGCTCCAGCATGGCTCCTTCTCCCCATTCATTCCATGCGTTTATATAGACAAGATCATTTTTCCGCCCGGCTGTTTTCCGGGCAACAGCCTCCAGAGCAGCCCTGAATTTTTCCGGCGATGCTCCGGTGTACACCAGGCCTTTATAGGCCCGGCGCGGAGTATTGTCCCATCTTGCAAGAATCCCCGGAAATTCGTTTTCCTTATAGTTCCTTGCCACGATCGGTCTGTAGATCCTGTCGATCGGTATCCTCCGCTCCAAGATCTCTTTATGAAACACGCGGTTATAAAGATGCCGCACCGCTGTTCCGGTCTGATAGCAGAGGGTCCCGAAGGCTCCCATATCATGCTTTAAGGTATACCCCGGTTCAAAATAATAGCTTGCATCCGTAAGGCTGCTGCGGCTCTCCTGCTCTCCGGCAGTCTTCCCGCCGACGACATAGATCCCGTCAAAGCCCTCTTCCTTTGCCCTGCGGCGGAAAAATCCCAGCATCTCAGCAAGACAGCCGATCTCAAAGGTACGGTAGATATGAAGCAGGGGACGGTTCTCAATTTTGATATACCGTTCATCCCTGAAAAACGGCAGCAGATACCGGAAGTGCTCCTCCCACTCCGGCTGGCCACCGTACTCCTGCGGCATCAGCACCTCCTCCTTCAGATCGTACCAGGCTCTGGTCCAGCTCTCATTTGCCCAGCAGATACAGTATCTTAAGGGGATCTCCTTATGCGCCAGCAGGATCTCCATAGGGCGCTCCATCAGCTTTTTCCCGGTGAAATAGTAATGATAGAAGCAGAAGCCGTATATCCCGTATTTCCCGGCAAGCTCCGCCTGACGGCAAAAAGCCTGCGCCGTCTCATCCGACAGGTCGTAATAGAGCCCGTCCTTCGGGACCCTTGGCTGCATATGCCCGGGAAAGAGCGGTCTCGCCTGCTTTACGGCAGTCCATTCGGTATAGCCCTCGCCCCACCACTTGTCATTTTCCGGAAAGGTATGAAACTGGGGCAGATACAATGCAATCACTCTCATGTTATACCCCTGCGGCATCGCCGGATTTATCCGCGCCGCCGATGCCTTCGATCAGTTTTATGATCTCTGAATACGAATTCTCCCTGCCGTTCTGAAGATATGGCGGACCGGGGCGGATCTCTCCGCTTATGACCTTCTCCATAAGCTCTGCCAGCTCCCCGGCACGGAAAGGATCGAAAAAATATGCATTGGAACAATCCTTCAGGATCTCTCTGGCAAAGGCCGTATCCGCCGCAAGGATCGGATTTCCGGTCTGCTTTGCCTCCGCCAGCGGCAGCCCGTATGTCTCAATGTAAGAAGGAAAAAGCAGGGTGCTTTTATAGTACATGCGGTATACCTGCTCCCTTGTAAGCGGTTCATCCTTTGTCAGGATCACGTTCAGTCCGGTGATCCCCTTTACTGCAAGGATCCGGAGAGCTTCTGTGATCAGGGAATGATTTTTATACAGAATGTCTCCCGCGGGATAAAAAAATGTCCTGCTGTCAAACCGGTCATCCGCTTCCCTTTCCGGCAGCCTCTCCACATCCGGCTCGATCCGGATAACCTTTTCTTTCCCTGTGCCGGTCTTTTCCGTAACCGCCTTCTGCATCCACTCTGTCTGTACGATCGTCCTGTCCGCCCGCCTGACCGAGGCATCCACCAAAGGAGCATATAAATACTGATATGCGGCAAGATGTCTCTCTTCCTTCTTCCAAAAAGAGAATTTCCGGATCTTCTGAAAGCCCAGAGGCTGATGCACATAAAGTACCGTCCGGGTTCTTTTACCGATCCCGCGGGGCAGGGTATTTTCCAGACTGAAGACCACGTCCGGTGAAAATCTGTTTATCCAGCGCCCTCCCGAAAAAAACTCAAAGAACAGTCTCGCCCCCGAAGAGGCCTTCACATCCTCTCTGGTCACGATCCTGATGTCTTTTCGGGGCAGCTCCTTCAGGGCATCCCGGGTTCCGGTTACAAAGATCCATTGATCCTCCCCCTCCTCTCTCTCTGCCACACAGCGGTAAAAATCACGCAGAACCGAGAGCGCACCGGTCTTGGAGGCCGCAATGTCAAGCACAAGGATCCGCATATCACTTAAGCCAGACCGTCTGATCCACGATCTTTGCATAGCTCTGGATCAGCCTGATCACCTTGACGGATACATTTGCATCCGCATAATCCCCGGACTCGACATAAGGCTCATGCGCCTCAAACATCCGGATCGCAAGCTCCGCTGCCTGCTCAACATCCTCCGACCGGATACCCCCGATCACCATGGAGCCCTTATCCAGCACCTCCGGCCGCTCTGTAGAGGTTCGGATCAGCACGGCAGGAAAGCCCAGCATGGCAGATTCCTCCGAGAGTGTTCCGGAATCCGATAAGACACAGTATGCGTTCTTTTGAAGCTTATTGTAATCAAAATATCCGAAGGGCTTCAAGCTCTGCACTCTCCTGTCAAACTGAAAATTTCTCTGCTCAATAAACTTCTTTGATCTCGGATGAGTGGAGTAGATCACCGGCATATCATAAAGCCTCGCGATATGGTTGATGGAATTCATCAAATCCATGAAATTCTCTTCCAGATCGATATTTTCTTCCCTGTGGGCAGACACAAGGATATATTTACCCGGTTCCACTCCGAGCCTCTCCAGCACATCCGAGCGCTCGATCTCCTCCCGGTGCACGTTGAGGACCTCCTTCATCGGAGATCCCGTCACAAAGATCGTCTTTCCGTCTATCCCTTCGCTCAAAAGATATCTTCTGGAATGCTCGGTGTAGGGCAGATTGATATCCGAGATATGATCCACGATCTTCCGGTTGATCATCTCAGACACATTCCAGTCCCAGCAGCGGTTTCCCGCCTCCATATGAAAGATCGGGATCTTCAGACGCTTTGCCGAGATGGCGGAAAGAGCGGAGTTTGTGTCCCCGAGGATCAGTACCGCATCCGGTCTCTCCCTGTCCAGAAGCTCATAGGACTTTGCGATGATATTTCCCATGGTTTCTCCCAGATCCTTCCCGACACTGTTCAGATAGTGATCCGGCTCCCTAAGCTTCAGCTCCTCAAAAAAAACCTGATTCAGGGTATAGTCATAATTCTGACCGGTATGCACAAGGCTGTGGTCAAAATATCTGTCCGCACACTTAATCACCTCGGAGAGCCGGATGATCTCCGGTCTGGTTCCAAGGATCGTCATCAGCTTCAGTTTACTCATACCTATACCTCTTCATGATATGTATCCGGCTTTTCCGGATCAAATGCTTCGCTTGCCCACATGACCGTGATCAGATCCGTATCGCCTTCGTTTATGATGCAGTGGGTGTATCCGGTGGGTATCTCCACAGCCTCAAGCTTCTCTCCGCTTACATGATAGTCTATGATCTCCGTCTCTCCGACCTTTCGAAACCGGATCAGGCCCTTCCCCTGAACGACCAGAAATTTCTCGTTTTTGGAATCATGCCAGTGCTGCCCCTTGGTAATGCCCGGACGGGCAACGTTGACAGACACCTGGCCTCTGTCCGGCGTCCGGATAAATTCCGTAAAGGAACCCCTTTCGTCGCAGTTCATCTTAAGCGGGTATGAAAAACCGTCACGCGGCAGAAAGCTCAGATAGGTACTGTACAGCTTTGAAGTGAGCGCATCCGAGAGCTGGGGCACTCCGTAAGTCTCCCTCTGCTTCCCGAAAGACTGTATCGTTTCGGCGATCCTTCCGAGCTTTGTCTCGTAAACAGGAAACCCCGGTACCACGATACCGTCCGGGCCGGTCTCTCTTTCCGGATGCTCCGGCAGTTTCGCAAATTCCTCTGTCAGATCGTCTATATAGACCAGCTTCATCGGATGCTCCGGATCGTTTACCCGGATCGGAAGATCCCTGGCGACCTGATAGCAGAAGGTTGCGACTGCGGAATTATACTCCGGTCTGCTCCATTTCCCGAACACATTCGGAAGCCGGTAGATATATACCCGGATTCCGTTTCTCTCACCGTAGGCCCGGACTGCTTCCTCCGCCCCTCTCTTGGAGCTTCCGTATGCATTCTCCGATTCCGCCTGGGTGGAAGAGCTTAAAACGACCGGAACGGTATTTCCGGCCTCCTCCAGACAGGAAAGGAGCCTTCGCGTCAGTCCCGCATTTCCTGCTTCAAATTCACTCTCTTCCTTCGGCCGGTTCACCCCGGCAAGATGAAACACAAAATCACAGCCGGCACAGTATCGCTTCAGATCCTCCTCTGTCGACTGCCTCGTATATTCAAAGATATCTTCGAAGCCTTTATTCCTCAGGCGGCAGACCAGGTTTTTTCCGATAAACCCGCCCGCACCCGTTACCAGTATCTTCATTCGATCTCCATTTCCCGAAGCCTCTCGTGAATATAGTCAAGCTTCAACAGCTTTTCCTTTACCTGCTCCACGTTGAGGATCGTGGTGTTATCGGAATTAAACGTTGTCAGATCCGCCCGCTTCGCTTTTCCCTCCGTAAAATACTTATCATAATTCAGGTCTCTGTTATCCGCCGGCACGCGGAAGAAATCCCCTTCATCCAGCGCCCGGAAACACTCTTCCGCTGTCAGAAGCGTTTCGGACATCTTTTCTCCGTGCCGGATCCCGATGATCTTTGTTTCATTCGTCCCGTGGAACAGCTCCTTGACGGCCTGTGCCAGAGTTCCGATAGTGCAGGCCGGGGCCTTCTGCACAAAAATGTCTCCGGTATGAGCATGCTCAAAGGCATATAAGACAAGCTCCACGGCTTCCTCCAAAGACATGATAAAGCGGGTCATCTCCGGATCTGTGATCGTAATGGGCTTTCCGTCTCTGATCTGATCGATGAAAAGCGGGATCACCGATCCTCTCGAGCACATGACATTTCCGTATCTGGTACCGCAGATCAGCGTCTGAGCCTCATCCACGGTGCGGCTTTTTGCAACAAAGACCTTTTCCATCATCGCCTTTGAGGTACCCATGGCATTGATGGGATATGCCGCCTTGTCCGTTGAAAGACAGATCACCTTTTTGACTCTCTGATGGATGGCTGCGCTTAAGACATTATCCGTACCGATCACATTGGTCCTGACCGCTTCCATCGGGAAAAATTCACAGCTCGGAACCTGCTTTAAGGCCGCCGCCGCAAAAACATAATCCACACCGTAAAGCGCTTCATCGATCGACTGATAGGATCTTACGTCGCCAATGTAATACTTGATCTTATTGCTGTTGTAAAAATGCCGCATATCATCCTGCTTCTTTTCATCCCTTGAAAAGATCCGGATCTCGCCGATATCCGTTTTCAGAAAACGCCTCAGCACCGCGTTTCCGAATGAACCGGTTCCTCCCGTGATCAGCAGTGTCTTACCGTCAAAAATATGTTCGTTCATACTGTTTTTTCCTCCGCTTCTGCCGGAACGGGATCCGGCTCCTCTGTGATCTTTTTCACCGCTCTCCCCAGAGCAAAATAGACGATGGGGGCGCAGAGCTCCATTTCCAGCACATTTGATCCGATCGACATCAGGATCGTACAGACGATCACTGCCAGCTCGGGAACAATCTTTCCGACATGCCTTACCGATTTCTTAAAAATAAGCACCAGCAGAAAAATGATCAGGGATGTTCCGATCAAGCCCATTTCCGTATAGAGCTTTACAAGCCCTCCGTCGGCCACGATATATCTCTGATACTCCATTGCCCTGTGTCCCCTGCTTCCGAGTCCGTCCCCGAGCCACATATTGTTCATATTATTTACGGCTGCAACCCAGGACTCCGACCGCTCTCCGAACCCGGAGGGGATCGATGCAAGTCTGATATAAAACTTTTCAAACACTCCTCTGGCAAAGATAAAGATCCCGAGAAGCAATGCAGCGATGGCGGACAGCTCGATCCATAGCAGCTTTTTCGGCTTATCCTTATCTACCGCATAATCCACAAAATTAAAGAAGATCAGCATCATGATGATGGAAAACATCGAAGACCGCTGATTCGCCATAAAGGCCAGAAGGATCGACAAGATCAGGAGGATCGTACCGGCGGTCCGGCTCTTCCGGTCTTTTTTTCTCATAAAAAACGCAGAAGCACATACCGCATAGGTAAGATAAACGGCTGTGGGGCCGGAGCCCAGAAGAGAGTTCATCCTGACTCTGGCAGTTGCCGCATCCGCCAGGGAAATAAATTCATTTTCATAGGAAAAATCCAAATAAAACTGGGGAGCCCAGATATAGAGCACTGCTCCGAACAACCCCATAAACAGAGAGGCTGCCAGAAATCCCCCGTAATACTTTTCCGCTTCATCATCATCAAAGCCTCTTCCGGCGTAGTAGAGCACCATCGGAAGAGCCGTCGTGGATACCTCACCGATGAACACTCCCACAGGAATCCCGTAGAACACACACCAGATCCCGGACAGGAGATTATAAACAAAATAGGCCGTAAAGATCTTATCCTCCGTGGTCTTCACCGTGATATAGCCAAGACAGCAGATCCCGACAAAGCCGAGCGCCAGTACGGCTGTCAGATATATTCCGGTCCTGACCCAGCTGAAAAACAGATACAGCGTATAGATCAGCGTGGCCAGCGGATACATGAGATATATATAATTTTTAACGATTTTTTTCATCATAAGCTTCCTTCACGGATCGCAGGCTCTTCCCGCACTTCCGTTTCCGCACTCGGGCTTTCAGCCCCTGTAGGCTCTCTCCAGGATATCAACGGAGACACCTACATGAAAATAGTTTTCAAAATATCTTCTCCCGTTCAGCCCCAGCTGCCGCAGATCCTCTCTGCGGCTTCTGATCTCCCGCAGGCACTCTGCAAATGCCTCCGGATCACCGGCTCTGACCGCAAATCCGCAATGCGCCTCCTCCGTTATACAGGTGCCGATGTCCGTCGCCTCATCCACCACTGCCATCACAGGCTTTGCTTCCTGCATATAGGACAGGAGTCTGGAGGGAAAATTCGGTATCGTAAATTCCTTTGCCAGACTGATCAGTCCCAGATCCGTTTCCCTCAAAAGCCTTTCATATTCATCCCGGGGCAGCTGATGTGCGTAAGTGAGACTTACCTGCGGATGATCGGCCAGAAACCGTTCGATCTTTCCGCTCTCCGAACCGTCGCCGATGAAGGAAAAAGAAATATCCTCCAGGTCTTCCTGCCCGCTGCAGAACAGAACGGAGGCAAGAAGCCCCTCCACGTCCTGCGGGCGCCCCATGTTTCCGCCGAACATCACCTTCAGTCCGGTTTTTTCCTCCGGATCACGGGTTTTGAACTCCTTCACAGCGGCAGTATTCGGAAAATATTCCAGCTTCCGGCTCGGGATCCAGGGATTATGCTCCCTTACATATTCCACATTTGCCTCAGACATACAGCCGATCCGGTCCGAATATCCGTACAGCTGCTTTTCCAGCCGGCGGTAATACCGGCAGATCAGGCCTGTTTCGGAAAACATTCCCAGGTCCACCGCGTTTTGAGGAAAGATATCCTTAAGCATCAGATACCTGATGGCATGCTTATAATGCTTTGCACAATACTTCAGCACCGGTGCAAGTGTGATGGGAGGTGTAGGGTACGCTATGATATCAAATGTATCCTTCGGAAACTCCTCCTTCAGGATCTGCTTCATCCTGGCCGGGATCGACATCTGAATCAGGGCTTTCTTTACCCCTCCGGCTCCGAACTGGTTCGGAAGCTTCATGTAGACCGTCCGGATCCCTCCGATATCCGTTATCCCGTCCGGTTTGTCCGTGTCACTGGTTCCCGCGATCAAAGTGACCGCGTGTCCCCTTGCCGCACACTCCTTCACAAGATCCAGATAGATCGTGGAGCGTTCAAAATCAAATATCTGAAATAAAAATAAGATCCGCATTATAATTCTGTCCGGTCATCCCTTCAGCTTCGTGATGAGTGCATAGATCGCTTCCGCACTGTTGAAGTTGGCGGGAACGATCTCCACCGCAGGGATCGAGATATCATATTCATCATCCAGTGTGCTGATGATCTGTATGATATCAAACGAAGTAAGGATCTTGCTGTCGATCAGATCCGTACGGTTCTCAAAATCCACATCATCCCTGATATCCTTCAGCAACCCGATCAGTTTTTCCATGACTGCTCCTTTCTTTCAATACCGCTGTTCTCTGACACTGTATCAGTACACCAGTGCCTTTCGGTCTATCTTCCCGTTTTTGTTCAGAGGAAACTCCTCGAGCCGGATCGTCTTCCCGGGGATCATAAACTGCGGGAGCTTTTCCTGCAGACTCTCCGAAAGCTCCTGCTTTTCGATCTCGCCGGTATAGAAAAGCACGATCTTCTTGCGCTTCTGATCATACAGACAGCAGGATCTGGACACACCGTCCACGGAATTTGCGGATGTTTCGATCTCGCCCAGTTCGATCCGCTGTCCCATATGCTTGATCTGAAAATCCCTGCGCGAAACATAGATCAGCAGACCGTCCGTATCATATTTCCCGATATCCCCCGTACGATAGATCCTCTCATAGTATTTATCATTTAAAGGATTCTGTGTAAATGCCCGGTCGGTCTTTTCCCTGTCCTTATAATAACCAAGAGCCAGACAGCTGCCGCCCACGCAGATCTCACCTTCCTGTCCCTCTTGCGTCACGAGATGGTCGTTTTCATCCAGCAGAAATACCTTTTCGTTTGCAAACGGGATCCCGGCGGGCAATGTTTCATCCTTTCCGTACTCTCTGTCCAGGATATAATAGGTACAGTTGCAGGTGATCTCCGTCGGGCCGTAAAGATTTACATACATGGCATCAGGCAGGTGCTCTCTCCACCGGTTCAGCTGCTTAACCGGCATCACTTCCCCGCTGAACATGATCTTATCGATCTTTTCCGGCACACGGTATTCCAGGCCGTTCATGATAGATACGAAGCACAGAGCGGATACCGCCCAGATGAGTGTGGTAACCTGATGATCCGCCAGATAATCCATGAGAACCGACGGATTGGAAAAATAATCCCTCGGGATCAGCTGCACCTTCGCTCCCGTATAAAGCCCGCTGTAAATGTCCTTAACCGATACATCGAAATCAAAGGGAGCCTGATTTGCGATCACATCCTCTTCATCAATATCAAATGTTTTTACGAATTCATGGATAAAATCAATGACGGATCTGTGCCCCACGGCCACCCCTTTCGGAATGCCCGTGCTGCCGCTCGTAAAGTTTACATAAAGCGGATCCGTATCACAAAAGTCATCCGCGGCTTTTTGCAGCAGATCTTCCTCTGCCGCTTCATTTTCCGCTGTGTGAAACAGCTCGGTTATGAGCAGCGGCTTCGCGTCGATATTCCCCTGACGGCAGATCCCTGTCAATGCATCCTGATTTTCCTCATCCGTGATAATAAAGACAGGTTCCAAAACGGACAACAGCTTGATGGTCCTTTCCGCCGGCTGGCGTACATCGATAAAGCTGTAAAACCCGCCCGCATACACTGCCCCGAACATTACGCAGACCGCATCCGTGTTTTTTTCCATATAAAAAGCCACGGGAGATCCCGCCCCGGCTGTCTTCCCTTCTTTTCCGCTCAGAAAAACCGAGGCAATCTTCCGGGACAGATCCCTCAGTTCACGGAAGGATATTTCTTTTTCCGGATCGGCAAAGGCTGTTTTATCCGGAAAACGCCCGGCTGACCGTTCAAGCATTTCTGTTATATTGATCATACTTCTGCTCCTGCCGGGCCGCTGCATTTATGCGCGGCTCGGATATTCATGAAAAGTTGAAAGTGTACTTCCAAACTCATACGCCGCTCCGCTCCGTAAGCACCCTGATCAGCTCCTTTGTATAAGCTCTGCGCCCCTCCGCGGACATGTGGTTCATGTCTTCAAAAAAATCCGCCTCACTGCTGTCGAAATCCACATCCTCCGCCAGGATATAAGGTGCTTCCTTTTCCCTTAGGATCCTTGTAAACTCATCCCGGTATTTCTGAAAGCTTTTATCCTCCTGCAGCCTGTGATAGCAGGGGCTTTCCACGAACACGAAATCCTGGCCGTCTCTCCTGCATGCTTCAATGATGTCGGAGACAGCCTTTGCCTGGGCATCCACAAGCTGTGCATCCGAAATATCAAACTCCGCGCTTTCGAGCTTTTCGGCTCCGGGTGATGGTGTTTCATCCGTCTTTGCGCCTTTGTAATATCTGGTGGAATAAAACGGCTCCGTAACCGGAAATGTCACAAGATCATCCATTCCGGATGTGACAAAGTATTCATACATCATGGCAGGATCCGTATTACCCGCCTGCGACATACTCTCCCAAAGCTTTTTCTTTCCATCCCAGGACAGATCCCAGATCACCCTCGAATCAGAGAGAGCCACCTCCTGAGTCAGCATCATCGGCCCGAGTTCAAAGACGATCAGTCCGTATTTATGATCTGACCGCTTTTTAATCTCCTCATACTGGATTGCCGTGGCAACAAGCTGATTCCCTCCGTAGGAAATATCGTAGACTCTTCCGCCGAAGGCCTCATCCATCATGGGCATATCCACATTTGCCCGAAACGTGGAGGATCCGATGAAAAGAACATCCAGATCCCCTGTCCGGATCGCATCCCTGATCCCCCTGTTTCTGACCGGCATATTACAGGAATATGTATTTTTGAATATCACCGCCGCCGCGATCAAAACAGCTGCAATGACAAGAGTTCTGATTACTTTTTTCATTCCGTTAAAACGCCTGATACATAAAGTTTGATTTGCCTGCCACCCCAAACAGGGCGATCACTACCAGCATCGCGCCCGCATACAGATACCTGTGTCCGGTAAAGGCTTTCTCGTCCTTCTCCTTCGCAAGCTCTACCGCAAACTGGGCAATAGCAAGGACGGCTATAATGATCACGGAGGCCGCAGCCTGATTTCCGTTTCCGAAGGGAGTCATGGCAGCCGCGATCGACGAACCGCTTATCCGGGTGTCCGTGAGGATATTCCGGAACGCGGCTTTCATATTCTCGAGGGACTCCGACCGGTAGATGATCTCTCCGATGCTCAGTACAAAAAGAGTCCTGACAACCTGAAATATCTTCACAAACACATTATCCGGATTCCAGTGAATTTTCTTACTGAACTTCTTCACATAAGAAGAGGTGCAAAACGATATCAGCATTACGGCGGCAAAATAAATACCCCAGCCCAGATAAGAGACCTTCGCTCCGTGCCAGACTCCTGTCACGATCCAGACGATAATGGTGGGAAAGATCAGCCTCAGTGTTCCTTTCTTGGCCTTCGGAAATACCTTTCCGAGAAGTCTGGCCAGCTTTCTGTTCCAGTCCGTTGTGACCGAAGGCATGAACAGATGGGTATTAAACCATTCATTCAGGGAAATATGCCATCTTCTCCAGTATTCCGGTATACTTTTTGAAAAATACGGTCTCCTGAAATTTTCCTTCAGCCTGATCCCAAGCATCTGCGAAACACCGCATACAATATCCATATATCCCGAAAAATCCGCATACATTTCGATCAGATAAAAGCAGGTGGCAACGATGATCGTCAGGCCCCCGTATGATTTCGGAGATGCATAGACCGTATCGATATAAAAGGCCACCCTGCCTGCGATCACCAGCTTCTTGAATACACCGATGATCACCCTGTATGCGCCGAGCTTTATGTTTTCCGGATCAAACTTATGATATTCCGTCAGCTGCTCCTGCATCTCCTGATAGGTTCCGATGGGACCCTGTGTCAGCTGCGGAAAATATGAGATAAACAGGGCATATCTGAGCAGATCATTGCTGGGTGTGATCTTTTTGTCATAGCAGTCGTGCGCGTACCCGAGTGTCATAAAGGTATAAAACGAAATACCGAGCGGTGCGATCAGATCGTGTATGCCGAAATTGACGCTGTACTTAAAAATGACCAGAAGACCGAGGTTGATAACGATCGTCCAGATAAAATGGGATTTTACCGGATTCTGCATCAGCTTCCATGTCGAAACGATGGAGATCAGAATAAAAACGACATAAACCGGCCTTGCCCACATATAAAATACAAGGCTGGCAAAAAGCAGCACCTTCCATTGAAGCCCGCTGCCTGCCTTGTAATAGAGCAAAAGCAATATACATAAAAAAGCAAAAAACACAAAGGACAGCAGATTCACGCAGGTACCCCCGGATTCTCTTCCATGATCTTTACGATATCCGTAAGCTCCCTCAGACGCCAGGTCTCCTTTATCCCGCCCAGGTATCCGCGGTCTTTGTAAATTCCGTTTTCACGGATGATCCTTGCAGTTTTCACCGGCAATTCATTCATGATATAAAAATCCTTCTCCGGATTATCTCCGATGTAGATCATCTCTTCCGGGGTGCATTCCAGCGCCTCCGCCATTTTGATAAAGCTTCTCGGATCCGGCTTATGATATTCCTTCCCTCCCAGCTCATCGGTAATGATGATCCTGTCAAAATATTCCTCTCCGCCGCAGGCCTTCAGTTTATTATGCTGCCGCACCGGATCTCCGTCCGATATGATCCCGAGCCTGATGTTCATCCCCTTTAGGCGGGTTATCGCCGGCACGGCATCCCCGTAAAAATGAACCGCAGGGAAATGTCTGCCGTATATCCGTACCAGCTCCGGGATCAGCTCCGGCCCCGGGTCCGCTCCGATGGACTCAAACAATCTGTCATATATATTGGCATATCCGTCCTTGGAGAGAGTGACAAGACGTTCATACAGCTTCTCTGCGGACAGCCCCTCCGTTCCGGCAAGCCTCTTCGAAACAGCATGATATCCGCTCAATACAAACTCTCTCTCGGAGATCAGAGTATCATCGATATCAAAGACGACGGCCTTCATATTTCAGCTCCTCATCCAGCATAATGCTCGCATCAAACCTGAGGAAGGTAATGCCGTCCCTGTACCGGTCCCGGTAGGTAAGAGACTCTCCCCGAAGCAGCCGGTAAAGATTCTCGCAGGAGTCCGCCCCCGCCGCGACAGACATCGGCGCTCCCCCGCCGAACCTCGGATTGATCTCGATATATTCTATGCCCCGCTTCGTTTTCATGCACTGCACCGTGATATGGCCGATCGGCTTCAGTTCCTTTAAGAGTCTTGTTACATCCCTGGTGATCTCTTCATCCCGGACGATCCTCCCCTTTGCGATCTCCCCGCTTCTGGTCGCGATCCGAAGCCTGGGCACCACGGAGATCAGTCCGGAATCAAAGTCCAGAAATGCATCGACCGTATATTCTTCCCCCTCCATCAGCTCCTGAACGATATAATTACCGATCAGCTTCCGGTATGTGCAGAGCTCTTCCTTTGTCTCCACGCGGTATGCATGGATGGATGAGCTTCCGTCAAGGGGCTTGATGAACACCGGATACCGGACCCGATCCTGATCCATTTCCTCCTCGGTGATCATCCTGGGGACCAGGAAGCCGTGCTCCTCCAGATATTTTTGTGTCTCGATCTTATTCCGGCAGATGCGGATCACGGCCGGATCCGAGATCAGGACCTTCGCACCGGTCTGAGACTCGATCTCCTCCCTGCGCTCTGAAAGCAGGATCAGTTCGGTATCGATCGTCGGCACGATAAGCCGCACCTTCAGTTCCCTGCAGATCTCGATGATCGCGCTGATATAGGCGTCATTTTCACTGATCCTTGGGACGATCCTCATTTCATCCGCAAAATACAGAGCGGGAGCCAGCTCGGAGCAGTCTGCCGCGATCACCTTTCCTTCTATGCCAAGCCGGTCTCTTGCCGCCTTAAAGCAGTTTGTCAGCTCCACCCTGCGTCCCGCGGAAAGGATCAATATATTAATTTCCATGAAATTCCTCCATTGTCGCCGAGGTTCCGGAGCTGATCCCCTCATGCCGGAGCACACTCTTTACCGTCATCAGAACGATCTTTACATCCAGAGCAAACGACAGATTTCTCACATACTCCACGTCCAGCCGGAATTTCTCCTGCCAGCTGATCGCGTTCCGTCCGTTCACCTGCGCCCAGCCGGTAAGTCCCGGCAGCACATCATGCCGGTGCGCCTGCTCCTCGCTGTAAAGCGGCAGGTACTGCACCAGAAGGGGCCTTGGGCCCACAAAGGACATATCTCCCTTCAGGATATTGAAGAATTCCGGCAGCTCATCCAGAGAGGTCGCCCTGAGCTTTTTGCCGAAGGAAGTCAGCCTGACCTCATCCGGCAGAAGCTCTCCGTCTGCGTCCCTTTCATCCGTCATGGACCGGAATTTGTATAATCCGAAGATCTTTCCGTGATATCCCGGTCTCTGCTGCTTAAACAGGACAGGTGATCCCAGCTTCAGCCTGACAAGCAGCGCAAGCACCAGAAACACCGGAGACAGGATCACGATCGCCAGTGCCGACAGGATGATATCCAATATCCTTTTTACGTATTTCCGATAGATCACTTTCCGAACAATCCTCTGATGATCCCGATGATCCGGTCCATATCCTCTTTTGTATTCTTAATATCGGACGGCAGACAGAGCCCCCGGTTGAAGATATCCTCGGATACGGACATGCCCTCCACGATCTGGATGAAATCATTTCCGGCATAGACCGGCTGCAGATGCATCGGTTTCCAGATCGGCCTGGTCTCAATGTTCTCTTTTTCCAGCGCCACCATGATATCCAGCGGTTTTACCGGGGAATCCCCGGAAAGCAGCATACAGGTGAGCCACATGTTCGGCTCACTCTCCGGAAGATACGGGTTCAGGCTGATCTCCGGAATATCCGCAAAGGCCTCCGCGTACTGTTTCCGGAGCTCCTTCTTCAGACGCACATGCTCATCCAGATACTGCATCTGGCCCCTGCCGATCCCCGCCACGATATTGGACATCCGATAGTTAAAGCCGATCTCCTTATGCTCGTAATGCCTTGCAGGCTCCCTTGCCTGCGTCGCAAGAAACCTTGTTTTTTTGACCACTGCCTCGTCCTTTGAAACAAGCATCCCTCCTCCGGAGGTGGTAATGATCTTGTTTCCGTTAAAGGAGAGGATACCGATATCCCCGAACCGCCCGGTCTGCTCTCCGTCATACAGGGCGCCGAGAGATTCCGCAGCGTCTTCGATAAACGCCGTCTGATGCTCCCTGCAGATCTCCCGGAGTTCCTTAAGCTTCGCCGGTGTCCCGTACAGATTGGCAGCAATGACCGCTTTGGTCTGCGGATACTTCTCAAAGGCCTTCCGCAGAGCTTCCGGATCCATGTTCCAGCTCTCCCTCTCACTGTCCAGCAGTACGGGTACTGCTCCCAGATAAGTGATGGGGTTTACGGTCGCGGCAAAGGTCAGGGAGGGACCCAGAACGATATCACCGTGCTTTACACCCGAAAGGATCAGGGCCAGATGGATCGCGGCCGTACCGGCAGACAGAGCCGCGGCATAAATGCCGCCGCCAAGATATTTCTGCATATCCTCTTCGAACCCGTCCACGTTTTTTCCGAGAGGGGCCACCCAGTTGGTATCAAAAGCCTCATGAATAAATTTCAGTTCACCGTCATGCATCGTAGGCGATGACAGAAAGATCCTTTTTTCACTCATCATCATGTATTCCGCGTCCGGGCGTAAACTGATAGGTCGGAACCAGCTCCTTTACCCAATGCCTGACGTCGGCTTTTTCCTCCTTAGATTCTATTTTCAGCTCCGCAAGCTTCCTGTAAAAAACTTCTTCATCAAATTCAATCGGTTTGCCAATGTGGATCAGGCGGTTTGCCGTCTCCTGAAGTCCCTCTTCCTCCATCAGCATTTCCTCATACAGCTTTTCGCCGGGGCGAAGCCCGGTAAACACGATGTCGATATCCTCCCCCGGCACATAGCCGGAAAGCCGGATCAGGTTTTCCGCCAGATCCAGGATCCTGACAGGCTCTCCCATATCGAGGACAAAGATCTCTCCTCCCTTGGCATAGGCACCCGCCTGCAAAACGAGAGATACCGCCTCCGGGATCGTCATGAAGTACCGGATAATATTCGGGTCCGTCACGGTCACCGGACCGCCGGCCTCGATCTGTTTCTTGAAAAGCGGAATGACAGAGCCGTTGGAGCCCAGCACGTTCCCGAACCGGACTGCCACAAAGTCCGTCTTGCCTTTATGATCATAAGACTGAACGATCATCTCGCAGATCCGCTTGGTCGCCCCCATGATATTCGTGGGATTAACGGCTTTGTCGGTAGAGATCAGCACAAACTTCTCTGCCTTGTATTCAAGAGCGGCCTGAGCCAGCTTCCATGTGCCCATCACATTATTTTTGATCGCCTCGTTCGGACTGTCCTCCATCAGCGGCACATGCTTATGAGCGGCCGCATGGTATACGATGTCCGGGTGATATGTCCGGAATACATCCTCGACCCTGGCGGTATTCCTGACGGATCCGATCAGCACCTTCAGGGGCAGGTCCGGATATTTCCTTTTCAGCTCCTGCTGGATATCATAAGCACTGTTCTCGTAGATATCAAATATGATCAGGAGCTTAGGCACATGCGTCGCGATCTGCCTGCAGAGCTCCGAACCGATGGAGCCGCCTCCTCCGGTGACCAGCACGACCTTATCCTTCACATAGCCCATAATGGAATCCAGATCCACCTGGATCGGTTCTCTTCCCAGCAGGTCTGTCACGTCGACCTTTCTCAGCTGCGATACATTTACCTCTCCGTTCACCAGCTGATAAACACCGGGAAGTGTCTTTAATTCACAGGTCGTCTGCTTGCAGATATCAAGGATCTCCTTGATCTGCTTCCCCGGTGCCGAAGGCATCGCTATGATGATCTCATCGATATCATACTCCGCCGCAGCTTCTATGATATCATTCCTGCCTCCCACCACCTTTACACCGTGAATATAATTACCGATCTTCGCGCTGTTGTCGTCGATCACACACATGGCGCTTTTCTGGATATACCGGCTTGTATTCATCTCCCGGATCAGCGAATTCCCCGCCTCCCCGGCTCCGATGACCATAACGTTTACACTTTTTGCCTTTTCCGTCCTCTTTTGAACGAATGTCCTGAACAGCCGGTAGGCAAAGCGGCTTACCCCCACAAAAATGATAAGCCACATCCCGTACATGAAGTAATAGCTCCGGGGAACATACTGCTTCAGCAGCAGCATCCCCACCGCCTGGACCAGAGCGCTGATCACACAGGCCGAGAGCAGTGATGACATTTCCGGCATCCCTGCGTAAGTCCACAGACTTGTATATAAATGGAACAGATAAAAGATAATGATCGTGGAAATGATACCGATCGGGAGATAATGCCAGATATGCTCGATCCAGAGTGCACTTCCGGGCGTTTGCAGCAGTTCGGAATAGCTCATGTCAAAGCGCATCAGAAGTCCCAATGCACAGGATGCCATTACCGCGAGTATATCATATGTGATCAGGCCGATCCGCCGGATCAGCAGCTGTTTGTTTGAGATCAGTCTCTTCATAACTTTACTATTATACCAAAGGACTCGCTTTGATACAAGATATGGTACCCGTCATCTCCCATCCCCACAACACCTGTCGTTATCGATCGGCATCCCGTCCATCCTCCGGACGGGTCACAAAGAGAAAGCAGAGAAAGAAGGCCGAATAGGGAGGTACCGTAAAGAAATTTTCAAAAAACGAGGCTGCAAGCATCCCGAACACCGCCGAAACAGCGATCGCTCTGATCGTTGAGTATTCCCGCCCGGCGCCCCGGAGCGCGGTAAGGAGCTGTATGACTACCAGCAGAAAAACGATCACGCCATGGACCACCAGAATATCAAACAGTCCGTTATGAACCTCAAATATCTCAAAGCTTTTTAATTCATAAGATGATCCGATCCCCGTGAACGGATGCCTTAAAAAGGCATCCCACAGCTCGCTCCAGATATCCTGCCTTCCGGAAAGCAGATCCTTATAAAGAAACCTCACATTTATGCCCGCTCTGCCTGCCGCCGCGTATAATGCGGTAAAAACTATGCTCCCGAAGGTAAGGAGGCAGCAGATGACCGCATACAGAGCCCGGGAGCGAAGGATCCTCTTTGATAAAAGCAAAGAAATCCCAAACACCAGGATACCGGCCATGGCACAGCGCGAATGGTACAGAGTGGCATAGAACAGCGCCGTTATATACATCAGGATCTGGATCGGACGGAGACCGGCGATCTTCCTTTCTTTTCCGGCATACTCCAGATACAGGATCCCCATCATCATAAAAAGCATGAAGGTCAGTCCTGCCATGTTGAAGTTATAAGACCATTTTACGGCCGGATACCAGAGGACCGTCAGAACGCTTCCCGCAGCCGCCGTTATCCGAAGAATCTTTTCCCCCGGCTTCACTATGCGGCAGACAAGGCAGAGCAGCGCCAGATCAGAAGGGATCAGCACCGCGCCTTTATTGGAATGTACCAGGATCAGATTCAGCATCGTAAGGGCACCCGTCAGAACGATCAGGAGCAGCCCGGCTCTTTCCTTTTTGATCAGCTCCGGCAGATACGGCAGAAGCATCAGAGCCAGCGCGATGAAAAAAAAGAGAGAGGCATATTTTCCCGCAGCCGCATACAACCGCTGATCCAGGAAGGAGGTCAGCAGAAGATAGATAAAAACCGCGGCAAAGATCCATCCGCCCTTTTCTTTAAGCTTTTCCAGATTTCCCTACCGCCTTTCCCAGTATTTTTAGATACACCTTCCGAAACTCCTCATGATAGAAAACGGCCAGAACGATCAGGATCACCGCACTGCAGATCCATCCCCCCGGCAGCTCGCGGATCACAAGCACGGACTCAGCCGCCAGCAGAAGGTAAGCGCCCATATCCTTCCAGAAATGCACCTTAAGCCGCACATGCTTTCCGGTCTTTACAAAAGCGATCACAAACATCAGAAAATAGGAGATCAGTGTAGCAAACGCAGCCCCGATGGTACCGAAAAGCCGGATGCCGGCCCAGTTCAGGATCAGATTTACCGCTGCTCCCGTTCCGGTTGCCTCCCCCATACTCTTCCCGTCCTTGTAGGCCAAGCAGATCGAGCCCAGATATCCGTTCAGCGCGCCGAAGATCACGGACATCAGAAGCGGCGGAACCAGTGTTCGGGCAGCGAAAAAGCCCTTCCGAAACATGAAGGCCGCGATCGGCCGCAGGAAAAACAGAAGCGCCGCGCAGCCCAATACCATAACGGCATTGTAAAGACTGTACAGCTCCGAAAAAAACCTGACGCTGTCCGATTCCTTATAGCTTTTGGTAGCCGACATCTGAAAGCTCTGTGCAAAGATCCTCTGAAACACCGTAAGGATCGCGGGGATCTTATATGCCGCGCCGTACAGACCGTTCTGGTAGGGCCCGAGCATGAAAAGGATATAGTAACGGTCTACGGCATTGTTGATCCAGCTTGCGGTGGAATACAGCAGCATCGATCTCCCGTACCGCCGCATCTCCTCCCTTAGGGAAAGGTCCTCCGTTTCCTTCAGCAGCTTCGCGCTCCCGCTTAAAACGAAAAGGATCACCGAGGCTCCGGCAAAGGAGATCATCTGGGAATACAGGTATCCGTACAGTCCGATCTTCAGTACAAGCAGAAAAAACAGGTTGGATACGATCACCAGGATCGTACAGGATACCGAGCCCGTGATCATAACCTGCACCTTTTCCAGTCCCTGACAGAAAAGGAGCATAAACTCATAGAGAGCATTGCACACAAACAGGATCGCAAACAGCGAAAGATAAACCTTGAGCTGATGATCGACCGGCAAAAGAATAGCAGCCGCACAGACGAGCAGTACGGGAACCATGGAATAGAAAACCGCCCTCAGACCGCTTTTCAGGATGCTTCCCCTTCGGCCGGTCTCCTCCAGTCCAAAACGCAGTGCCGCCTCGCCCGCATTCATGGAAAGCAGGGGTACCAGCAGCAGCAGGGTGGACTGCATCACATCCGCGATACCGTACTCGCTTTCCGTAAGCACGTTGGTATACAGGGGTACCAGCAGGAAAACCAGGATCTTCGATACAAAATTGCTGACCGTGAAAAGGGCCATATTATGAAGCAGATAGGATGTTTTAGACGTTTTCCCGTCTCTTGCCACGGAACACCTCCAGAAACAGGAACAGCAATACCGGCGAATAATCTGCCCACATCAGATCCATATCGATAAACGATTCAAAGAAGATCGCAAACACCGCCGCTTCCGCTATTCTGGAATGTGTATCCGTGCAGGCGTATTTCCCGGCCTCCGTGAGCCTTCTGATGATGAGCACCGCAGACAGGGCAAATACGATCAGCCCGTGTACGGCAAGGATATCATACATCGCATTATGAATATTGTATTCAAAGAACGATTTCAATTCATAGCCCGATCCGATCCCGGTCAGAAGATGCTGCTTCAGCATATCCCATATTTCTTTCCAGATCTGCTCACGTCCGGAAAAAATGTTTTTATAAAAGAATGGCATCCTCGCATTAAATCCGGTCGCAGAAAGCTGTACATAGCACCACACAAAAAGCAGCGAGCCGAATACCGCAAAACAGCACAAAAAGATATAGGCCTTTTTGAAGCGATCCGGTCTCATCAGGTAAAACAGCGCATAGAAGAAAACGAAAAAGACAAGCGCAAAAAAGGCACCTCTTGCCAGATGCCACAGCACCAGAGTACCGGTACGCAAAAAGGCTATGACGATGAAATAGCCATAGATCTCCTTTCTGTCGGTCAGACTTTTTAATGCAAACAACGCCGCAAACAGCGTAAAGACCGTGTAGGTCGCACCGGTATTGGCATTATAGGAATATGCCCTGTCGTATACAAACCAGGAGAAATACATCAGGAGAAAGAATCCTGTCAGCACCTTCCTCTGCAGGTCGGATATCCGGATCTCGCTGCTCATGTAAAGGATCAGCAGAAAATCCGCCAGGATCAGGATACAGCCTTTATTGGAGCCGATCCAAAAGAGATTGAAGGCAGCGATCAGCAAAGCGGCGATCAGCACATACAACATCTTATCCCTTTGCAGCAGCCGCTTCTTCCAGTCGATCTTTATGAAAAAAAGCATAGCCAGTGCTATGAAAATGATCAGGGAATTATAGCGTTCCGTGATATGGTAAAAAAACGGCGAACTCCAGGTTCCCGCATAAAATATGATCAGGATCCCGATCGGGATCCAGGTCAGATATTCCCGGATCCTGCCAGATCCTTCATGAGCTTCATCAATTCTTCGGATCGTCTCTTCCATGAAGTCGACTCCTTATCCAGTTCACAGATCAGCCTGGTATGATTTTCGGAAGAAAGCAGAGCTTTTATCTTTTCCGCGATCTCCGATATATCTTCCGTATCTCCGATTATATCCTGCGGCTCCGTTTTTTTGATCACGGAAAGTACTCCGCATTTTGAGGAAACCAGGATATCCGCTCCGGAGAGCAGCGCTTCTAACGGCGCCAGGCCAAATGTCTCAAAGCAGCTGTTCTGTATGAACAGTTTGTTTTTATGGTACAGTTCTATCAGTTTCTCATGGGGAACCAGACCGACATTATTGACAAATTCAAATGAATCGATCTCTCCGCTGTCGGCCCCCTCATCTCCCGCCACTGTCAATGTAAGTCCGTCCAGACCCTCATCCTTAAGCTTCTGAAGTGCCTTGCACAGATTTACGATCTTCTTCCTGGGCATTCCTCCGCCCACGCTGATGATCCCGCGGGGATCCCTCGTCTGATCGCCCGCAGACTCCGTAAAGAGCTCCCAGTCGATCCCGTTGGTCAGATGGGATATCTTATCCTTATAAGCGAGATACCGCTCCTTCAGCCATTGCTCAAACTGCCTTGAAACTCCCAGGATCAGATCCGCTCCCGCCAGCATCCTTCTCTCGTCTCTTGCCATGGCGGCATCCGGAACCCTGTTGATCTCATTTTCGTATTCCACGCAGCCATGCATCAGATACGCACACTTTTTCCCGAAGAAATGCGCCAGCCGCATCCCGTAAAGATTCTGTCTGGAATAACCGGAAAAAAGAACGGCATCAGCAGCCGGTATCCCGCGTGCGATCTCCAGGGCTCTGGACAGTTTATTCATCGTTTTCAGGCTGATCGTACCCTTCGGCATCGCCCTGATCAGCTCCTTCGTTACGATCGCCGGACCCGTACCGCTGGTGTGATCCCCAATGATAAAAACCCTGAATTCTTTATTATCTGCCATCTCTGCTGCGAATAAAGCTTCTGTATTCCTCGCGTCCTTTCCTCATCTGGGCAAACGCCCGGGTAAATGAGATATCCTTTCCGTAAAGCTTCCGTTTTCGGATCAGAAACTGCAGGGAAAGCAGAAACCACCAGGAAGGCTCCATCGCTTCATATCCGGCTCCCCTGCTTCTGAAAAAATCTTCATGATATCCTGTGAACCAGGACGATTCATTCGGGATCAGGCCTGCGATCCGGACCGGAACGTAAACCACCCTGATCCCGCGCCGCCTTGCCTCAAACAGAAAGATATTCTCCTCACCCATGGTGTATCTGGCTCCCGCTCCGAAGTCCGGATCAAACCTGAGCGACCCGATCAGGCTTTTCCTTACGGCGATCTCCGGCGAGAAGATCTTCATCATATGCAGCCGGTCCATGCGGGTTTCTTTCCTATACACCGGCTCATGCCTTTCAGGCCTCTCCACGAAAAAAACCAGAATCCCCGCATCCGGATATCTCTCAAATGCTTCCCTGATCTGCGAAAAGGCCTGATCGGTATACCGCACATCATTATCACAAAAGATCACACAGTCCGTTTCCGCAAGCGAAAGTGCCATATTCCGGCTTTTACTCAGCCCCCGCTGTGAAGTCCGGCGTATGATCGTCCTGTTTCCGTCCTTCTCAAACCGCTCCTCATCATCCCTGCCGCACTGATTCACTATAACGGCATCTGTCCTGATATTCAGCAGCTCCAGATAATGAAGACTGTCGTCGGGATCCATAACGGATAGCAGCACCGATACCGGTGTCATAATCTCCTCCCGACCGCATGCATGGCATAAAAACAGAAGCACCATGCACTGTACACCGGTCCCAGTCCCTCCACATTCCGGTACAGATTCCAGATCCGTTTTATGGCAGTCAGTTTATTGGAGGAAAGCGTCCGGCTGCTTCTCCGGTAAAGCGTCAAAGCCCGATTGATCCCGTAGGCCGTATAGCCGCTCTTTAAGATCTGCCACCATGTGGCCGTATCCTCGCTGGGTACATCCGGCATCCGGATGAGTCCGACCGGAACCTTTGTCGTATCAAACATTACCGTGCTGGTAAAGATCGTCGTGTTTTTCAGTGCCTTACGATATGTCATCCGCTTCGGCACCCTGACGATCCTGTCCACACTCACGCCGTTTTCATCGGCAAACTCATATCCCGTAAAGCTGAAGGCTATGTCTTCTTCTTTCATGTAGCCGACCTGTATCTCCAGCTTTTCCGGCTCCCACAGATCATCCGCATCCAGAAAGCAGACATACCTTCCTTCCGCGGCATCCAGCCCGGTATTTCTGGCTCGGGCAGCTCCGAGGGGGGTGGTGGATTCGATGATGCGGATATTATCACGGTCCGAAAATTCCTTCATGATCTTCAGGCTGCTGTCTGTAGACGCATCATCCACCAGGATCAGTTCATAATCGTCGAATGTCTGGGCCAGCACAGACTGTATTGTGTCATAGATGAATTTCCCTGCGTTATGTACCGGTACGATGATCGATACCAGATGCTGTGACATCCTCTTTTACTCCTTCTGTACTCTCTTTTGTAAATATGATCTTCAGCGTAAGGATCATAAGCTTCACATCCAGCCAAAGTGAATACTGCTCCATATAATACAGATCGAATTTCAGTTTGTCATACGGCTTGGTATTGTACTTCCCGTACAGCTGCGCATAACCGGTGATCCCGGCCCGGATCTTCATCCTGTAGGAAAATTCCGGCATATCACGCATATATTCTTCAATAAACTCCGGCCTCTCCGGCCTCGGCCCCACAAAGGACATATCTCCCTTCAGCACATTAAAGAGCTGCGGCAGCTCGTCGATCCTGGTCTTCCGGATCACATGCCCGACCGGTGTGATCCTGGGGTCTTTTTCTTTTGCCAGCTGAGCACCTCCCTGCCTCTCAGCATCCACGATCATGCTCCGGAACTTCAGGATCTTAAACTGTCTGGCATTTTTCGTGCAGCGTATCTGCCGGTAAAGAACCGGACCGCCGTCAGAGCACTTGATCAGGATCGCCGTCAAAAGCATAAGCGGTGACAGAATGATGATCAGGAAAAGAGAGAACAGGATGTCCCACAGCCGTTTGATGACCCTTTCCTCATATTCCAGCGGATTCCCCTCCGTCAGAAGCAGCGGCGTGTCAAACAGATGCACCGGAGCTGCCCCGTTCAGGATGATATCCGATATCTTCGGCATTACATAGATCCGCTTTGAATTTTCATAGCAGTATTTAAAGATCCGGTTGCGTTTCTCCGTCGGGATATCCCACAGGATCACCGTATTGTTCCGATCGATCTTCTCCCGGATCCTCTCCGGAGCCTCCTCTGCAGATATCGCTTCCTCCACGTGAAAATGATCTGTCCGGGTATCCAGCTTCTCCCTGAAATCCCTGATCGAATCTCCCTGATATATGAGCAGCACATCATAGGGCCGGAACAGCACCCTGTACCGGTTCCCCATAAAAAAGATCCAGAGGGCAGCCGCTGTCATCTGGATGACCAGCATCAGGATCAGGGGCCGCGGATCCGGAAACTTCAGGGACTGCAGCATCATCAATACATAAAATGAGGTATTGACAAAGAGAAGCGTAAAAAACTGGGAAAAAATAACTTCCCCGCTTTTTCTGACTCCTACCAGCAGGCCTCCGAACACTCTTCCCACAAAGATCAGCATCACGGCATAGATCCCGGCCATAAGCACATGCCCACGAAAATAGAGCTGAGTCCTGAACTGCGGATTGTAATATTCACTCATGACATACACAGCCATGGCCGTTTCGACCGCGACCAGTATCGCTGCCGTTGCCAGCAGATATAATCTTCTGAGCGCATCCTGCGTTTTCATTAAAGCTTCCTTTTCAGCATCAAGATCAGGGCACCCGGTATTCCCGCCAGTCTGAGAAGCAAAGGAAGAGACTGCATCCGTCTGTATTTCCTGTCAACCAGCGGTTCAAACCTCAGATAGTGGGAAGCGTATTTCAGCTTTCGTACGGACCAGCCTGTCTGAACCGCACGCTGTCCGTAATACAGAAGCCAGCCTGTGGGATTTTCCTGCCGGAGCAGATCCACCCTGTCCGAATAGCCGCTCTGAACCAATTCACATACCGTCAGGATCTTCGGAAGGATCACATATTGATGTCTCCTGTCGATCCTGTCATATACATAATCCTCCGGGACATAGGTTTCCCCGGGTATCTCCGGAAAAAGATTCTGCTTCAGCAGCTCTGTCCGTATCACAAGGGTCGTCTCGCCGTCAAAGCCTCTCTCATAGAGTGACTTCAGAGTTGTATCCGCATGATCCGGAAACCGAGCGTCGTATAAGGTATGTTCCTCATCGCTTCCCTTATGGGCGATGATCCCCGCACACCGCCTCACATCGCGTGCCTTTGCCCACGTCTCCAATATATCATTGACAGCATTTTTTGTAAAATAATCGTCCGAATCCAGACACACAAACAGCGGAGTGTCGCATTCCTTCACACCCCGGTTATGTGCCCGCATTTTCCCGCCGTTTTTCTGGTAATAATACCGGATCGTGAGATTTCCCTCTCTGATCCAGCTCTTCACGGCCTCTTCGGTCCCGTCATCCGATCCGTCGTCTACGATCAGCCAGATAAACTCTCTGTCCGTCTGCCTCAGAAGACTCTCATAGACCCTTTTCAAGAGACTTTTTCTATTATAAGTCGGTGTAAATACAGTTAATTCGGCCATCTGATCTGTATTCCGTTTGCTGAATCCAGTTCCCATATTCCGCTGTAGTCCTCCGGCTGGAAGACCTGCGGCTCTTTCATGTCATAACGATATATCCGGTGGCCCGCCGTCGTCCCCACCAGTTTCAGTCCGGCATCCGTTAAAAATACTGCGGCAGGATTCGCATTGGAGATTACAACATACTCCGTGGCGGTAGACTCAAGAGCCTCCCGAAAATCCTCTTCGTCAATCCTCATACCCAGGGCAATGACCTCAAGAAGCCTGCCGGAAGCATTCTCCTCCTCTTCCACGATCTCCGGGTCCAGCTTTCCGGAAACGGCCTCCATATAGGTGTCTCTGTCGCAGGGGAGCAGGATCGTGGGGTCATACTGCCTGATCTGCATATGATAATCATATTCAAACATTGCCCTCAGATATTCCGTGTCCGAATCCCTGTGGAGGATGTCCGCCACCTGCAGCAGCTCGGAGGGCATCTGATAGATATTTTCCGCTTTTACATATCCGCCCGAATAGACAAAGGAGCCTGCCGTGATCATCAACAGGATCAGCGCCGCTGTCGTCACCGCCCTTCGAACGGCATTTCCCGCACAATCATATACCAGGACAGCCCCTGCGCAAGCTGTCACTATGATCACCGGTGTGATCCATAGAAACCGGTAATATTCTTTATTCACATCAAAGATGCTGTTCAGGAGCACCGGAAAAACAGGATTGTAGATGGTAAGCAGCAGCATCAGGGCCTGCGGAAGAAAAACCCGTTTGAGACGCCTGTCCGCCTTCAGAAAGAGAAAGCACAGGGACAGAACATACAGAAGCAGATAGCTGCATCCTTCCGAATAATATCCGACGCATCGGAAAATATATGAAAAGCCGGCTTCGGCTATATTCAAACTCTGCATTGACTACCTCGGATACGTGTAGATCACGTACAATCCTTTTACATAAGCCACATATGCCAGCATGAGCAAAACGCACGGCACCATGCAGCCGATCGCTTTCGGTACCACTCTCCAGTCCTTCTTCACCACAGCAAGCGGAAGGATCGTGACTCCGATCGAAGCGGGTATCAGCATATTGGACGAGCTGGAAAGCGCTGAGGAGCCTAGACAGACTAACAGCAGAAGCAGCCAGCTGTTCCGATCCCTTGTATTCTCCGTCAGATCAAGATACAGATATAAGATCCCGGGCAATACGACATTTGCCAGAAGGCATTTCCCTTCACAGGTCCTGACCACCAGAAATTCGGATGTTGTATAGATCGTAATGAAAAAGAAGTTCATGATCTCCGTAAACAGGAGAAACAGGAACACTTTTTTCCGTTCCCCCCCAAACAGCTTATTCCCGATCATATACGATACCATATTGGTCAGAAAAACCGCCGTTCCGGCCATTGTGGTCTTGCACCAGACCAGAGGCGGAATCCTGAAAAGACTGCAGAGTACGGCATCATTGATGGAAAAATCGGAAAAGAAATATCTCATTTGAAAATGATCCTGCCAGTTTCCGGTATAAGGATCATAGATATTCATACTGTCCGTCTGAAGAGATGTGGCAACGTTTGCGACATAATAGGCAGCATCCAGGGTAAACTGATAATTGTAGATGATGATAAAAGCCTGGACAGCACTTAAGATAAAAACCCCCGCGAGAAACCCCCAATGTCCCGGATCGTACTTCCTTATCCTGCGCACCGCGGCCTTCCATTTTCTGAACGCCAGAGCGGCTGCGGCTGCAAAGGCCGCCACCATCACTGCGGCCCAGATCCCCGCCAGATATGACAGCGGCTTCCACTTCAGCATAGCCGGTATGCAAAACGCGGTAAAGACCGTATAATACAAAAAAAATCCGGCAAACACAGTCCGCGTTACGGAAAATTCTTTTTTTCCGCTGACCGGTGCCAGCAGGGAACCGAACACAAAGTACAGTATAAAGTTAAAAAAGATCATGATCGAGGCAATACCGGCCTGCAGCATATCATTCTCCGTTCCTGTTTTCCTGTTTTTTCGAATCCTTCAGCTCCGACAGCTCCCTTGTGAGCGTTTCGATCGTTTTCTGCTGTTCCTCCGCCATAATCTGCTGATTTCTCGAAAAATCATAAATACTGTTGATCTTGCTGTTCAGTCTGATGATCGAAACCACTGCAAAGACAGCAAAAAGCGCAAACAGAATATATCCGGCTATCAACATTCTCCATTTTTTCCGATTATCCAAGATATCCTCCTCCCCTGTCTCAGCAGCCGGAACCGTTTCCCTGTTCTTTTCGGGGACGGAAATGCCCTCAAGGATCTTTTCCAGAACAGGCGCCGCGCAGATCAGGATCATTCCGGCATAGAAAGAAAAACCCTGCAGCCGTTCCACTCTGAAAAATGCCGGCAATATGACGAATGCCGGCAACAAACAGGTTAATGCAATTTTGATCTTTCTGTTGTCAAGAAGATACAGCCCCAGACATGCCAGCAGGATTAAAGTCATTTTTTAAGATCCTTCTCATCCCGGCTCTGATACCACTCGTAGGTTTTACGGATCCCTTCTTCCAGAGACACCTTCTCCTTCCAGCCGATCTCATGCAGCTTATCCACATTCAATAGTTTTCTCGGCGTTCCGTCCGGCATATCGGAATTCCATACGATCTCTCCCTTAAAGCCCGTGATCCTGCGCACAAGCTCCGCCAGCTCCCTGATCGTTATCTCCTTGCCGGTTCCGATATTGACATGCTCCAGACCACTGTAATGCTCCAGAAGATAAACACAGGCATCCGCCATATCATCCACATACAGGAATTCTCTCAACGGGCTCCCCGTTCCCCAGAGCTCCACAGACTGTGATCCGTTCTTCTTTGCGTCATCAAATTTCCGGATCAGGGCAGGAAGCACATGACTGTTTTCCAGATTGAAATTGTCGTTCGGCCCGTACAGATTGGTCGGCATGCAGCTGATAAAGTCATCTCCGTACTGCATTTTGAAGAATTTGCACATTTCCAGCCCGGCGATCTTCGCTACCGCGTAGCCTTCATTCGTCGTTTCGAGCGGTCCTGTCAGCAGGGCATTCTCCGGGATCGGCTGAGGCGCCATCTTGGGATAGATGCAGGAACTCCCGAGAAACAGAAGCTTTTTCACTCCGGTATCATGAGATGCCTTGATCACGTTGCACTGGATGATCGAATTCAGATAAATAAAATCCGCCGGATAAGTCTGATTCGCATTGATCCCTCCGACATGCGCCGCGGCGAGAACCACGTATTCCGGCTTTTCCTGCTCGAAAAAGCGAAACACATCCGCCTGAACGGTCAGGTCCAGCTCGCTGTGTGTGCGGGTAATGATATTGGTATAGCCCTTGCTTTCCAGATTTCTTACGATCGCACTGCCCACCAGTCCCCGGTGACCGGCAACATAGATTTTTGAATTACTTTCCACTTTTATATTCCTCCGGTGTCATCCCAGCGATATCTTTCATGTCAGACTCCACCATCATCGACACGAGATGCGGGAAATCTACCTTTCGCTTCCATCCGAGCTCCTTTTCCGCTTTACTGCTGTCTCCCCAGAGCAGCTCCACCTCAGCCGGCCGGAAATATTTCGGATTAACCTCCACCCGGACGATTCCTGTTTTGGCATCATAACCCTTCTCGTTGACCCCAAAGCCTCGCCACTGGATCTCGACTCCGATCTCCCGGAACGCCAGCTCCACAAATTCCCTGACGGAATGGGTTTCGTTGCTTGCGAGTACATAATCCCCTGGCTTTTCCTGCTGCAGCATCAGCCACATTCCCTCGACATAATCTCCGGAAAAACCCCAATCTCTCTTCGCGTTCAGATTGCCGAGCGAAAACGATTCATAATTTCCGGCTGCGATGTTTGCTACCGCCCTTGTGATCTTTCTTGTCACAAATGTCTCGCCGCGTCTCGGGGATTCATGATTGAACAGGATCCCGTTGCAGGCATAAAGCCCGTAAGCCTCCCTGTAATTAACCGTGATCCAGTATGAATAAAGCTTAGCCGCCCCATACGGGCTCTTCGGATAAAAAGGTGTCTTTTCCGACTGCGGAGCGGTATCCGGAAGTCCTCCGAAAAGCTCCGATGTAGAAGCCTGATAAAAACGGCATTTCACGCCGGATTTCTTGATCGCATCCAGAATCCTCAATGTTCCGATCCCCGTGGTCTCCGCCGTGTATTCCGGAACCTCAAATGAAACTCCCACATGTGACTGAGCCGCCAGATTATAGATCTCCGTCGGCTGGATCTGCTCGATCAGACGGTTCAGATTGCTGGAATCGGTCATATCCCCATGGTGCAGGAAGAAGGTTTTGTCCTTGATCTCTTTATTATAATAAAGATGATCGATCCGGACTGTGTTGATGCTTGATTGACGGCGGATGATACCATGCACTTCATATCCTCTGCCCAGCAGAAATTCCGCCAGATAGGATCCGTCCTGACCTGTAATACCGGTGATCAATGCAACATGTCTCATTTGTATTGTTTCCTTTCTTGAATCTGTCCGTACCCGTACAAAAATCTCTGAGCTTATTTATCCTATGATAAACGCGATAACGATTCCCAGGATCGCTCCGAACAAAACCTGCAGCGGAGTGTGCCCCACCAGTTCCTTGAGCTTGTCCTCTGCCGAAGGAAAGCCTTCATAATCCTGAAAGACCGCCATGATCTCGTTTAAAAGCTCTGCCTGCTTTCCCGTCTCCCTACGGACTCCCACTGCATCGTACATTACGATAAACGCCATAACAAAGGAAATCGCAAACTCCGCAGAGCCAAGTCCGTAATGGATCCCTGCGGAAGATACCAGCGCCGTTACGAAGGCGGAGTGTGAACTGGGCATACCGCCGGAACCGATCAGCCGCTCCGGACTGAAGGATCTGGTAAGGGCAAAATTAATGATCGTTTTGATCACCTGCGCCGAAGCCCAGCTGCATACGGCAGCTATGAGCAGCCTGTTTGAAAGAAGCTCTCTTAAATCAATCATCTCTCTGTGCGGTTCTTTTCGCCGCTGTCCGAATCCCGGATCTCATCTATCACAAATGGCGGCCTGCTGCGGGATGCATCCAGAGTACGCCATACATATTCTCCCAATATTCCCATCATCAGCATCAGCACACCGGAAGTAAACAGGTTCAGGCAGGCAAGCGAAGCCCAGCCACGGATCGGCACTCCTACCGTCAACGCTTCCACAAAGACCAGGATAATGCCTATCACCGCTATGATCGCAAAGATCACGCCCACGGTTGTCATCGCTCTGATAGGCGCATAGGAAAAACTCATCATAGAGTCCATCGCAAGCTTGATCTTTTTTGCAAACGTCCATCTGGAAGTCCCTGTTTTCCTTTCATCTCTGTGGAAATAGATCCGGTCTGTCCGGAATCCCGACCAGAGTACCTGAAGAGTCAGAGATGAATTTTTCTCGTTCAGGATCTTTAATACTTCTATCACCTTACGGTCTATCAGATAACAGTCGCAGCCTCCGACCGGCATGTTTTTATCCACAAACCGGTTGATGATGCGGTAATACAGACCGGCTGCCGCCTTTTTCAGCGGGGGATCCTCTCTGCCGTTTCTGACTGCCAGCACGACATCGTTTCCTTTTTTCCAGCTCTCGAACATCTCAAGGATGATCGCGCTGTCCTCCTGCAGATCCGCCTGCTTGGTCACCGCACAGTCACCTGTGCAAACCGAAAGTCCGGCAAAAAGGGCCGCGTGCTCCCCGAAGTTTCTGGAAAGCCTGACGCACCTGACATGCTCCGGATCCTTTTCCCTGATCCGGTTCATGATCTCCCAGGAATCGTCGCCTGACCCGTCATCCGTAAAAATGATCTCGTGGTCAGGGATCTTTTGCAGAACCTTTTCGGCAAGATCCCGGTAAAGATCCTCCAACGTATCGGAATTATAATATACCGGCACTACGATCGACAGTTTGCTCATTTGCAGCCATCCTCAAAATACTCCCGGAGTGCCGTTTCCCAATCCGCAAAAAGAAATGCATCGGTCAGGCGGAGCATGCAGTTATCCAGGATCGAATAGGCGGGACGTCGTGCGGATTGAGGGTGGGCCGCGTTATACTCTTCTGTCGACACCCTTCGTACCGCAACAGATTTTCCTCCCATCCCGAAAATCTTCTCCGCAAAGGAAGCCCAGTTGGTATCACCCTCACAGGTTCCGTGAAACAAACCGTAATTATCCGTAGGAAGAAGTGCACAGATACATTTCGCAAGCTCCTTCGCACTTGTAGGTGTTCCGAGCTGATCGCTTACAACACTGACCTCATCATGGCTCTCCGCCAGCTTGAGCATGGTTCTCACAAAATTATGTCCGTCGCCATACAGCCATGCCGTACGTATGATGAAAAAGCGATCCGCAAACTGCCGGACAAATTCTTCGCCGGCAAGCTTCGTCCTTCCGTACACGCTCTCCGGCCCCGTCCGGTCGAACTCCGTATACGGCTTTTCCGCGTTTCCAGGAAAAACATAATCGGTGGAAATATGTATCAGCTTTGCTTGCTCCCGGGCGGCGGCAATACTCAGATTCCTGGGACCGATGGCATTGATCCTGTATGCCAGATCCTGATCCTCCTCCTGTTTGTCTACCGCGGTATAGGCAGCGCAATTAATAATGGCATAAGGCTTTTCATCGCTTACCATCCGGATCACCTCGTCCACATCGGTGATGTCCAGCGTCCGCTGCGCATTGATATCCGTATTGATCAGTTCATAGTCCGTATTACCCGCCAATACCCTGTTGACCGCGCGCCCCAGCTGACCGTTGCAGCCGGTAATGATAAGCTTCTTTGTTTTCATGATCTCCTCTTGCCCGAATCCAATATTTAGTGGTTTCCCTGTCACAGCTAATCTTATTTAGTATATCATCTCAGCTTTGTGCTTGCAACCGATTGCAGCTCCTCCACAAGAGATCCCTGCATAAGGATCTCTTTCATGGTCTGCTTTCTAACCCCGGGATCTTCCGTACATTGCCAGAATCTGTCCAGTGCTTTTGAAAACTGATCATCCGGAGCGACTTCGACTTTTTCCTCCTGCATCCCGCTTACCACACTGATCTTTACGGTAAGATCCGCGGGTGCCGTAAAGATGCGGTCTGCACGGATCGTTCCCTTCTGCCCCCATATTTCCAGTTCGCACCGATACTGCTGATCCATTCCGAAGCCTATCTGGGCTGTCAGGCCGCTGCCGTCTGTCAGCATGGCGCTTCCGTATCCGTCCGCGTCGCAGTCCGCGATCTGACCCAGAGAAGCGGATACTACCCTGATATTGTCTCCCATCAGCTCCGCTGCAGCCCTGAGGGTATATCCGCCGCAGTCCAGCAGGGCGCCTCCTCCCAAGGCTCTGATATAGCGAAAATCCCCCTTTGCCCTTCTGGGAAAGCCGAACATGGCCCGGATCAGTCTCACATCTCCGATCCTGCCCTCCCGAAGAAGCCTTTTTATTTCGGAAAACTGATCGTGCAGGACAAATCCGTAATTTTCAAAGACCGCCGTTTCTTTCTCTTCCGCAAGCTTTATCAGCTTCCCGGTCTCCTCTTTTCCGGTTGTGAAAGGCTTTTCCATAAAGATGTGCTTCCCGGAGTTTACAGCTTCGCTGCCCCACCTTGTATGAAAAGCCGGCGGAAGAGGAATATAGACCGCATCCGCCTCATCCGATGAGAGAAGACTCCGATACCCCCGAAAAACCTTTCCTCCAAAGCGTCCGGCCAGTTCTTCCGCTTTCTTCAGGCTTTTTTCCTCATCCGATCCCGAATAGGAACGGTCTCCCCGCTCATCGGCCGTGGACGCCGCGATCCCCGCAAGCCGAAACCGCGGATTGCCCGCAAGGGCCGGCAGGAAACGCTTGGCCGCGATATCCGCCGCTCCCAGTATCCCGACCCGTATCACCTTATCATTCATACCGTTTTCAAACCTCCAGTAATGATAATAGATTTCTGAGCTGAATATTCAGGCAGTTATTCACCTGGGTAAGCATGTTCAGCGTTCCGTAGTCGCTCCATACATATCCGGGCGGCATGGTCTTTAGCTCGTTCTGTCTGACATAGATCAGCAGATTCCGGTTTTCTTCCTGATAGAAACGTCCTCCCTCCTCCGAAAGGATCCGGTCGGCTATGATATCCTCTCCCGTTTCTACCTTCTCCAGAAAATACTTTTCCACTTCATCCGGTTCCCTGTCCGTTACACACTCCCGCTGAACAGTCGGTCCGATCTCCGCCTTATCAAAGCAGCCTGCCTCCGGCCGGATCTTTACCAGGAATTTCATGATCCCATCGTCATCGCAGACAAATAATCCGAAAAGCGCTTTCCCCGTCGCAGCAAAAAGAGGCTGACGCCAGTTCGTCACTTCCCGGTCTCCGATTCTGATGTCGCAAAAGATCACCTTGAAGGGATACGGTCTTTCGCAGACAAACTCCCCCTGTTCCATCCTCCAGTCCGGAAGCGAGAAAAGAGGAACCTTTTCGATATGACGTTCCGAGAACATCTTGTAATCATTTATCTGCTTATAGAGCTCAACCAGTGTTTTCCGGTTCATACGCCAGGCAGTCTTATAAAAATATGGTTTGTTTTTGAACGGCACATCACCTTCCTGTCCCAGCAGTACATACGGTATGCAGGAAAGAACGGTACGCGTATCCATATTGACCAGGTTATCCTGCTTCAGGAGTTCCTTGATCTGCTTCAAAGTCATCCACCTGTGGCTCTCTTTTTCCTCGATCGGCTCCCGGAGCCGTAGGATGACATTTCGGTTTCTCTTTCGTAAAAAACGGGATGACTGTTCGGACTGAATCTGGTCGACCAGAATATCCTCCGGCTCCATGTGCAGAAAAAAGTCAAGATATGCCGGCTTCTTCCCACCGTGCCGGGCGGTAAAATTGCTCCGGGTCGCCTGAAGGGTCGGCGACAGCTGCACTACATTGACATTTCCGGGCTCGATCTTGGCCTGCATCAGATAATGCCAGGTTCCGTTGATCTTGCAGGATATGATCCCCAAAAAGCCGATCTCATCCTGTTCGATGACGGGCTGCGAAATGATCTCCGACCCGTTCTCCGATCCCGATAATCCGTATATCCTGAAAAAGCTGTTTCCCTTATTTCGAATACAGCCTTCCGAAGGATCATAATACCATGGATCACATTCATCCAGCGTGATCTGCCGGAGCGAGACCTGTACCTGCTGTTTTCTTTTCTCCAGCCAGGTATAGATCTCCTCCAGGGAATGGTTTTCGCTATAAGAATCCGGCAGGTCTTCTTCCAGCTTCTCAAAGAAGATCCGCTGTGCTTCACTCATAAAAGCCCCTCTTCCTCCAAAGCTTTCAGATATTCCCCGTATACATCATAGGTTTCGTTGCCCGGTTCAAAATGATGATCACAGACAGCAAGCATGACACAATCCGGAGAAAAGTTCTTCATGGTTCTCCATATCATTTCATCTATGTACAATCCCTTGGAGGGATCATCCATATGGTAGGTCTTTTTTTCCTTCCCGTCATCCACCTCGACATCGCAGCTTCCGCTTACCGGGATCAGGACAAGTCTGGTTTTTTTTGTCGCATGGGCTCCGCGTTCGGCACCCTTCACCACATTACATACCCAGAAGATCCTTTGGATCGGAAAAGGCACGGACTGTTCCGCCTCCACGACCAGAAGTTCGCCGTCCGCTTCCACATTGCGCCTGATATCGATCAGACGGCTTTCTCTTTTATTCATACTCATTTGCCACCCTGATCACTTTCTGTATCTCCTCATCCGACATATAATCCATCATCGGCAGAGAGACAACGGTTTTACAATCTTTTTCAGCCACAGGGAACGAGCCCTCTCCGTGGCCCAGATACTCCAGTGCCGGCTGAAGGAACGGCGGTGTCGGGAAGTGTACGTCTGTCTGTATCTCATTCTTGAGCATATGATCCCGGAATCCCTGCTGATCCTCTACATTTACCACAAAGAGATACCAGACCGGCACTGCCCCGTCTACGATCTCCGGCAGGCGGATCTTCGGATTTTTGATACCGGAGAGATATGCCTCCGCTATTTTTCTCCTGTTTGCAAGCAGTTCCTCCATATGACTCAGTTTAACCCTGAGCAAGGCCGCCTGCATCTCATCAAGCCTGGAATTAAAACCCGGCTCGATATTATGATATTTATAATCGCTTCCGTAATTTCTTAAAACCTTGATCCTTTCGATCAGCTTTTTATCCTTTGATACAACGCCGCCCCCGTCTCCGAAGCATCCGAGGTTTTTTGTCGGATAAAAGCTGAAAAAGCCTGCTGTTCCGAATAATCCCGTATTGACTCCTTTATAGGAAGAAAAATGAGACTGGGCACAGTCCTCAAAAAGCATCAGATCATGCTTCTTGCAGATATCCAGTATTTTCTCCATCCGGGTCGCCTGACCGTACAAATGAGTTACCAGTACCGCCTTTGTCTTATCGGTGATCGCCTCTTCGATACGATCCGGATCCATGTTATGATATTTATCGGGTTCTACAAAAACAGGGATTCCGCCGTTTTGAGTCACACCGAGCATGGTTGCGATATATCCGTTGGACTGAACGATCACTTCATCTCCCTCAGTGATCCCGCAGGCATACAGCCCCAGCCTGATCGCGTTGAGTCCGTTGTCGACTCCCGCGCAGTAGCAGTCGGCTCCAAGAGCCGAAGCATACTCCTGCTCAAAGCTCTCGACATTTTTCCCCAGTACATACCAGCCGCTCTGCAGTACGCTGACTGCCGCCTTGTTGTACTCTTCTTCAAACAGCCGGTAACCTCTTACCAATTCATTTGCAGGTATCATTTTTTGTCCCTCTTTTCTTTTGTATGCCGCCTTAACAGCTTGAAACCCGGCACTGCAGCGCTCGGCGCGCAAAATCGTGCCTGAAAATCGTCCGCCGGACGTTTTTTCCTGGATCGATTCCTAAATATGGTTGCTTCCTATATCATAATGGATTTCCCTGACTGCCGCAACAAATCGATCTATCTTTTCTTCGTCTTTTCCCGATCCGTCCGGTAACTCAACACCTGTAGACACATCGACTCCGTCCGGATGCACCTCCCCGATGGCAAGGTGCACGTTTTCGGGCGTCAGCCCTCCGGACAGAAAACACTGCTTTTTACCCCATTCCAGGCTCTTAAGAATATTCCAGTCAAAGGTTTTTCCGCTTCCCGGTTCCGCCGCATCCATCACAAAGCCCTGTATGTATTCCGCGTTCCGGTATTCCTCAAACCGGTCCAGATCCCTTACGTTAAACGCTTTCAACACCGGTATGCCGATCCGTTCCGCGTAGCCCGGCGGGATTTCCCCGTGGATCTGGATCAGATCAAATCCTGCTTCCTCCGCCTGCCTTGCCTGCGCCAGTGTCGGAGAAATTGTGACAGCCACAGTCCGAATGGAAGGATCAAGTGCTGCGCGGATCTCCTTTGCCTGTGCCAGAGTAATATTCCTTTTTCTTTCCGGCAGAAACAATACCATCCCTGCCAGATCCACTCTGTTACGATTCAGATATTCCGCTTCTTCCGGCTTCCTTAATCCACAGATTTTAATATACATGCCATTATTACTCCCGTGTCACGGCTCCGATCTTTTTAATAGCTGCATTCCGATCAGGATCATGATCGGAAAGATTACAGCACAGCCGATCCCGATCTTCAAATCATTATCAAACGCAGATGAAATAAGACCCACATAGGTCGGCCCTCCGCTGCAGCCCAGGTCACCCGCAAGGGCAAGCAGAGCAAAAAGCATCGTTCCGCCCTTTCGCATCGAAGCCGAAGCAGTGCTGAAGATCCCGGGCCAGAGGATCCCGACGGAAAAACCGCACAATGCGCATCCCGCCACACCGATTCCCGCAATGGGCGAAAACGCGATCATCAGATAGGACAGGAGGCAAAGAACTGCACTTCCGGAAATAAATTTTCTCAGATCGATCCGTTCCCCGTATTTTCCGTAAAACAGCCTGGAAAGCCCCATAAAAAAAGCAAACATCGTCGGTCCGACCAGATCCCCCAGGGTCTTTCCGAGATTCAGTCCCATCTCCACAAAGGTGGAAGCCCACTGGCTGACTGCCTGCTCACTGGCTCCCGCACAGAGCATCAGTATAAACAAAAGCCAGAACAGCTTGTTCTTAACAAGTTCCGTAAATGTAAGTCCCTTTTCCCCCTCTTCGATCAATGATGCAATGGGAACAAATAAAAACAGGATCAGATCCAGGCAGGGTACGATCGCCCAGAGCCTTGCCATGATCCTCCAGTTTTCGATCCCTGCAAGGTAGAAAAAAAGAGTGGATATCAGAACCACACCGACATGTCCCCAGCAGTAAAAGGAGTGGAGCATACTCATGGCAGTTTCCTTGTTATCTGTCGGGCAGGCTTCCACGATCGGACTTACCAGCACCTCCAGAAGTCCTCCTCCGATCGCATAAAACAGTACCGCAATCAGGATGCCGGTATAGGGAGAGGGCATCAGATCCGGAAGAAAGCTTAAAAACAGAAATCCGGCCGAAGAAAAAGCCAGCGCAAGGATCATAGAGCTTCTGTATCCGATCCGGTCGACAAAAAAGGTGGACAGCAGATCTACACAGAGCTGCAGACCGAAATTCACCGTGATCAGAAGTGTCACCTTTGCAAGCGGGATATCATAAGTACTCTGCAGCGTAAGAAAAAGCAGCGGCAGAAAATTATTGACGATAGCCTGAACGATATAGCCCAGAAAGCAGGCCTTCACCGTCATATCATAATTCGTTCTCAGCCTGTCCATCTCTTTATTATCTTCCCTTTATCTTTTCCATCACGGCATCGACAGACCCTATACAGGCTCCTCTGAAGCCTGCTTTTTCCAGCGCCGCACATCCGCAGATCGTGGTTCCCCCCGGTGAACATACCTGATCCTTCAATACGCCCGGATGTATTCCCGTTTCCAGCTGAAGTTTTGCCGTTCCCAGCACCATCTTAGAGATCAAAGGATAGGCATCCTCTCTCTTCATACCGTACTTAACCGCCGCGTCCGCATATGCTTCTATCAGCATATCCACAAAAGCCGGCGCACAGCCCGTTACCGCAGTTCCGACTGCCATAAGCTCCGTCGGCAGCTCCTTTACGATACCGACAGACCCGAACAGATCCGTGAGGAATTCTTTTTCTCCGGTCTCAAGTGAGCATTTTTCTTCGAAGAGAAACACTCCCTCGCCGACCATTGCGGGTGTATTCGGCATGACACATAAGACACGTGCCGAATGATGGAGCAGTTCTTCATATTGCTCGTATTTCCAGCCTGCCGCGATGGAAACAAGGGCTTTCCCTTTCAGCTTTTCATCGATCTCCTGCAGCACATCCGCAACCTGATGCGGTTTACAGGCTATAAACAGAATATCGGATTCCTCCGCGAGCTTTCCGGGAGAATCCATTGCGGCGATCTGCAGCCTGCCGCAGTTTTTCTTAAGCTTTTCCTGATGCGGAGCATATGCGCAGACCTCCTCCACCTTCAGTTTTCCCAATGACAAAAATCCCTCTGCCAAAGCCTGTGCCATATTTCCGAATCCGATAAATCCTACTTTATACATCCTGCACCCCTTATCTTTCTGTTCCGTCCGGGTCGATCCCTTCATGATCTTATCAGTTTCTTTTTCTGTAGAATAATATGCCGGTTCATTATACACCGTTTTCGATTTTTTTAGAACCAGGAAGCCCCTTCATCTCCATTATGCTTCTATCCGCGGATCATGTCGGGTTCCGACAATAAACAGTCAAAAAATGGCTCCCGGAAAAACTCCGGGAGCCCTAAAAGCATCATCTTTTCAATTTATCCTTATTTGATGATGGAAGCAACTCTTCCTGATCCTACTGTACGACCACCCTCACGGATAGCGAAGGTAAGACCCTGCTCCATAGCGATGGGATGGATCAGCTCGATCGTCATCTCGACATTGTCGCCAGGCATGCACATCTCTGTGCCTTCCGTAAGATTGCAGACACCGGTCACGTCAGTTGTTCTGAAATAGAACTGAGGACGATAGTTGTTGAAGAACGGTGTATGACGTCCACCTTCATCCTTCGTCAGGACGTATACCTGAGCAGTGAAATTCGTGTGGCAGGTAACTGTTCCCGGCTTTGCGAGAACCTGTCCTCTTTCGATCTCTCTACGGTCAACGCCACGAAGCAGCGCACCGATGTTGTCGCCGGCCTCGCCCTGATCCAGCAGCTTACGGAACATCTCGATACCGGTAACAACTGTCTTCTTAACTTCTTCTCTGATACCGATGATCTCGACTTCGTCATTGAGGTGGATCGTACCACGCTCTACACGGCCCGTAGCAACCGTACCACGGCCGGTGATCGTGAAGACATCCTCTACAGGCATCAAGAACGGCTTGTCAACCGGACGCTCAGGTGTCGGGATGTAAGAATCAACAGCGCTCATAAGCTCCATGATCTTATCGGCCCACTCGCCCTTAGGATCCTCAAGAGCCTTCAGAGCAGAACCGCGGATGATCGGAATATCATCTCCCGGGAACTCATACTCATTCAGCAGGTCACGGACTTCCATCTCGACCAGCTCGATCAGCTCGGGATCATCGACCATATCGCACTTGTTCAGGAATACAACGATGTAAGGAACGCCGACCTGACGGGCAAGAAGCACGTGCTCTCTTGTCTGAGCCATAACACCGTCTGTAGCGGCTACAACCAGGATCGCGCCATCCATCTGCGCTGCTCCCGTGATCATGTTCTTGACATAGTCAGCATGGCCTGGGCAGTCAACGTGAGCATAGTGACGGTTCTCTGTCTCATACTCAACGTGTGCTGTAGAAATCGTAATACCACGCTCTCTCTCTTCCGGAGCCTTGTCGATCTGATCAAAAGCAACAGCTGTACCGCCTGCCTTCTCTGCCAGAACGGATGTGATCGCTGCCGTCAGAGTTGTCTTACCGTGGTCAACGTGTCCGATCGTACCGATGTTTACATGTGGCTTAGTTCTTTCAAATTTAGCCTTTCCCATTTCTTTAAATCCTCCTTAATCATGTGCGCCTCTCTTTAGGCGCAAACCATGCCGCATATGATTGATTATATTTCATACATGGCACATTTTCAAGTATTTCTTTACTTTAATCCCCTTTATTATTCAGGACTTTATCCGCCACATTCTTCGGCACCTGCTCATATCTCTCAAAGAACATGGAATAGTTGCCGCGCCCCTGTGTGCGGGAACGAAGATCCGTCGAGTATCCGAACATCTCTGCAAGCGGTACAAAGGCTCTTACCATCTTTCCGCCGCCGATATCCTCCATGCCTTCGATCCGTCCTCTTCTGGAGTTCAGATCTCCGATGACGTCTCCCATGTAATCCTCCGGCATCGTAACCTCTACCTTCATGATCGGCTCCAGCAGGATCGGAGCACCTTTGGACATCGCATCCTTCAATGCCATGGATCCCGCAATATGGAATGCCATTTCGGACGAGTCCACCTCATGATAGGAACCGTCGTAGACGTTTGCGGCAATGCCGACCACCGGGAAGCCTCCCAGAGAGCCGGATTTCATTGCTTCTTCAATACCTTCGCCGATAGCGGGGATGTACTCCTTCGGGATCGCTCCTCCGACTACGGAAGATTCAAACTTGTACAGCTCTTCGCCGTTGGCGTCCATGGGTGCAAACTTGACCTTGCAGTGTCCGTACTGACCGCGTCCGCCGGACTGCTTGATGTATTTGCTCTCAATATCAACTTCTTTTGTGATCGTCTCTTTATACGCAACCTGCGGAGCGCCGACATTTGCCTCTACATTGAATTCCCGCAGAAGTCTGTCAACAATGATCTCCAGATGCAGCTCACCCATACCGGCAATGATCGTCTGGCCGGTCTCCGAATCTGTATGCTGCTTGAATGTGGGATCCTCTTCCGCCAGCTTTGCAAGAGCCTCACCCAGCTTATCCTGGCCGGCCTTGGTCTTCGGCTCGATCGCAAGCTCTATAACCGGCTCCGGGAATACCATTGATTCAAGGATGATCGGATGCTGCTCATCGCAGATCGTATCGCCGGTAGTCGTGAATTTGAAACCGACAGCCGCGGCTATATCACCCGAGAAGACCTTATCCAGCTCCGCCCTCTTATTTGCGTGCATCTGCAGGATACGCCCGACACGCTCTTTTTTGTTTTTGGTCGCATTCAGCACATAGGAACCGGAATTCATCATGCCGGAATATACTCTGAAATACGCCAGCTTGCCGACAAAGGGATCTGCCATGATCTTAAATGCCAGAGCAGAGAACGGCTCTTCGTCGGAAGATTTTCTGGAAGCCGGATTGCCGTCCAGATCGGTACCGGTGATATCCGGGATATCGATCGGTGAAGGCATATACTCGATCACACCGTCCAGCATCTTCTGCACGCCCTTATTCCTGTACGCACTGCCGCAGAATACCGGCACCGCTGTACATTCGCAGGTCGCCTTGCGCAGAACCTTCTTCAGCTCTTCCACTGACGGAGTCTTTTCTTCCAGATACTGCTCCATCAGATCATCATCCAGCTCGCAGATCTTTTCGATCAGCTCTGAATGGTACTCTTCCGCCAGATCCTTCATATCCTCCGGGATATCTTCGATCTGGATATCCGTACCCTTATCGTTTGTGTAAATATAGGCTTTCATTTCAAAGAGGTCTATGATCCCCTTGAATTCATCCTCCTTGCCGATCGGCAATGTACAGCAGATCGCGTTCTTTCCGAGACGCGTGCGGATCTGCTCTACGGCACCGTAGAAATTGGCACCGAGAATGTCCATCTTGTTTATGAAAGCCATACGCGGAACGTTATAGGTGTCTGCCTGACGCCAAACGTTCTCGGACTGAGGCTCCACACCGCCCTTTGCACAGAACACTCCGACTGCGCCATCCAGCACGCGAAGCGATCTCTCTACCTCTACCGTGAAGTCAACGTGACCCGGCGTGTCAATAATATTGATACGATGCTCCAATGCACCCGGCGCAGGTTTGTTGTCCTTCTCAAGAGTCCAGTGGCAGGTAGTTGCGGCTGATGTGATCGTGATACCTCTTTCCTGCTCCTGAGCCATCCAGTCCATGGTGGCCGTACCGTCATGTGTATCACCGATCTTGTAATTTACGCCTGTATAATACAGGATACGCTCTGTCAGCGTTGTCTTTCCGGCGTCAATATGAGCCATGATCCCTATGTTCCTGGTTCTTTCCAGGGGATATTCTCTGTCTTTCGCGTTACCCAAGGAATATTTCCTCCATTTCCTGCCTGGTGATCAGAACCGATAGTGTGAAAACGCCTTGTTGGCATCCGCCATCTTATGTACGTCTTCTTTTCTCTTCACTGCCGATCCTGTGTTGTTTGCCGCGTCCATGATCTCATTTGCCAGACGCTCCTCCATTGTCTTCTCTGATCTCTGACGAGAATACATCGTCAGCCACCGAAGACCCAATGCCTGTCTGCGGTCCGGACGAACCTCGATCGGAACCTGATATGTGGCACCGCCGATCCTTCTGGCCTTAACCTCAAGAGCAGGCATTACATTATTCATCGCATCCCGGAAAACCTCTACCGCCGGTTTGCCTGTCTTTTCCTCGACTCTGTCAAATGCGCCGTAAACGATCTTCTGTGCAACACCCTTTTTGCCGTCCAGCATAATGCTGTTGATCAGCTTGGTCACAACCTTATCGTTATACTTCGGATCTGCCAGAACGTCTCTTTTTACAATATGTCCTTTACGTGGCACGTTTCTTCCCTCCTTCATGGGCACAGGGCCCATAGGTACTCACAATAAAACAGTTTTGTGTTCGTGCTGTATTTAAATCTATAACTGAAAAGTGATAAAACTTAAATCCAACACAACCTGATCCTGATGAAAGCGCTCTGCTTTCCTTTTTTACTTCTTCGGCCGTTTTGCGCCATATTTGGAACGGGCCTGCATCCGGTTTGCGACGCCTGCCGTATCCAGCGTACCACGGATAATGTGATACCTTGTACCGGGAAGATCCTTTACTCTGCCGCCACGGATCATGACTACGCTATGCTCCTGAAGGTTGTGACCCTCGCCCGGAATATAGGAAGTTACTTCGATCCCGTTTGAAAGACGCACTCTGGCGATCTTTCTCAGCGCCGAGTTAGGCTTTTTCGGCGTAGCAGTCTTGACTGCCGTGCAGACCCCGCGCTTCTGCGGAGACTTTGTATCAGTCGCTTTTTTCCGAAGAGAGTTAAATCCTCTCTGCAATGCAGGAGCCGTCGACTTTTTCACAGCAGACTGTCTGCCCTTTCTGACTAACTGGTTGAATGTTGGCATTCAGTTTCACCTCTTTCCTTTCTTTTATTCTATGCTAAAACGTGCCGCCATTGTTCAGCGGCCGTTCAGGCACGCCTGATAATTATATGCACCGATACGGTTAATGTCAAGAAGATCTTTATTCCTCTTCAGATACGGACACCGTGTCTTCCATCACTTCTGCTTCTTCCTCGCTGTCGATATCATCCGCATCTTCCATTTCTGAAAAATCTCCGATCTCTTCGTCAAAATCGATCCTGTCGCCGATCACCATTCCGTCCGTCGAAAGTCTGACATTTCTGTAATGCTTCATACCGGTACCGGCAGGGATCAGTTTACCGATGATAACATTTTCCTTCAGGCCGATCAGCTTGTCGATCTTTCCTTTGATA
>CACZNS010000148.1 GCA_902782575.1 uncultured Lachnospiraceae bacterium
TCTGGAGAATCCCTTCGGTCCCGGAAGCCTGCATTGTCTGGACTATCCCCTGTACTGGGAAAATATTCGTGAAAACATAAGAACGAGAATAAAAGCGTATTTTAACAGATGATCACAGGTTGGCAGAGCCGATCATGGAATGATTTCCGTGATCGGCCCCGGATACCTGACACATCATACTGTGATATCACATGACATCATAAATATTGTTTCTGCAAAACGGACCACTACCCCCGTCCCTCAATCCCCCATTGAACAGCATCCATTAAATGAGATAATCATCACTTACCTGAGAAGCTCCAGTCCGGTCATCCGTATAAACATTCCAGCGCTTTATGCTTCTCTGCAGATCCTCCAAGGCCTGCTCCTTCTCACTCTCGCGGTTTTCATTTATATTTTTCGCTTTATTTTATTATCAGGCCATGAAAAACATATAGATTTACTATAATCCAATTCACCATAGCTGCACATCCTGTGCGGTTAATTTTGTGACAGCTCCTTATACACGATGGAAAAGCCGCCGTGCTCCATCACGTGATTGGTAAAGCCCTCTCCCACCAGGTAATCGGTAATGTGATGCAGCACATCCTCGATCAGATATACCGTATCCCCGGACAGGTCCAGCTCCTCCGGCACTCCGATGACATATCCGTTTTCCTCATATCCTTCCTCGTTGAAATCGTAGGGCGAAGTTCCCGTAAAGAGAGCGACCTCCGGATATCTTCCCTCCACATTATTGATGATCATCCGGATCTTCCTGCCTCCGCAAAGGTTCTTGGCCTCCCTGGCGGCAAGCCCCAGGCGGATATCCACCAGCACATCCTCTTCGGCGATGGGCTTTGTCATATTGTTCCAGCTGTTCTCTCCTCCCGTATAGGCCCATACGGCAAAGGGCAGGAAGCAGATGAGATAGAGACCCGCGATCACGGGAAGGCACCATTTCTTCCCCGTTTTCCTGCACACAAGCCCGATCCCCACAGCCGTAAACATCATCCAGGGAAAATAAAGCTCATTCGCCTTATTGGTATTTACGAACCAGGTCATCAGAGAGATCAGCCGCGCCATGAGGTAAAAGAGGAACAGGAGGGCAAGAGGATCGTAGCTCCTGCTTTTCAGAGACCTCCAGGTCCTTACGGCGCAGAGGACAAGCCCCGCGATCATAAACGGAATGGAAAGATAATAGATGGAGCCGAACTGCGGAACGCTGCTGTAGGGCAGATAATCCTTCACCAGAAGTACCCAGTCCGAGGTACGGAGATTGTAGGGAATGAAGGCCGGCGAGATCTCCCTCACCCTGGCATCTGCCATCTGCAGAAAGTCCATTCCGAATATACTGAAGGGCTCTATGATATCCATCATTACCAGCTGCTGTGCCGCAAGAGGGATCCCCAGAAGAATGATGGGGATCACCGTAGCCAGAGCCATCTTAAGGTCCATCCGCTTCTGGATGATCAGGCAGATGAAAGCCAGGGCAAAGAACCCCGGAATCACCGCATAGCTCACACCGTAGGTATAAAGGGTGATGCCCCAGAAGATACCGTCCAGGATATAATAGCCCGTCTTCCTTTTTTCGATGGAAAGGATCAGGAAATAAAAGGACATGGTGGAAAAGCTCAAAAAAAGATAGCTTTCAAGCCCCCAGTGCTCGCTCATGAGGAATACAGGCATGATCGTCATCAATGCGTTGGGGATCAGAGACTCCATTCCCTTCCCGAAAAGCTTCCTGGAGAGAAAGAAAAGACATATATAGGCTCCGCAGGCACAGATCACGGCAACGAGCCGGTACTTGAATACGGAGAAGCCGAACAGCCGGAATATGATGGCTGCAAGATAGGTATAAAGCGCGTTCTGACCCGGCCCCGTGTTCATAAAATAAACCGGATATCTCACCAGATGCCTGTCCACTCCCCAGCCCTGGATGCACCAGGCATCATAGGCCGCAGCCATCTCGTCGAAATGCATCCCGTATGCCGTAAAGGGCACCCGGTCGAGCCTGAACAGCCGCGTCGCGAGAAACAGCAGCGTGATCCCCGCAAAGAGGATCCAGTACCGCTTTTCTTCTGCCGATAATTTTCCGAAAGACCTAACCACCGCAGCTCCTTTCATACCCTGCCCGCACTGTACTGCACCCCACGAAGTTTCCGCGCAGTGGAAACTCCCGGTTTTTATGTGCATTCCGCTTCAACCCCATGAAGTTTCCACGCAGTGGAAACTCCCGGTTTTTATGTGCAGTCTGCTTTATCCCCACGAAGTTTCCGCGCAGTGGAAA
>CACZNS010000149.1 GCA_902782575.1 uncultured Lachnospiraceae bacterium
GGATATTCCCATATACGGAGCGGGAAACGTCAAGCGGATGGAGGATATCAAAAAGCTGATCTATGCCGGCTGCTCCAAGGCGGCACTGAATTTCTCCAAGCAGAGCAACATCGAACTGGCGGAGGAGGTATCCAAGCGCTTCGGAAAGGAAAAGATCGCAGCCTGTGTGGGAAACGCCGAAGAGATGGCGGCGGGAGAGTCGGAGATCAAAAACCATACAAGCCTCCTGATCCTCGTGGAGGAGGAGAAGCTGGATGAATGCATGGACTGGATCGAGAAAAACTGCCTGCAGAACGCGAATCCGGTCTCGGTGGACCTGATCCCCCTCCTGAAGAAGGAGACTCTGCATGAGAGCGCCGCGATCCTGCGGAAATACGAGGTCGCGGGTGTGGCAGGCGGTGTCCTGGATACGAGCGCCAATGAATTCATGGATTTCAAGCGCCAGTGCAAGGGACTGGGCATCCCGATGAACACCTTTGAAAGCCGCATCTCCTGGGAGGAGATGAAAACGGACGAAAACGGACTGCTTCCGGTCATCGCCCAGGATTACAAAACCGGCGAGGTGCTGATGCTTGCCTACATGAATGAGGAGGCCTTTAAGAAGACCATCGAGTCCGGGCGGATGACCTACTGGTCCAGGAGCCGGGAGGAGCTCTGGACGAAGGGGGATACTAGCGTACATTATCAGTTCGTGAAATCCCTGACGGCCGACTGCGACAACGATACGATCATGGCAAAGGTGCTGCAGATCGGCGCGGCCTGCCATACGGGAGCCAGGTCCTGCTTCTTCAACGAGATGATGAAGCGGGAATTCGACGAAACCAATCCGCTGGAGGTCTTCAAGAAGGAATACGATGTGATCGTGGACAGGAGGGCCCATCCGAAGGAGGGCTCCTATACCAACTATCTGTTTGACAAGGGGATCGACAAGATCTTAAAGAAGCTGGGAGAGGAAAACACCGAGGTGATCATCGCGGCGAAAAATCCGGATCCCGAGGAGCTGAAATACGAGCTTGCCGACTGGCTCTACCATGCCATGGTCCTGATGGTCGAAAAGGGAGTGACCTGGGACGAGATCACGAAGGAGATCGCTCAGCGTTGAAGGAAGTAGGCCAGAAAGAGATGAGAAAACCGGCACTACCGGAGGAGATCCTGCTTTCCGTCGAGCACCCGGAGCGGTACATCGGAGGAGAGATCAACTCCGTGATGAAGGAAAAGGATAAGATCCGGCTCCGCTACGCCATCTGCTTCCCGGATGTCTATGAGATCGGCATGTCGCATCTGGGGATCCAGATCCTGTACAGTTTGTTCAATGAGCGGGAGGATGTCTGGTGCGAGCGCGTATATTCCCCCTGGACGGATCTGGATCCGATCCTGAGGGAAAGGGGGATCCCCCTCTTTGCCCTGGAATCCCAGGATCCGGTAAAGGAATTTGATTTCCTGGGCATCACGATCCAGTACGAGATGTGCTATACCAATATCCTGCAGGTGCTGGAGCTGTCCGGGATCCCGCTAAGGGCAAAGGACAGGGGGGAAGAGGATCCCATCGTCGTTGCCGGCGGGCCCTGTACCTACAACAGCGAACCGGTCGCGGATTTCTTCGACCTGATCTTTATCGGAGAGGGGGAAACGCAGTACAACGCCCTGTTTGATCTGTATCTTGAGAATAAGGACAGGGGAGGGAGCAGGAGGGATTTCCTCAAGGCAGCTGCCCGGATCCCCGGCTGCTACATTCCGCAGTTTTACGAGGCCCTCTACCATGAAGACGGGACCTTTCAGGAGCTGAAAAAGCTGGAGGAACAGGCACCGGACCGGATCGTAAAGCAGATCTGCGCCGATCTGGATGAGGCACCCTATCCCTTAAAGCCCGTGGTGCCCTTTGTGAAGGCGGTGCAGGACCGGGCCGTCCTTGAGGTACAGCGGGGCTGCATCCGGGGGTGCCGCTTCTGCCAGGCCGGGATGATCTACCGCCCGGTGAGGGAGAGGAGCCTTGAGACCCTGAAGGCCCAGGCCGGAGCCATCCTTGCAGCCACGGGATATGACGAGATATCCTTAAGCTCGCTCTCCACCTCGGACTATACGAAGATCAGCGAGCTGGTCAAATGGCTGGTATCGGAATACCGCGATAAATACATCAATATATCCCTGCCGTCCTTAAGGATCGATCATATTTTCCTTGAGATGATGGAGCAGGTGCAGGATAATAAAAAAGGATCCCTTACCTTCGCGCCGGAGGCGGGAAGCCAGCGGATGCGGGATAAGATCAACAAGGGCATCACCGCCGAAAACATCATGGAGGGCTCGGCCCTGGCGTTTTCCGCGGGCTGGAACAAGGTGAAGCTCTACTTTATGCTTGGGCTCCCGACGGAGACGGAAGAGGACCGGAAAGAGATCGCACACCTGGCAAATACGATCGCGGCGCTGTATTATGATGAGATCCCAAAGGAA
>CACZNS010000150.1 GCA_902782575.1 uncultured Lachnospiraceae bacterium
ATCTGATCATTCATTTTTTTCAATGTCACATTATCTTTGAACTTCGGGTAATGCGCTCTAAAATTTTCAACCTTTTTCCGAGAATCATAATACGTGTCGCATACTGCTTTCTGGATGTATGGTCCGGTGTACTTTCGTCTTAGCCATGTCTTTAAGCTCTGCTCCGGCTTATAGTCATCATCCCAGTAGAAATCCGAATAGTCTTCGTTCGGAAAATGTAGTAGCCCCCCACAGAGATCGAGCCATCCTCCAACCTTCCCGCCGGCGAGCGCATCAAATTCCTTCTCCGAAATAGAGAAATGATGCAGGTGGCTGTTCTGCCAGCCAAAAAGCTTCTGGATCATGAAATGCATCCCATGCAGATTCATGGTGCCCGGAACCAAAACCTCTCTCGATATTCCCTTCTCTGCTTTGGCCAGTCGAAGGAATTCCTGCTTCTCCTCAGAATCCATTCCAAGGTCTTCGTCCGCACCATAGATAAACTGGTTCACCAATTCTAATTTTAATCGATATACAGAACCTCTGCTCAAAAGGGGTTTCTTCATCAATTCCTCTTTCATAGCTACGCCCTCCTTTCGTGCCATACTCCCCGCTGCAATATTATAGGTATACGGTACCACATCGCATTTTATTCACAGTACTTTTACGTTTCGCCCATATCGCTTACAAGCCTTCACAGTTGATTCTGTACCACTTCCTCTGCCGGCGTCGATTACATATAGTTCGTCAGACAATGCAGCAATCAATCGGTTACGCTGCGGGAAATTATACTCTCGTGGCTGCGTTCCCGGTGGATATTCTGATAATACACATCCCATCTCAGCAATTCTCTCATACAATCTGAAATGTTCTTTCGGATAGCATATATCTGATCCGCATCCAAGTACCGCAACGGTATAACCGCATTGCTTCAATGCTGCAGTATGTGCATAGGAGTCGATCCCCTTTGCCATGCCGCTTATTACTGCTGCCTTTTCTGTTACAGCCTCAGTTGCAATCTCTATCGTTTTTTCTTTTCCTTCGGCGGTACACCTTCTTGCGCCTACAATCCCGATGGAGTCCCGGAAATCATTTATCAATAAGCTTCCCCTGAAATATAAAAGGATCGGCATATCTGAAATGCCTCTGAATCTCTCAGGAAACAGATTGCTTTCTCTGGTAATTATTTTTATATCATAATCCCCGGCATTTTTATATATCTGTTCCGCCTGCTCCCTAAGTTTTCGGTCTGCTTTTTGTATCAAGAGTTTTTCTATTCGCCTTTTCCCGATTCGTTTAGCTATATCTTCATGTTCAAAAAGATAATTACTGTCTTCTGTAAAGCAGCTTTCTATACCGCCGCATACATCAAGCAGGGTGTTTTGTGTCACCGGCCCGAATCCCTTCATCTGAGTGAGCATTATATATTTTATTATTGTTTCTTCTTCAATGTCAGTCATTCGTCAGATTTATGTTATAGCGTACATTTGACTGCTGGTCACATCAAGATCACGGCAGCCAAGCACCCTTGTAATATCCTCCCTCCTGATATTCTCTGCGCCATCCAAGTCTGCACTTGTTCTTGCAAGTCGGAGTAGCTTATGGATTACCCTGGCACTGTAACCATACTTCTCACTGGCAGTCTTCAGCATCTGTGTGCATTCTTCATCAAGCTTACAGTATTTGGCGATCATTGTCGTCGTCATCTGGGCATTACAATTCACCTGATGATCATCCATAAAACGCTCCTGTTGGATCTTTCGTGCTTTTTCAACTCTTTCCCTAAGCTGATCCGATGACAGACTGCTCTTATTATCATTCAGTTCGAAATAATCAACATGCGCAACACTTTTTTGAATGTCTATACGTTCCAGGATCGGTCCCGAAATCTTCCCTCGATAATGGATGATTTCATAATCTGTGCATCTGCATTTCTTAGATGGATAATACCCGCATGGGCAGGGGTTCATTGCGGCAACAAACATAAAATTGGCAGGGTATGAATTCGTACCGTTTACCCTCGAAATCGTAACCCTCTTATCCTCCATCGGCTGACGCAGAGCATCCAGTGTACTTCGTGAAAACTCTGCCAGTTCATCTAAAAACAGCACTCCGTTATGTGCCAGCGAAACCTCTCCCGGCTGGGCATAGCTGCCGCCACCAATGAGGGCGTTAAGAGAAACATTATGATGCGGTGCGCGAAAAGGCCTCATCTTAAGCAGTCCCGCACCGGCATCCAAAAGTCCGGAAATACTGTGTATTTTTGTAACTTCCAGCGACTCTTTCTCCGTCATCCGCGGAAGTATCGTGGGAATACGTTGGGCTATCATAGTTTTCCCACATCCCGGTTCTCCCAACATTAGGATATTGTGACCGCCGGCCGCGCCAAGGACAATTGCTTCAACAAGTTCATCCTGCCCTTTTACATCTGAAAAGTCTATGTCATCATTGAATGTTTCGCACCCATCACACGGTTTACCGGCAACTGCATTCGCAGAACTCCCCGCTTCTGAACTGCTGCTTTCTCCATCCTGCTTTGAAAGGTCATACTTTCCTTCCAGAAATCTTACGGTATCCTGAAGCGATTTCACGGGACACACTTTAATTCCGGATACCGAAGACGCCTCCTGTCGGTTCTCGAAAGGCACAACCACTGCCTTAACGCCACATTTTCTTGCCTCTGTGACCATTGACAACACCCCGTTGCAGGGCCTGATCCTTCCATCCAAAGCAAGTTCACCTATGAATGCATAATCTGCCAGGTTCTTGGGCGAGATCTGATCCGTCTGGAACAGAAGCGCTATGATCATTCCCAGATCAAAATGCGTACCTCTCTTTTTCTTATCTCCCGGTGCAAGGCTGATGATGGACTTATCTTTCGGAAAATCATATCCGCAGGATTCGATCGCTGCCTGTATCCTCTCAGCTGCCTCCTTTATCGCCTGATCCGGCAGACCTATAATAGACATAGATTGCTGTTGTCCCCTTATCGTTGATGCTTCAATCTCCACCATAAAGCCGTCGACGCCGGATGTTGCCATACTCTTTACTGTTATTGCCATAAATTAAAAACCATCTCTCTTTCTATGCTCAAATACATCACCAGCCACAATTACCACGGCAACCACAGATCATCTTCCTTCATATCCTTCTGTATCAGCATCTCCTGTTCCGCATGGGATATCTTCCCCTCGACAAACATACGGTACTGTTCTTTGGGATTGTTACGGAAGCATGACAGGACACGGGTTGTGTCCACAAGCTCTGAAATCAATTCAAAGCTTTTCGTCCTTTTATTGTTACTGTTCCCATCTCCCACAAA
>CACZNS010000151.1 GCA_902782575.1 uncultured Lachnospiraceae bacterium
CTTATTATTATTCAGAACCATATCGGCTTTTTCAGGCTTCTGATCATATAATGTCTTCCACTCATTGTGGATCTCTTCGTCCACCGTAAGCATATAGGTCATCTCATTTAATAAAAACTGAGCTTCCTTTGAAGTCATCCGGTTCTTTCTTGTCAGCTGGTTTCCCTGTGCATCTGTAAGCGGCATAGTATTTCCTCCTTGACCTTCACTGCCGGTTCTTATCGGCGGGCTTTATGGAACAAAAACGTTACATCCTTATATACGGAAAAGATCAAAAAAATCGCCCGGCTTCTCCGCCGGGCCTGTGTTATTATTCCGAAACATAAAATTTTAAAAAACGGCCGGTAAGAATTTATCCCCATAACCTTATGGGGAGTCTGAGATCTTTATATATGTGATGCTCCGCTTCCGGAGCAGGAAGATCACAAGCACCGCGGCAAGAAAGGAGACAAGGCAGGCCGCCCTCCAGTACCATTTCCCGGCAAACCACACCCGGACCTCTCCCGAAAAATGCGGCGGCAGCTCCACCCGCAGCAGCTGATTGTCCCCGAAGGAGACCGCGAGGCGGGATCCGCTTTCATCACAGGCCGCGTATCCGGGATACATGAGCAGCGGAAGCTCCGCGTACTCTGCCTGATTCCCCTTGTTGTCCGCATAAAAGCCCATCCTGCTCCCGAGCTTCCGGTAGCCGGAGATCTCCACCTCTTCCGAGGAAGCGGTGATCACCTCGCCCCGTTTCAGGATCGCCTCCTTATCCGTCTCCTCCAGCAGATATTCCTCATCCGAGCCGATAATGGCGGGGTCGTATTTGATGTAATCCTCCACACTGTATTTTTCGATCAGGATATCCGTCAGGTTTGTAAAGCCGAAAACGGAGATCAGCACGATGGAAAAAAGCGCCAGGAACCGCGGGATCTTTCTTGACAGATACATCACCCCCACCAGAGAGCAGATCGTCAGGCAGACGGCGGAAAACATCAGGAAGCGCCACGGGAACTGGATCTTTTCGAAAATATCATGCAGCCTGAGCTTGATGGTTAAGCGGTCCCAGGGAAAGATCCTCAGGGAAAGAAGGCAGCCCAGCGCCCCAAAGCCGAAGGCGGTAAGGCCGAGTCCCCTTTTGCGTCCGTCCTCCCGCACAAGCAGAAGGAAGCAGACCGTGGAGATCAGGATCCCGTAGCCGATGGCATAGGGCATCTCGTTTGTGATCCCCTGCTCCACCGTCGTGGACATCACCGGCATTTTGATATCGATATCCTGAAGTACCACGTTTGTAAAAAGCTGGGCGATCTCGATCCCCTGCTCCTCCAGGTATCCGTGATAGAGCTTCATCGGAAGACGGGCGTATTCGATGAAGGGGATATAAAAGGCCGCGTTGAACAGGACCGTAAGCCCCAGGGCCTTTCCCAGGGCCAGGAGCCTGCTTTTTTTGATCATCCTCCGGATGAATATCACTCCGAAGAGGAGGGAGAAAAACCCCTCGCAAAACAGAGAGAGCAGATGGGAGGAGGCCGTAATGGAATATCCCAGAGCCAGGGCGATATAGTCCGGCTCCTCATCCGAAAGCTCGTCCGCCGCGAAGGAATAAAGCCCCCAGGCGATGAGCGGCAGGCCGATCATGGAGCAGTACTCTCCCACGGCCCCTCTGAAATAAAGATCCAGGATGCGGTAAGGGGCCAACGTATAAAGAACCGCTCCCACAAAGGCCAGGGCCCTCTCCCGGAACATCCTGCGGAAGGAATAAAAGGAAATGAGTGCCGTTAAGGCGTTGACGCAGAGCACCAGCGCATTGTGGGCGGCGATGCCGTCAAAGCCCAGGATCCTTAAGAAGGCCGGAAGATAAAGGAGAAACTGGGGATACATCTGCCCCGTGGCATAGCCGTAGCCGTAGAGCTGGGTGGAATGCATCTTAAAAGGAAACTGCCCGCTCAGCATGGCTTCCTTGATCCCCTCCAGCCTGTTGAAATGAAACCGGGCGTCGTGGCCGTAATACATCCCGTTTACGAAAAGAGGCAGGCAGGAAAAGGCGATCAGCAGGAGCATGGCTGCCGTATAGCGATAGTTTTCCGGTGAGAAGAGCCGGACGATCCTCTTTTTCTGCCACAGGCAGAGATCCAGAAGGAGCAGCAGCAGGACCAGACGGATCACGTACCAGACCACATCCGCGTTGGTCTGCCGGAGGGTCACTCCCTTTACCGTAAGGGTCCCCTCTCCGAAATACCAGGTCTGGACATCCAGCTTTTCGATATCCTTTAAGATCCTGATATGGCTTGTATGCTCTTTGGTCCCTGCAGGAAGGAAGCCGCACAGATCCTCCATATAGAGGGCATCGGTGAATCTGCGCTTCTCGGAATAGACCGCAAACTGATTTCCGCCGGTGTCCGTTTCGTAATGGATCGTGATATCATAGCTTCCCCTCGGAAGCTTAATATAGGGACCGCAGGTGATGATCTCCTTTTCCCCGTATCTCTCCTGCGCCGGATCGAAGGCCGTGACCTCTCCGGCTCCCTCCGTGACGATATCCTTCTGCGTATAAACGGGCATATCGCTCACCGGGATCTCCATCACAATGGGATCCTCCGCCCTGTAATACAGCACCGCCGCCGCTGTAAGAAGAGCTTCCAGCAGGATCAGCACGACAAGCAGGATCCTCTTTGCGGATCCGCTTAACTCCCTGGTTTTTTTCAAGAATGAAGCCATAGAATGCTCCTTATTTGGATTTGATTTATGTCAACCAGCCGGTTCCGGAAGGCCGGAGGTTTCGCGTTATGTCAACCATCCGGCTCCGGAAGGCCGGAGGTTTCGCGTTATGTCAACCTTCTCCGTCTCAGCTGCCCGCAGGCCCCGTCGATATCGCTCCCCAGCTCCCTCCGGACCGCGGCGCTTATTCCCCTCCGCTCAAGCATTTCCTTAAAGCGAAGGGCCGCCTCCCTTTTCGGCCGCTTCAGGCCCGTCTCCCGGACGGGATTGACCGGGATCAGGTTTACATAACAGTTCATTCCCCGGAGCAGCCCCGCAAGCCTCTCCGCATCCCCTCCCGTATCATTCACTCCCGCCACCAGGGCGTATTCAAAGGACAGTCTCCTGCCGGTCTCCCGGAAATATTCCCCGCAGGCATCCAGCAGCTCCCGGATCGTATACTTCTCTGCCACGGGCATGAGCTGCCGCCTTTTTTTATCCTCCGAAGCATGGAGGGAAACCGCCAGATTGATCTGCAGATGCTCCCCCGCCAGCCGCTTCATCTGCGGCACGATACCGCAGGTGGAAACCGTGATGCTCCTCTGGCTCAGATCCATCCCCTCCGGGGAGGAAAGGTTTTCGATAAAGCGCAGCAGATTGTCATAGTTTAAGAGCGGCTCCCCGCTTCCCATCACCACGACGCTCCCGATGCTCTCCCCCGTTTCCCTGAGGATCGCATATACCTCATCCAGCATCTCCGCAGCCGTCAGATCCCGCACGCAGCCCTCCACCGTGGAGGCGCAGAATCTGCAGCCCATGGCGCAGCCTACCTGGGAGGAGATACAGACGGAGTTGCCGTGGTGATAGCGCATCAGCACCGATTCCACGCAGTTGCCGTCGGACAGCCGCCAGAGGTATTTTATGGTGCCGTCCATCCGGGAGACCTGCTTCCGCTCCACGGTAGGAACGTAAAAGCCCCAGGCGGCGATCTTCTCCCGGAGGGCCTTGGGGATGTCCGTCATGTCATCCACGGAGAGAATACCCC
>CACZNS010000152.1 GCA_902782575.1 uncultured Lachnospiraceae bacterium
GCGGAGCCCGTACCGCCGATGATCCCGATGGTCTCTCCCGCCCGGATCGAAAGGCAGATATCCTTCAGCACAGGCTCCTCGGCCGTTTTATTATATCCGAAGCTCACATGATCAAACTCCACGCTCCCGTCCTTTACCTCCTTAAGCGGAGCGGCGGGATCCGTCAGATCGCTCTTTTCGTTGATGATCTCCGTGACCCGCTGCATGCTCGCCGCGGACATGGTCATCATCACAAAGATCATGGAAAGGATCATCAGATTCATCAGGATATTCATGCAGTAGGTCAGCATGCTCATGAGTTCTCCCGTCGTCAGCCTGTCCTGCACGATGAGCTTTGCCCCGAACCAGCTGATGAGCAGCAGGCAGGAATAAACCGTCAGCTGCATGACGGGCATGTTCGTTACGATCATCCCCTCCGCCTTCACGAACATCCCGTAAAGGTTCTCCACCGCCAGGCGGAATTTCTTCTCCTCATGCTCTTCCCTTACATAGGCCTTTACCACCCGGATCGCGGATACGTTTTCCTGCACCGACGCGTTCAGGTCGTCATATTTTTCAAAAACCTGCCGGAAATAAGAGGAGACCCTGCCGATGATAAAGAAAAGGAAGAACCCCAGCAGGATCACCGCCGCAAGATAAATGGAGGCCAGGGGAGGACTGATGAAAAACGACATCCCCATGGCGCAGATCAGGGATACCGGTGCGCGCATGCACATCCGGAGCAGCATCTGATAGGCATTCTGGATATTCGTCACGTCTGTGGTAAGCCTGGTGATCAGGCCCGATGTGGAGTATTTGTCGATATTTGAGAAGGAAAAGGTCTGGATGTTCCGGTACATCGCATTTCTCAGGTTTCTCGCGAGGCCGGCCGAGGCCTTCGCTCCGAAGACTCCCCCCAGGATCCCCGCGTTAAGGGATGCCAGCGCCGTAAGCACCATCAGCGCCCCGACCTTATAGATATGGGAAAGATCCCCCGCCTCGACTCCCTTATCGATGATCGACGCCATCAGATAGGGGATCAGCGTTTCCATTAATACCTCGAAGATCATGGCAGCGGGGGTCAGAAGAGACGGCAGGGTAAACTGCCTGATCTGCGAGCCGATGGTCCGGATGCATTCCTTCGCGGTAATGCTTTCGTATGATTTTTTCGGTGTTTCCGTCATGATAACCGTTATCTTCTTTCCCGCGGGACTTGCCCTTTGCTCATACCGATTCATTATAAGTCCGGAAAATGCAAAAGTCCACTTCAATCGAGAGGACTGACCCTTCGGCCAGCCCTCCCTGTCATGCTCTCATCGATTCTCCGATCCTGCAGCACCCGCAATCCGCCCCGTCATCATCTCAATAAAGCTTCCTTGCTCCCTCGGCGGCATCCGCGATATAAAAGTCTGCCGTGAGGCCGGTCTGTGCCGTATAGGCCTTTCCGACCCGCTCCTGAAACTCCTCTGCCGCATCGTTCTTTACGATGCTTACCGTACAGCCGCCGAAGCCGCCTCCGGTCATTCTGGAGCCCACCACTCCCGGAAGCTTCCACGCCTCCTCCGCCAGGATATCCAGCTCTCTGCAGGAAACCTCGTAATCATCCCGCAGGGAGATATGGGACTCGTTCATCAGCTTTCCGAAGGCCTCGATGTTTCCCGACCGGAGCTCCTTTACGGCCCGGATGGTCCGCTGGTTTTCCAGAACGGCATGCTTTGCCCTCTTTAAGCAGACCGGATCCTTGATGGCTCCCTTATGCTCCTCAAAGCCTGCCTCATCCAGCTCCCCGAGAGACTTTATGTCAACCACCATCTGAAGGTCCTTCAATGCCCTCTCCGATTCGCTTCTCCTGTCGTTATAGGCCGAGCCTGCCAGCTGATGCTTCACATTGCTGTTTGTGATCACGATCTTTTCATCCTTCAGGTTCAGGGGCACATACTCATATTCCAGAGTCGCCGTATCCAGAAAGATGGCGTTGTCCTTCTTGCCCATGGCGGAGGCGAACTGATCCATGATCCCGCAGTTCATGCCGTTGTACCGGTTCTCC
>CACZNS010000153.1 GCA_902782575.1 uncultured Lachnospiraceae bacterium
ACCAAGTACCCGGAGGGCGCGGAGCGCTCACTGATCTACGCGGTCACGGGCAGGGAGGTCCATTCCGCGATCCTTCCGGCAGACGCCGGCTGCATCGTAAATAACGTGGATACCGTCATTGCCGTGGCGGAGGCGGTGCTTAAGGGGAAGCCGCTGATGCACAGGATCTTTACGGTCTCGGGCGACGCGGTGAAGAATACGAGAAATTATGACGTGCGCATCGGGATGTCCTACGCGGAGATCGTGGAGGAGGCGGGAGGCTTTAAGCAGCCTCCGGAGAAGCTGATCTCCGGAGGGCCGATGATGGGCTTTGCGCTCTACGGCCTCGACGTGCCGGTCACCAAGACGAGCGGTGCGATCACCTGCTTTTTAAAGGATCCGGTAAAGGACGCGAAGGAGACGCCCTGCATCAAATGCGGACGGTGCGTAAAGGGATGCCCCGCGCGTCTCATGCCCTGCGATCTTTCCGATTTCGCGGAGCATGGCGATAAGGAGAGGTTTGCGGAATATTACGGGTTAGAATGCGTGGAGTGCGGCTCCTGCTCTTATACCTGCCCGGCGAAGCGCCCGCTCGCTTCGAATATCAAAGCTATGCGAAGGACGATCCTCGCAGAAAGGAGGAAATGACAATGGGTGAAACGATCCATGTGTCGCCGTCCCCGCATGTGCGCGACAGTGTAAACACACAGAAGATCATGGCGGCGGTGGTCATCGCGCTGCTTCCGGCTTCTCTGGCCGGGATCATCCTGTTCGGATTCCATGCCCTGCTGGTGCTCATCCTCTCGGTGGCTTCCGCGGTGCTTTCGGAGTTTGTGTTTGAAAAGATCACGAAACGTCCGTCCACGCTTTACGACCTTTCGGCCGTGGTGACGGGATTATTGATCGGCCTGAACATGCCGCCGGAGATCCCGCTCTTTATCCCGGTTCTGGGCTCCGTGTTCGGCATTATCGTTGTGAAGCAGTTCTTCGGGGGGATCGGCCAGAATTTCATGAATCCCGCTCTCGGGGCGCGCTGCTTCCTTCTGATCTCTTTCTCGGGACAGATGACGAATTTCGCCGTCAAGGGAGGGATCCTCGGGAGAGCCGCGGCAGACGCTGTTTCTTCCGCCACTCCGCTTGTGACCCTGAAAATGGGTGAGAGCTATTCGCTCGGCTCACTCTTCCTCGGTACCGTGGGAGGGACGATCGGCGAGACCTCCGCGCTTGCGATCCTGATCGGCGCGGCATTCCTGCTTGTGATGCATGTGATCGACCTGAAGATCCCTCTCTGCTATATCGGGACCTTTACGGTACTCGTCCTGATCACGGCGCTGATCCGGGGGTACGGTTCGCCGGTTTATTTTACACTCTGCGAGGTATTTGCGGGCGGACTGATGCTAGGTGCCTGGTTTATGGCGACGGACTACGCGACATCGCCGATGACCCCGAACGGACAGATCGTTTACGGAGTGGCGCTGGGTGTGCTCACCTATCTTTTCCGGATGGTCTCCAAATCCCCGGAGGGAGTTTCCTACGCGATCATCCTGATGAACTGCCTGACACCGATGATCGAGCAGTATACAAGGCCGCGTGCGTTCGGCGTTCCGCGTCCGAAAAAGGAGGCGAAGCATGAATAAAAAAGAATCATCAGCCTTAAAGGATATCCTGATCGTTACCTGCATCACACTGGCCTCGGGGATCCTGCTCGGCTTTGTCTACAATATCACCAAGGGCCCCATCGCCCGGGAGAAGGAAGCGGCGAGGATCGCCTCCGAGCAGGAGGTGTTTGCGGATGCCAAAGAGTTTCAGACCCTGCCGGATACGGAAGGGGAGGGCTTTCAGGCGGCCTTTGAGAATGCCCTGGCAGAGAGCGATGTGACCGGAGTGAAGCTGAATTCCGTAGATACGGCGGGATCGGTGGACGGAGCGGAGCTGGGCTATGTGGTGGATGTCACGGACAGCGACGGCTACGGCGGAGACATACAGATCATGGTGGGCGTGAGGACAGAGGGAGAGGAGCCAGTGATCAACGGGATCTCGTTTCTTGCCCTGTCGGAAACGGCCGGTATGGGAATGAAGGCAAAGGAGCCTCCGTTTAAGGATCAGTTTGTGGACCTGCCTGCCCTTTCCAGGATCGAATACGTAAAGGACGGTAAGACGGAAGCGAACGAGATCGACGCCATCAGCGGCGCCACGATCACGACAGACGCGGTGACGGACGCGGTGAACGGCGCGATCCTTGCGGTAGAAACGATAAAGGAGGGGGCAAAATGAAGCTTGAAAAAGATAAGCCCGTGGAGCGGCTCTGGAACGGCATTTATGTGGAAAATCCCGTATTCTGCCTGATCCTCGGGATGTGTCCGACGCTCGCGACGACGACGAGCGCCACCAACGCCATCGGCATGGGGCTTTCCACGACGGCGATCCTGACGGCCTCCAACCTGATGATCTCGCTTTTAAAGAAGGTGATCCCGGACAGGATGCGGATCCCTTCCTATATCGTGATCATAGCCTCCTTTGTGACGATCGTGGAATTCCTGATGGAGGGCTTTACGCCGGAGATCTACGCGGCGCTCGGGATCTATATCCCGCTGATCGTGGTCAACTGTATCATCATGGGCCGTGCGGAGGCTTACGCGGGGAAAAAGGGCCCGGTGGCCTCGATCTTTGACGGCCTGGGGATGGGCTTCGGCTTTACGCTGGCGCTGCTTCTGATCGGCTCCGTGCGGGAGATCGTCGGAGCGGGGACCTGGTTTGGCTTTAAGGTCACACCGGGCATCTATGAGCCGGTCAATCTCTTTATCCTGGCACCCGGCGCGTTCCTTGTGATGGCCTTCTTCGTGGCGATCATGAATAAGCTGAAGATCGGCGCGGCAAGAAGGACGAACTGGGATCCGACGGAAAACGGCTGTACCGACTGCTCCTCCTGCGCAAAGCTCGGCTTCTGCAGCGGGAAGGCGGCGGTCACGGAGGAGGCCGGTAAGAAGGCAGAGGAGGTGCAGGGATGAATATCATGCTTCTGGCGCTTTCCGCGGCGCTCATCAATAACGTGGTGCTGAGCCAGTTCCTGGGGATCTGTGCTTTCCTGGGCGTTTCCAAAAAAAGCAAGACCGCGGTCGGCATGGGTGTGGCCGTGACGTTTGTCTTAACCCTTGCGTCCTTTGTCTGCGGGGTGATCTACCGCTATCTGCTGGTCCCCTTCAGCCTGGAGTACCTGAAGACGATCGCCTTTATCCTGATCGTTGCGGCCCTGGTGCAGTTTGTGGAGATGTTCCTGAAGAAGTATATTAAAACACTGTACGATGCCCTGGGTGTATATCTTCCGCTGATCACGACAAACTGCGCGGTGCTCGGTGTGGCGCTCCTGAATGTGCAGAAGGATTACGACATCCTGACGGGAACGGTCTACGGCCTCTTTACGGCCCTTGGCTTCTTCCTTGCGATCGTGATCCTTGCCTTTATCCGGGAGAAGATAGAATATAACAATGTGCCGAAGTCGTTTCAGGGCTTTCCGATCGTCATGGTGACGGCGGCTTTAATGTCCATCGCGTTTTTCGGATTTTCTTCATTTTAGTACCTGCCGAAAAAAGACAGGCGAAGGTTTACAGGCAATTTCCAGCAGTTCTTAAGGAGCTGCCGGACTCTGACAATGGAGGATTTGAGTAATGGGTGCGGATATCCTGTTTTCCGCCCTGCTCGTGGGCGGGGTAGGACTCTTTGTGGGGATTTTCTTAAGTATAGCGAGCAAGAGCTTTGCGGTAGAGGTGGATGAGAAGGAGGCTGCCGTTTTGGAGGCGCTCCCCGGTGCCAACTGCGGAGCCTGCGGATATTCCGGGTGCGGCGCCCTGGCTGCGGCCATCGCGAAGGGCGAGGCGCCGGCAAACGCCTGTGTGGTCGGCCAGGCTCCGGTGGCGGAGGCCATCGCCACGATCATGGGAGGCGAGACCGATCCGAACGCCGTGCGGTACGTGGCCTTTGTCCACTGTACCGGGGACTGCGAGCGGACGCAGGAGAAATATGAGTATTCCGGAAGTGAGACAAGCTGCTCCGTGATCTCCTTCGCGCCGGGGAAGGGGCCGAAGTCCTGCTCCTACGGCTGCATGGGCTTTGGGGACTGCGTAAAGGCCTGCGAATTCGGAGCGATCTCGATCGAAAAGGGAATTGCCAGGGTGGATCCGGAAAAATGCGTGGACTGCAAGAAATGCATAAAGGCATGTCCGAAGCATCTGATCAGCGAGACACCCTATGAGAAGGCCGTAGCCATCGGCTGCTCCAATAAGGATCGCGGAAAGCCGGTCATTGACGTATGCAGGATCGGCTGCATCGCCTGCACGAAGTGTGTGCAGAGCTGCCCGAAGGAGGCGATCCGGATGGAGGGGAACATCCCGGTCATCGATTATGAGAAATGCGTGAAATGCGGTCTCTGCAAGAAGAACTGCCCGAGAAAATGCATCGTATGAGGAAGGCTCCGGGCCTGCGGCCGATCCTTACGCGGCCGGGGGCGGGGAAGGGCTTCCTGAAACGGAATATGATCATGACAGGACTGACACTGCTGCTTCTATCGGAAGCGGCAGTGTTTTCTGCCTGTGCGGAAACGGAGAAAAGCTACAGCCGGACAGGGCTCAGCATGGGGACGGTCTTTACCGTAAGCCTTACCGGTCCCGGGGAGGATCCGACCGAAACGCTTCTTGCGACGGGAGACAGACTGGAACAGGAGATCCTTTCCTACAGGATCCCGGATTCGGAGATCGGAAGGATCAACGCGGGAGCGGGGGATCCCGAAGGGGTGCCTCTTTCGGAGGGGACGGAAAAGCTCCTGACGGAGTGCCTTAAGCTTTCCGAAGAAAGCGGCGGAGCCTTTGACATTACGATCGGCGCGCTGACAAGGCTCTGGAACATCGATGAAAGCGTCTCCGGCGATCAGGCCTTCCGTGTGCCGGAGCAGGCGGAGATCGATGAGGCTTTGCGGCACTGCGGCCACGAAAAGGTGAGGATCGGAGAGCACAGGATCTATCTGCCTGAGGGAATGAGCCTCGATCTCGGCGCGGTGGGGAAAGGGATCTATCTGGATACGTGCGAAGGGGAGCTTCCGGAGGGCTGCCGGGGGACCATCAGCGCGGGGGGGAGCATCCTGACGGCGGGTGAGAAGGAAAACGGGAAGCCCTGGAGGATCGGGATCCGGGACCCCTTCGGAGGGGATGAGGTATATGAGACCCTGGAGGTCCCGGGGGATATGAAGATCTCCACCTCCGGGGATTACGAAAGATTTATCGAAAAAGACGGGATCCGCTACCATCATATCCTCGATCCGGAGACCGGATATCCGGCGGGCTTTCCCGGGCTTTCCGCCATCGCTTCCGTGACGGTCGTTTCGGAGAGCGGCTTTCTTTCGGACGCCCTTTCCACTGCCTGCTTCGTACTGGGAGAGGAGGAGGGAGAGAGGCTTGCGGGAAGGTACGGAGCAAAGGTGCTCTTCATCCGAAGGGACGGGAGCATGGGAGGAAGCCTTTCCGATCAGCCGGACAGCCGCTGAACCGGCGGGAAAAGAAGAATGGAAAGAGGCGCGGGCTGTATTGACATCCCCTCTGTAATTGTGTAAAATTTTATAGATTTTTTATGATTTCTTTAATAGGAGGAAGAGTGGTATGAAGAAGAAACTGATCAGTCTTCTTCTGGGTACG
>CACZNS010000154.1 GCA_902782575.1 uncultured Lachnospiraceae bacterium
CGTAAAAGAGATCATCAAGGATGTTTACGGAGGAATCAGGTATGAGCCAGGAACAGAGTCGGACACTGAAGGACATCCGAAACTGTGGAGCAAAGTCCGTGAGGGAGATTATGGAGCGGCTGTTTTTGTTCCAGAATCAATCCCTTCCTGGCGAAGGCAAAGACTACAAAACTGGTGGAGCTGCGTGAGAAGGCAGAGCAGACCTAGGATCAGCTGGATGCTCAGATGTATCGTGACTATGAATCTGCCTGCAAGCGCTTTGAAAAAAGAATATTTGATCTTGAGACCACAAGACTTGTATCCATCCAGATGGCTCCGCAAATACGGCTCCTGCAGGATGCTGATCAGCCGGTGGTTGATAAGCTTCGCTCTGATGTCATCAATACCATTCCTCTTTGGAGAAATCAGATGGTTCTGGCACTGGGCATTGAACATACGGCCAGAGCACTTAATGCTCAGAGTGCTGTCGATGAAATGACAAATGAGATGTTCAAACGCAATGCGGATATTATCACATCTATCAATGAGGTAGAGAAGATCCATGAAGAAGGATCCAAACGTCGTGCAGAGGCGCAGGAGGAACTGGCTAAGATAGAGGATGAACTGAAACAGGCACTTCTCGAAGCCGAAAGCAGGTAATATCAGATGAAGAAAGAAAAGCTGAAGGTGACCTTCAATGCCCCAGTGGTATTAACCATAGTGGCGGTCAGTTTTATTGCAACACTGTTGAATTACATTACATTTGGAGCGTCAGGAAGCATTATGTTTATGACATACCGGTCATCACTGATCTCTCCGCTGACCTGGATAAGAGCATTTACACACATATTCGGGCACGCAGACTGGTCACATTTGGTCGGCAACATGAGTTATCTGCTTTTGCTGGGGCCGATGTTGGAAGAAAAATACGGTTCTCAGACTTTAGCTGCGGTGGTAGCGATTACGGCTGTTGTCACAAGTCTGGTGAATTTTGTATTCTTTCCGTCAGTAGCGCTATGCGGTGCCAGTGGGGTTGTATTTGCTTTTATTCTGATGTCTTCCTTTACTAGCTTTAAGGAAGGGGAGATACCGCTTACTTTTATTCTGATAGCCGTTTTCTTCATAGGGCAGCAGGTCATCGAGGGAATTACGGTAAGAGATAATATCTCTAACGTGGCACATATCGTGGGAGGAATCGTTGGAGGATTACTGGGCTATGGTTTGAATGTCCGGGCTGGGTTTGATAAATGGAGAAGTACATAACCAGAAGACAGCGTCAAGAACTGAAGCAGAGAAAACGTAAGAGAATAGCTATTGCCGTGACGGTGATAGCCATTCTTTGCATTTTGGGAATCATCTTTATCTCCCGATTCATAAAAAGATCGGGCAGGCAGCTGTCCAAAATAAGTGATTCCGGTTCGCGTAGTACATTTGATTCGTCTCCTGAAAGTATCCCGGATTATTCCGGAGAAGATTATATTGTTCTAAACCAGGGAAAGCCCAACTTCAATTTGTGGGATATCAAGAATATAACCGGTGAGCATTACAGTGAGCTTGACAGCCTGGGGCGCTGTGGCGTGGCATATGCCATGCTGGACAGATCCATGATGCCCGATGAGGAGAGAGGAGATATCGGAGAGATAAAGCCGACAGGATGGGTTCAGAATAAATATGCGGGAATCGTTCAGTCTGATCCGCCTTATCTCTACAACCGTTGTCATCTGATCGCATATGCACTGACCGGGCAGAATGCGAACGAGCTGAATCTGATCACCGGAACCAGATATATGAATGCGTCTGTCATGCTTCCGTGGGAGGAGCAGATCATGAGGTATCTGGATCATTCGGAAAATCATGTTCTTTATCGGGTGACACCGTATTTTAAGGAAGAAGAACTGCTTGCCAGGGGAGTAGAAATGGAGGCTTACTCTGTAGAGGATGAGGGCAGCGGTATTTGCTTTCACGTATTTGTCTATAACATTCAGCCGGGGATCGTGCTGGATTATTCTACAGGAGAAAACTGGGCAGAATAAATAATGATCCCGGAGGTGTAGCAATGGCATTTAGGACCGTACGGATTGGAAATGGCACTGAACCGGGCAGTTCGATAAGAAAATGACAGCATCTGTGCAGCGCTTAATTATCAGGTGATGCCGAAAATAATCAGATGTGAAAGAGTTTCCCGCTCTGCAGAGGAAGTGACAGCGAAAGAGCCAGGAAGATGTCTATACAGTTTATAAAGACCAAAGAAAGCATGAAGGGCTTGAAAGAAGAAAGGAAGTGATATCATGGGTCTGATTACAGAGGAAATGGCTATAGAGTACCATAGATGCAGTCTGTATGCGAAGTATATCGAACAACTTCAGATCAGCGAGAGAAATGCCGGAAGCGATTTTATCCAATCTCTCCGTTGTTCCAATATTTACGTTCCTGATCCGAAGGAGGTTACAGAGAAATACCGGAAGTTGGCTGAAGAACAGGGCATAGACAGGGAATGGATCGAAAGATACATGCCGGAAGTGGCGGCTCAGGAATCCGGTAATAGTGACGAGGAATCTATGCAGGAATGACAGATACGGAGATCAGCCGCCGGAAGAGGCTTACTGAGCTGATCAGGTGAAGAACAGGTGATCTGATATTGTATGAAGATACTTAGGATATCCGATGTGCTAAAAGATCGATACGGAGAAAAGATATACCGGCTTTCGCTTTCTTCCGGATGTTCCTGCCCGAACCGTGACGGAGCGATCGGATACGGAGGCTGTACATTCTGTTCGGAAGGCGGGTCTGGAGAATTTGCCGCTAGAGTGGCACCTGTCAGAGAACAGATCGAGGATGCAAAGTGCAGGATCCGGAACAAGACAGACGCTAGGAGATTTATTGCCTATTTCCAGTCCTATTCCAATACCTACGGAGGCTATGACCGGCTGAAGGAGCTATATCTGGAAACGATCCGGCAGGAGGAGATCGTCACTCTTGCGATTGGAACACGACCTGACTGTCTGCCGGAAAAGATGCTTCATCTGCTTCGGAAACTGAATGAGATCAAGCCCGTCTGGGTAGAGTTGGGGTTGCAGACCGTACATGAGAAAACAGCGGAGAGGATACACAGGGGATATTCACTTCCTGTTTTTGAAAAAGCATATCAGGAACTGAAGAGAGCAGGGCTGGAGGTTGTGGTTCATGTGATCCTGGGACTTCCGGGGGAAACGGAAGAGGATATGCTTTCTACAGTCAGGTATCTGTCTGGCCTGGAACCAACCTTGGATGGGATCAAGCTGCACATGCTCCAGATTCTGAAAGGAACGAAGCTTGAAGAGGAATATGCATCGAACCCATTTCCGGTCATGAGTCTGGAGGAATATGGCAATTTCCTGATCCAATGTCTGAAGCTGTTGCCGCGCGAAACTGCCGTTCATCGGATCACTGGAGACGGGCCGAAAAGCCTGCTGATCGAACCGCAGTGGTGCGCAGATAAGAAGAAAGTACTGAATGTCCTGAACCGTATGATACAGGAGGCAGAGTGAGGTATGTAAAGTAATGCGAACACAGGCGAAGATCTCGTTCGGGCGAAACTGCCCCAGTGGGGTTTTTTGTTATACTCCCTGACAAGAACATACCTGCGGAATATAATCATCAAAACAGAAACCGAGCGCATGTTCCATGTATTGAGATGAACGATCAAAGGGATACAAGTTCTTGTGAATGGGAGAAGCCGGCAGTATATCTGCATCTTTTTTAAAATCCTTTTATGCCAGCGTAGAAGCGGCGGAGCGCGGTCTTGATCTGAAGATACTGAGAAACTAATGAGACTGTTTAAGAGCAAAGAAGAAAAAGAAATAGACGGCATTATTCAGCGGCTTGAGATGAATATGTCAAACAACTATAAGGACAATGCCCAGGATAATCTGAAGGAGTTGGAAACCACACTGAATGCTTTCCGATCTTCCGGTCGTGTTAAGCCTGCCGTAATCACGGAGTATGAGCATGTCCTTGATGGATACAAGGAGAAGATGAAGGGTTACAGCCATAAGGATCAAAAGCCTTATTGGCACTGATGGGAAAGGAGCAGGACATGTTTGTATTATTGGTAAAGTACAAGTGTAAGCCGGGTTGCAGGGAGGCATATTTCAATGCGATCAGGAATAATCGTATAGATGAGATGAGCCGATCGGAAGAAGGCTGCATCAGATATGAGTATTCTTATGGTTTAGCCGAAGATGAGCTCATCTTGATCGAAGTATGGCAAGATGCGCAGGCTATTGATTTTCATAAGAACAGTGAACATTTTGCAAAGCTTGGAGATCTCAAGACAGAGTATGTTGAGAACACTGAGATCATGAAGTTTAGTGCTGATCAGGTATAACAGGGAGGATTTGTGATGAATTTTACAACAGACATTTTAAGTGTATTTGATAAGAAGTGGGCATTGCTTACTGCCGGAGATAAGGATAACTTTAATACCATGACGGTAAGCTGGGGTGGTCTCGGGACTATATGGGGAAAGTCTGTGGCGACGGTTTATGTGAGAAAGTCCCGCTATACGCATGATTTTATGGAAGATAATGATTACTTTACCGTAAGTTTCTACCCGGAAGAGTGCAGGAAGGTGTTGAATGTTCTTGGATCAAAATCTGGCAGGGATATGGATAAGATGCATGATTCAGGCCTTACAGCTAAAGAGACAGAGCATTCCATGACTTTTGAAGAGGCTGAGGTCACTTTGGTATGCAGGAAACTGTTCTGCCAGGAACTAAAGACTGAAAACATGCTCCCTAAGATTGCATCAACTTTCTATTCGGGGGATGCGGTTCATGATATGTATATTGGAGAGATAGTGGAGATTATAAGATAAATGATCCTATACCATACCAGTGACAGGGAAATAATATATCCGGATATTCATCGCGGCAGGAAGAATGCAGATTTTGGCTGGGGATTTTATCTGACTCCGGACAAGGAGTTTACGTATCGCTGGGCAAGAGATAATGCCGTGGTCAATGAATACGAGCTGGATGAGAATGGTCTTGATATGCATGTTTTTCTTCGGGATCAGGAATGGTTTAAGTATATCTTTAACAATCGAAGGTTAAAGGATGTATTGAAATCTGATGTGATTATCGGACCTATTGCAAATGATACGATTTTTGATACTCTTGGTATCATATCCAGCGGCTATCTGAAACAGGAAGATGCCATGAGGCTTCTTTTGATAGGCCCGGAGTACAGGCAGGTTGCGGTCAAAACAGAAAAAGGAGCCAAGCAGTTGCGGTTCATCAGATCCGAGAAGATAGAAAGACTGGATGAAAAAGCCCTGAAAGCAGAGCAGGATGCTTATCAGAAAGCATTTGCTGAAGGGCTTGTCCTTCACCTATATAAGTGAAAGGAAACAGGGAAATATGTTGATACAGCTAAATGTCCCAAATGTGGAATGGAAATTATAGTTTTGGATCATGTTTTGGAGGGTATTGATGTAGATGATGATAGAGTAGAACACGTAGAAGGCGTTTTTGATAGGTATTTATATAATCAATCCTATACATCATTCCAACTTGGCATCGGAGTATTGTTTTTTACAGCTTCGTTTACCAAGTGTAGAAACGGATTTTCTTATGCAGGTGATCAAGTCCGGCCTGAAGGGTTTTCATCGATTCGATGGTTTTTACTTCCTGTTTTTTCATCATTTTTAGGATTTTTTCGGAGTTTGCCTTCATATTCTTTTCATAGGTAAAGAAACGCTTGATCTCATCCAACGGGAGAAGCGCATTTTTAAAACATTCTATTGCGTTCAGACGTTCTATGTGGGAGTCACCGATTCTGGACGGACATGCGGGGAGTGACAGACCATTTACGACAATCGAGGAGAATGCAGAAGAGATAATTCAATTCATTGATGAAAAACTATCCGGTTCGGCATTGCTGATCGGAGGGCTTTCGCTTGGCGGTCAGGTTTTGTTGGAAATGTTATCGAAGCGGAAAAATCTTTGTTCTTATGCATTGGTTGAGAGTGCGGCTGTGATTCCTTCTAAGTTGACCAATATGTTGATCGCACCTACTTTTGGATGCAGTTATGGACTTATCAAAAACCGCGCCTTTTCCAAATTGCAGTTTCAGTCGCTGCACATCAAACCGGATCTGTTTGAAGACTATTACCGGGATACCTGCCGGATAAAAAAACAGGACATGATCGCATTTTTGAAAGCCAATACAGCTTATACCCTGAAGGATTCTTTCA
>CACZNS010000155.1 GCA_902782575.1 uncultured Lachnospiraceae bacterium
ATCCTGAACCCGGATCTGCCTCTGCGCAGCCGGATGTTTCAGCTATTGTCCATCATCGCATTGGCTGAGTTCATTATCGTTACCGCCTATACCATAGTATCAGGCGGGGATGGTGACCATATCATCATGATGCTGATTGGTACGGTCCTGTTTGCTGCCACAGTGACCTTTACTTTCCATTCAGGCAGCTTAAGGCTTGGATCGACCATCTCCGGCCTGCTTTACTATTCTTTGTATCCTTTAACATTTTTTTCTTCGGGAGGAATGTATGGAGGAGCTCCTGTTGTTTTTGCCTTTGCCCTGGTTTATGTATTTCTCGTGACAGAAAAATGGGAACGGGTTTTGTCTCTTGGTGTGTGTGTGATTGTCAGCGGATTATGTTTTGCTGCTTCTTATCGCTTCCCGGATATTCTTGATCGCCATACAGCGCTTATGGAGCATATAGAATCATTTTTAGCCATCCTTCTTGTCACTCTCTTGCTGTGTTCCCTGTTTGCTTTTGTAACAGGGGTGTACCGCATGGAGAATCGAATCGTGCAGAAGCAGAAAAAGAAAATTGAAGAACTGAATCAAAACCAGAAAAGGTTTTTTTCCGACATGAGTCATGAGCTCCGCACCCCGGTTAATGCAATCATCGGATTAAATGAAATGACACTTAGAGAAGATATCCCGGATGAGGTCCGGGAGAACTCGATGAATATTGATGTTGCCAGCAGAATTCTGCTGCATACGGTCAACGAGATCCTCGACTTGTCCAAACTGGAGACAGGCCGGATGGAGATAGTGAATCTTGACTATCAGACCACGGCCATGCTGTCAGATATCGTGAATATGATCTGGCTTCGTGCTGAGGAGAAGGGATTGAATTTTAGAATTGCAGCCAATCCCAAGCTGCCGAGAGTCTTATATGGAGATGAGATGCGGATCAAACAGGTCCTTCTGAATGTCCTGACTAATGCTGTGAAATATACGAAATCCGGTTCTGTGACCTTGACCATCAGCAGCCGCCCGGAAGAAGATGGCCGGCTGCTTATGATCTATGATATAACCGATACAGGAATCGGTATTAAAGAAGAAAGCATTCCAGATCTGTTCATGGCTTTTCAACGCATAGATGCCCGGCAAACCCACACCATTGAAGGCACAGGATTGGGCTTATCCATCGTAAAACAGCTGGTTGATATGATGGATGGCAGGGTGAAGGTTCAGAGCGAATATGGAAAAGGCTCAACATTCCTCATTGAGATTCCTCAAACAGTCGTGGATTATACTCCCATCGGTGAGATTGATTTTCGTAAAAAAGAGATAGATGACAAGTCCAAATATAAAAAGGTTATTGAAAGACCCGGTCTTAGGATACTTGCTGTGGATGATACGCCGATGAACCTGATGGTTGTCAAGAAACTGCTTAGAGATACAAAGTCTGTTGTAGAAACAGCATCCTCCGGAGCAGAGGCTTTAAGGATGACAGAGGAAAACAGGTATGATGTCATACTGATGGATCATCAGATGCCGGAAATGGACGGAATCGAATGTCTGCACAGGATACGAACCCAGGAGAACGGCAAGTGTAAAGAAAGCAAAGTCGTCTGCCTTACCGCTAATGTCGGTACTGAGATGGAAAAGCTGTTTTTGCTGGAGGGATTCGACGGTTATCTAAGTAAACCGGTAAAGGGTAAGATCCTGGAGGAGGAAATCGTACGACTGACTTCTTAGTGAGGGAAGTGATATTTTACCGCCCGTCACATGACAGGAACTGGGCGCCAGCTCGATTTTCCCTCCCAAGACCTCGGTACCCCGCAGCAACAGCATGCACACCGGCCTTCATCACTGTAAACCTGATTTTTAGTCCGGCTGTCAGGGCACTCGAACACTATCCCTGGATAGACGGATAGACGAGACAGCTCCGAAGACAGGGACAGCCAGACTGTTCAGTATTACATTGTCTGGAAAAGATAACGTATCGTCTTTTCGTTAGGAATAACCACCGGGCGAAGCAGATTATTCATAATGGCATCTGCTCTTGCCATAGCCCGCTCGCTTCCTGCGCCGGGGACCATGGTGACATTAAAGGCATAGAGCAATCCAAGCTTTTTGTAATACTCTTCAAGTTCCTTCGGATCTGTGATCCCTGTATACTTCATAAAGAAGATGTTCCCGGTTTTTAAAATCATCTCAGCAGGCATACCAACACTCCCCTCGATAACATCGGGAGTATTCTGCGGTGCTGAAATCATGTCACGGAAGATGGAAACCAGATCGCAGATGGGTGGTCCTATGGTTACTTCAGGCATGTCGATAAGCACCAGTTCCCCATCCTGAATCATGATATTGCCCGGGTGAAGATCATTGTGTGTTACAGTGTCAGCATCCGGGATGCTGTCAATCAGACTGTGGAGAAGCTCAATCTCCTCTGCGCTGCACCATTTATCCAGATTGTTTGCACGTTCATGCATAACGTCCTGAATCCTGCTAAAGCTGCCGACAGGTACATGTGTGCTGTGGAGCGCCTTAGCCAGTTCTACATACTGGTCTGTGTATTCCTCCAGTTTTTCAGGATGTTCACATAGAGCATGTCCTAAAGTGTCTGACTTAAGAAGCTCAAATACAACACCCAGGCAGTCTCCGACACGTACCACATCGAAAGGGATAACGGAGGGAATACCGTTGATAAAGGCTGTACG
>CACZNS010000156.1 GCA_902782575.1 uncultured Lachnospiraceae bacterium
AGTAGCGCATGCAAGGGAGGATCTTCACTCAAAAGGATAAAAGAAAACAATTATCATATAAGGATATTTCAGAAAGGAGCGTTATGAAAGCAGGAGTAGTGCATGCAAGAGAGGATCTTCGCTATGAGGAGATCGAGAAACCGAAGGCGGAGCCGGGCAAGGTCCTGGTGAAGGTGAAATACACGGGGATCTGCGGCTCGGATATCCCGAGAGTAAACGGAGATGCCTGTCATTATTTTCCGAATGTGCTGGGGCATGAATTTTCGGGTGTGGTGGAGGAGCTTGGCGTGGGGGTCACCTCCGTGAAGATCGGGGACCGGGTGGCCGGCATCCCGCTCAGGCCCTGCATGGAGTGTGAGGACTGCCAGAAGGGAAATTATTCCCTGTGCAAGAAATACAGCTTTATCGGATCCCGTGAGTACGGAAGCTTTGCGGAATATGTGTCTGTCCCGGAGAAGAATGTGGTTCCTTTTTCCGAGGATGTGAGCTTTGTGCAGGGGGCATTCTTTGAGCCGGCTACCGTGGCGCTGCACGGCCTGGAGCGTACGGATTACAGAGGAGGCCGGACGGTGGCGATCCTCGGGGGCGGCACCATCGGTATGATGACGCTTCAGTGGGCAAAGATCTTCGGCGCGAAAACGGCAGTGGTATTTGATATCGTGGATGAGCGTCTTGAGCTCGGAAAGAGACTCGGCGCGGACGCCGGGATCAATACAAAAGAGGAAGGCTTCATGGAAAAAGCCAAGGAGCTCACCGGCGGCAGGGGCTTTGATTATGTCTTTGAAACAGCCGGAAATACCATTACCATGAAGATGGCCTTTCAGCTTGCGGCAAATAAAGCGGATGTCTGCTTCATCGGCACACCGACCAGAGAGCTGACGTTTTCCGTAGACGAGTGGGAAAACATGAACCGTAAGGAATTCAGGCTGACAGGCTCCTGGATGTCCTACTCCGCTCCCTTCCCGGGGCATGAGTGGTCCCTTACCTCTCATTACTTCGGCACCGGAGAGCTGAAATTTGATGATTCCTTTGTCTATAAGATCCAGCCGTTAAGCAGGATCGCCGAGGCCTTTGAGTGGTTTAAGACCCCCGGGCTTGTCAAGGGAAAGGTCCTGATCGACAGCGAGGCATAGGAACTGCCGCGAATTGATCCGCACAGGATGTGATCCGCGCGGGATGTACAGTTGATTTCGTGACAGCTCTATAACAGTTGATTTCGTGACAATTCCATAAGCAGCCGGCTTCCCGGTTAAGCGCCGGGCGGAACGGGAAACACAAATACAGAGGAGATACGGACTGATGGAGGATTATTTAAAGAAAATGGTGACCCTGCAGAAGCAGGGAAAGGCGGCGGGGATCTACTCCGCCTGCACGGGAAATGAGCTGGCGCTGGAGGCCTGTATGAGGAGGGCCCTGCAGACGGGAACCGTGCTTCTGATCGAATCGACCGCGAATCAGGTGGATCAGTACGGCGGCTATACAGGCATGAAGCCTGTGGATTTTATGGCGATGTGCAGTGCCCTGGCGAAGAAGACCGGCTTTCCGGAGGAGAGGCTGATCCTGGGAGGCGATCATCTGGGGCCGCTGACCTTCGCGGGCTATGAGGAAAAGAAGGCGATGGAGGAGGCTTCGGAGCTGATCCGGCAGTATGTGCTGGCCGGGTATACCAAGATCCACATCGACACGAGTATGAAGGTGGCAAGTGACGATCCGGATACCCGACTTTCGGACGAGACCATCGCAAGACGCGGCGCGGAGCTTGCAAAGGTGGCGGAGGATGCCTATGCCGAACGGAAGAAGAGCGTTCCGGACGCGAAGCATCCGGTTTATATCGTGGGCAGTGAGGTACCGATCCCGGGAGGCTCCCAGGCGATAGTGGATACCGGCGTACAGGTGACGAAGCCGGAGGATTTCAGGGCGACGGTCAGCACCTTTGAAAAGGCGTTTGAGGAGCACGGCCTGAAAGAGGCGTGGGGCTACGTGATCGCGGTGGTGGTTCAGCCAGGCGTGGAGGAGAAGGACGCGGGCTGTACGGAGTATGTGAGGGAGAAGGCTAAGGATCTCATGGCGGCCATCAAAGAGTATCCGAATCTGATCTTTGAAGGCCACTCCACGGATTATCAGACGAAGGAGAAACTGCGGGAGCTGGTGGAGGACGGCGTGGGGATCCTGAAGGTTGGCCCGGGCCTGACCCTTGCGATGCGGGAAGGGCTTTTCGCCCTGTCCTATGCGGAAAAGGAGGCTTACCGGGATCAGCCGGAGAAGCAGAGCCGTTTTATGGAAGTGCTGGATCAGACGATGCAGGAGAATCCGAAATATTATGTCAACCATTATCACGGCTCCGATGCCGAGATCGCGTATAAACGGAAGTTCTCATTCTCCGACCGGTGCCGGTATTATATGCAGCAGCCGGCGGTGACGGAGGCACAGGCGAAGCTCTTTGAAAACTTCAGGGACGGTGTGCCTCTCGGGCTTCTGAGCCAGTTCTTCCCGGTCCAGTATCCGAAGGTACGCTCGGGTGAGCTGAAGAACGACCCGAAGGAGCTTGTGATGGACTGGGTGGCGGCAGGCTGTATCGACGCGTATCTGTACGGGGCGCAGCAGGAACTGTTATAGTCATTTGCTCCGGGACGGTGCATATCAGTGCGCAAAGCGGACCGAACAGGCAGATCAAAGCGGACCGAACAGGCAGATCAAAGCGGACCGAACAGGCAGATCAAAGCGGACCGAACAGGCAGATCAAAGCGGACCGCGCAGGCAGATCAAAGCGGACCGCGCAGGCAGATCAAAGCGGACCGAACAGGCAGATCAAAGCGGACCGAACAGGCAGATCAAAGCGGACCGAACAGACTGCGCAAAGCGGAC
>CACZNS010000157.1 GCA_902782575.1 uncultured Lachnospiraceae bacterium
ATCTTCCTCTTTCTGCTTCACAGCCTGTGTTTGATCCTTTTCTCCTTCCGGTGCTACCATGAGGCCGCAAACTTCCATCCCCCGGCTGTCATGCCGCAGGAAATCGGCCTTAAGATCGCGGAGCTGGAGGAGCGGGAGCGGGCGCTGAGAGATGTACAGACGACCCTGACCGAGAGAGAGGGAGAGCTGCAGAATGTCCGTCATGAAAATGAAGCCGGAAAGATCAGGATCCGGGAGCTCGAGGATGCCGTAAAGACTCTCGAGGAAGATAAAAAGGCTCTTGAGGAGGCCGCTTCCTCCAAAGAAGAGGTTGCCCGGAGCGGTCCCGATTATACCGGTCTTCTGCCTCCCGCATTAAACGAAGAGGACGACCGGCAGGAGGTGGATCTGATCGCTCTGGCGGAGCAGGCGAAGAATGATCTCCAGGAAGGCTCCAAAAACGCGAACCTTCACGTTATGGTGTCTTCGGCAAGCAAATCGCTTATGGTCAAGGCCGATCCGAACCGGCTGATCATCCTGTTTAAGAATATTATCGATAATTCCATTAAATATATGAAGAAGGCCGGATCCTTGGTGATCACGGTATCCACCATCGGCGACGACATCTTCATTGTCCTGAAGGATACCGGAGAAGGTCTGAACGAGGATGAGACGAAGCACATTTTTGAGCTGAATTATCAGGGTTCCAACAGGATCAGCGGAAACGGTCTCGGACTCGCGCAGGCAAAAGCGATCGTGGATTATTACGGCGGTACGATCTACGCCAGAAGTACGGAAGGAAAGGGCATGGGGATCTATATCCAGCTTCCCGCGTGAAATAAATGAAACACTTACAGCTTTCGGATAATAATGAAAAAACGGAAATAACGGAATCCGCCCAGAAAACCATCACTGTGATCTTCGTGCTGATGATCTTTTTCTACATAAGCGCGGCTATTTTCGCGGTCACGATCCTCAGCAGAAACGCTGTTTTTCTCGGTGACCGTCTGGATCTGGAGAATGCTCTCAGGGTCGCGGAAGTCAAATCCGCGGAGGAGCGGAAGATCATAGGATCCGTTTCGGAAACCGCACAGGAGCCCGCCCCTGTTCAGGAAGCAGCTCCCGCAGAGGAAGCACCGGCGGAGGAGCCTGTGGAGGAAGAGCCTGCCGCGGAAGAAACACCGGAGCCCGAAAACGAAACGAAATATTACTCCTTTACCTCCATCAATTCCACTACGATCCTTCATATGCGGGAAGAGCCGGATCTGAAAGCAAAGAGTATCTATCAGTTAAAGCCCGGCACCAAGGGGTATGTCATGGAGCTGGGGGATGACTGGTCCAGAGTTTACGCAAAGGGTGAAGTCGGATATTGTTCCAATGAATTTCTCTCTCTGACGGAGATATCCAAAGAGGATATTCCGGAAGAAGCGATAGAAGCCGATGAGGCCTTTTTGACGGGCGGCGTTTCAGCCGTTCATGAGCTGACGGGACGCTCCGTGGAGCCGGAGCCCTCCGCAGAAGCCGTACCGGCTGTACCTGCGATGCCTGATCCCGCAGCATTTCCCATTGTGGATAATTCCGTTCCGGGTGCATCGGCACTTCCGGCGGCAGATCCTTCCACAGCCCTTCCTGCCGCTCCCGTTCCTTCAGCAGCGGAGGGCGGAGCTGTCTGATCCAGATCCACTCTTCTTGCACTGTGGATCAGGCTGTTTGCTGTGGGCAGATCATGGGTTGCCATGATCACCGAGATCCCCTGTCTGTGAACCAGTTCCATAAGTCTCATGATCTCCGCCGAAGAGGCCGGATCCAGATTTCCTGTAGGCTCATCTGCCAGAAGAAGTGTCGGCTGATTGATCAGCGCTCTTGCCATACAGACCTTCTGCTGCTCTCCTCCCGACAGCTCTCTGGGGTATCTTTTATGCAGTCTGTCGATCCCGAGCATTGCCAGAATGCTTGTGATCCTCTTCTCGGCATCCCGTCTGCGGCCGCCTGTCATAGCCATCACCAGCTCAAGATTCCCATACACCGTTTTATCCTCAAACAGTCTGAAATCCTGAAAAACCACCCCGATCTCCCTGCGGTAAAAGGGGATCCTCCCTGCCGGAATCTCGGACAGCCTGTACTGCCCTACGATCAGTTCTCCCGCATCCGGCTCGATCTCCTTTAAAAGCATACGGATCAAAGTGGTCTTCCCGCTGCCGCTCTTTCCGGTGAGCAGGATAAACTCACCGTTTTCGACCTGCAGATTAAAACCGTCAAAAACCGGACGGTCTGTATCAGGATATTGCTTTTTTAAATCACGGATTATAATCATCGACAGGATTATCGGATATCCAATACCTTTTCAAATCCGGTTACCCGAAAAATGTCCTTCACCGAATCAGGTACATTGATGATCTTCAGACTGCCGCCCTTGGACGAGGCGGTTTTCTGCCCCAGAAACAGAGCCCTTAAACCGGCACTGGAAATATACTGAACCTGCTCCATGTTGATCACTATATCATTTGACTTCTGAAAAGACTTTAGAACCGCATTCTGAAAGTCCATATAGCTGATCGTATCGATCTTGCCTTCAACGTTCAACTGTATTCTGTTTTCAGATTTAATTTCTTCTATCGTCATAAAGCCAAACTCCATTTCGTCTGTTTTGAGTCATATCCCCACTACCTCACGAATCCTTATTGAAGAGTGATCACACCGCCCAGAGAGGTCTCATCCAGTTCCACACCCTGCTCCTCAGGTATTTTCGCATTGATGTCCAGATATGTTTTCGAATCAATTATAACATTTTCATCCATTTGCGCAATACTTATTCTCGCACGAACCGGTTTAAACTGATTTAAGATGAATGTCAGCCTGGATTCCAGCTCCTCCGTAAGCCTTCCCTTCACAAGAACCGTTACATCATAAACCCCTTTTGTTTCAAAGCCCGGCAGCAGCTCCGCCCGCTCCTCCTTCTGAAGGGTCCTAAGCATGCTGTGCTCCACCACGATGGCCTTCTCGCCGAGGATGATCTCCAGGATCCGCTCGATCGCCTTCTTTGTCCCCTTCATCTTATTCAGTTCATAGGCCTCCTTCACAAGCTGCCTCAGCGTATCCTCCGGCAGGAATCCGCCTCTCAGGTCGATCCCCATCCAGCCTCCGTATTGAATCAGCATCTCCTTCGGGCAGGTGTCCAGATCCAGGATCTCGTAAAACCGGTCGATCTTCGTCTGGAAATCGTTGTAGATGCTGGAAAAGACGGAAAGATAGCGGTGGAAAAAGCTGTTTCTGGACTGATAGATCTCCGGAAAGGCCGCCATAAAATTATCTCCCACATCATCCACCACGATATCGGAGATCTCCGCCTCTCCCTCTCCCAGCAGCTCAAAGGCCAGGAAGAGATACCGGCCGCTCATATCATAGAGCAGCATATCATCCGACTCCACAAAGCGCTTTGCCCCCATCATCTTCAGCAGGCTCAGCTTTGTGGCCGACTCCACATCGTCACGCAGCAGATAGTCATCCACGGTCCCCTCGTAATCGCCTGTCGTCATATCCATGATATTTGTGGCGACAACATAGACGCTTAAGACCATATCATCCGAACGCGTTATATTCAGGAAAAGTCTTCCCCATTCGGAATCGTCCGCCGCTCCGTCAAGGGCTTTGAGAAACACCCAGTGAAACATAGAATCCTTATCATATACAAGGCTCCCCTTCTCCGTCAGTGTAAAACCCTCGATAAAAGCACTCTTCAGTCTGTTTTTCCGTATCGTATATTTCGGCATCTGTATACCTCTGCCTCATTCCCGCATCTGTGCGGTTATATTTTCGTAAGCAAAACCTCAATCACCGGAGTAGGTGATGATCTCCAGCTCCAGACTTCCCAGATGGAGCAGACAGTTCTCCACCGGATAAATGTCCGACTCCTTCATGACCGCCGCCTTGATATTCTCGGGTCTCATGGAAAGCTCATAGATATAATCCACGCAGTCAAGCTCCTCGATCACGCGGAACACGTCCTCAAACCGGAGCACCTCCCCGAAGCTCTTTTCGGAATTCTCATAATCCAGAACCTGCCGGAACCGCTCCTCGATCTGCTGCCTGCAGTCGCCGAAATGGCTCTTCACATAGACGGTGCTGCGCACCGATACCCCCGCGTACACAGGAGGCAGGATCTGAAACCGGGTCGTGATCAGCCTGTGATCGATGATCCGCTCCGAAATAACGTGGCGGTAGCTCTCCGAAAGCTTCGGATGCACCTCTCCGGTGTCCGGCAAAACCGAAATATGCACTACATTTTCAAGCTCATCCATCACGGCCCGGGTCTTTTTGATACAGAGCCCAGGTGTCGTGAGCACAAGATGTTCATAATCCTTTGCCGTCACGCAGGTATAGGGGGTATATACATCCTTGCGGAAACGCTCCTTTACATCTTCCAGCTTTTCCCGGTATGCTCCTCCGGTCCCTGCTCCGGGATTATAAAAGATCTCTTTATCACTGATCCCCGGTGCGTCAAACCAGCTTCCGGCCCGGACATTTCCTCTGGGGCCCTCCGTCACCGCGATCCCGCCCATGAAAAGCTCCGCTCCGATAAAGGCTCCCGCATCCTCGATCACGATCTTTCCGTCATTTTCCAGAAGATGGTAGCAGAGCGCGTCTTCCTCGTTTTTCTCGGGCCGCACGAAATCATAGCGTGCCTCGCCGTCCGGGTCCGTCCGCTTCGCGATGAGGCAGAAGGTCTCCGGCACCACATACCTCATGGGCAGATCTATTTCCTGATCATCATATCCCAGGACCATCCCCACCCTGTACTGACGCATGATCTCCTCGCTGTAGAGGACGATCCGCACCGCATCCTTCAGCTTCGCCGGTTCATATCCGAACCGCGAGGAATCAAAGGTCAGGGAAAAGACCCCCGGCTGCTCCCGCTCGTACCGGCAGTAGCGGCCCTGCAGATCGTTCTCCACGGTAAGCTCGTAGCGGCGGTAGGAGGAGCCTTTTTCCTCCTTGCCGAATACCAGCAGATGTCCTTCATCCTCTAGCGGGCTTTTGACCCTGATGGTACGGTTTTTATTAAACGTAAAGGTCGCGGCTTTGGTCTCCCGCTGCCATACCTCAAATAGAAAAGCATGCACGGAAACGATCCTGGGCGGCACATCGTACATGGCACGGACCAGCGTGGCACGGATGCAGTAGCCCTTCACGGGGGCTTCCTCATACTCGACCGCCCTCTCTCCGGCAACCCTGAGCTTGATCTCGCCGCCTGTCAGGAACGCGCCCGTGAAATCCCTCGCCTTGATCTCCTCAAAGCCGTTCTCGGTATAGACCTCCCACTTCAGGGCGGCAAACACGTTCTCTGTCCGGTCCTCCACAGGATTTCTGTTGAGTCTGGAATCGGCAGTAAAATAAAAGCTGATCTCCCGTTCGGATTCCGGCAGATGATTTGCGATAAAGTAAATACAGTCGCCCACCTTCGGCTTTGATCCGAAAAGCCGGACGGAAGCGGTATACTCTCTGTCCGCGAGATGGCTGATATTATGCAGCTCCCCGTCGTAAAACGAAAATACGCCGGTCAGGCTGCAGTCCCCTACCGTCATCCTCCGGTTTGTTTCAAAGGTCAGACCTCCCAGGCGGAACCTCTGGCCGGCCATAAGCTGTATCGGCTCCTTCAGGCTGTCTGCGGACAGGAGAAGCCTGGCACACTTTCCCTTTCTGGGATGAAACCCTGCCATGGCAAGAAGCTTCAGCTTTGCCCGGTAATCCGGATTCCCGATGAAGGAGCCCTGAAGCGCCTCGAAGGCGATCAGGTTTTCCAGGATCGTGATCCCGGGATCCGACGGATTAAAATTTGTCCATTCATGGGATATCAGCGGAATGGACGCCATTGCGTCCTGCATCCGCTCCTCATAGGTTCTCCCTGCTGTTTCATGAACTCTGAGCAATTATTATCACCTCTTCAAGTTATTCGAGAAGAACTGTAACCGTGGATCGGAAGATCTACTTATACAGCACATGCACGTGATGATTTCCCGTGCGGCAAACCATAAACGGCGAGATCTTCAGATCGTTCAGATCCATCTCATGCTCTCCGGTATGATCCTTGTAATGCACCACCATCGTGGTCTTGCGGATCACCGCACGGCTCTTCAGCGCTCCCAGGCGCATCAGGATCTGGGCACGCTTCGGCATCACACCGATCTCCCATCCGTATCTGTCCTTGGAGGAGATGGGATCAAAATACTCCTGCAGAACCTCCATGATCAGATTCTGCGTTTCAAAGCTGTCGTCCATCTCGTTGATCTCGGCCCAGACGCTGACGGACACCGACACAAAGATGGGCTCCGTGATATTGATCCTGTCCGGCAGGATCGCGATCTCCGACGCGGACAGCAGCTCATTCTTCAGTGCGGCCGCGATCCGGTGGAAGGAGAAGGAACCGTCCTTGAAATCCTTCATCAGCAGCACAAAGCTGATATCGGCGGGATTCTTTCCTCCGTCTATGGTCTCGCCCACGATGCAGGCTGCCTTGTCGATACTGTCCGAGAAATTGAGGATCGTCCAGATATAATCGTCCACAGAGACCAGCCGGTTTCTTCCGTGCAGGATATTCGCTCCTCTCCGGAGCGCCTCCTCCACCGTCTCCATGCTGCTGCCGCCGTAGGCGCGCACCGGATTGTTCACACGGTCTATATAGAGCCCGGGACCCACGGTTTCCGTGATTTTCCCCTCTCCCACGTTTCCGTACTGGCCGTCACTCACCCTGGTCCGCACCTTAAAAGCGATATCATCCGTCACTCTCGGGATGTCCGCCTTCACGCTGTCGGAAAAGATCAGCTCGTTGGAGAGCCTGTCCAGCGTATACCGGCGTCTGTCCGGGATGTTCAGGAAGCTGTCGGCCTCGTTCCACTTCACGTAAAACGCAGAGACATCTCCCAGCATATTATATTCAGCCACAACCTCATCCGGGCGCTCCGCAAGCAGGCGGTTCATCTCATCCCTGGAAAGGCTGCCCCTCTCGTTGACCCAGACCTCCGCGTCCAGAATGTTCCTCGTACCCAGAGCGAAATGCATATTGGGCTCCGGATCATCGATATAGAAATCCTGCTCCGTTCCCGTGATGATATTGGAAACGGAAACGATATTGATGGAAATATCCCGGATCCTCGGCAGGAAGAGCCTGTTTTCATTCAGATCATGGATCTTGCCGCGCACCACGCGGATCCAGAACCGTCTCTTTCCCTCCAGCTCCATCGAATGAAAATCCGAAGGCGGCACAAACATCACCGCGCCGGAGCGGGAAAAATCGCCTGTATAATCCACCACCTTCATCTGCCGGAAGCCTCTGATGGTGCTGTACTCAAATCTGCACTGGAGGGCATTCTGGTTGCTTACATCCTCCAGACCGAAATAGATGCTTACGGGACCGTCCTCCACCTTATTGTCGAAGCCGATGTACAGGGCGTCGTCCGTATAATCTCCGGGATAAAAGACCGGGATCGGATCATCCTTTTTCAGATATTCCGAAACCTCCAGCTTTTTCGTTCCGGTGATCGTAAAGAGCCTGCCCGGATCCATAAAGCTCTCCTCATAGGAAAACGTGATCTTTAATCCGGAAATATGAGGATAATGATGGATACCCGGCCTTAAATAACAGTTATCGGACTTTAACAGCCTCATCCTGATGCTCCGCCCGGTGAAGGGGCCGCTGTCCGAAGACACCCAGTCCGAGGGACAGATAAAGCTGATCTCATAGGTGCCGACGCTCTCCCTTGCAAAAAGCTGCGTCATGTCATGATCGCACTTCAGCTTTCGCCACCCTGTGCCGTTGAAATACTCCAGAATGATCTCATCCGCCCAGGCATGGGCCGGGATGTCGCTGGCGATCACCTTCGGCTTGCGCTTGACTATCTTCAGCGCACTCTCTTCCTCCTGCTTGGTGAGATAAAGACCGTGCTCCTTATAGGACACATCGAAGGTGACCCTGACGCGGGAGCCTCCCTTTGAGAAGAAAAGATCATGCCCGATGTAGCATTCATTATATACGGAAAGCGTATCGCTGAAGGGATTAAACTCCCCTGCATCCAGATCCGCCGTACCGTCACTCACAAACTGCGCCGCGGCGGGCCCTCCCTTGGAAGCCAGCTTGATGGACTTTACACTCTGCTCTTCCGTCACGGGCTTTTGGGCCTCCAAGATCACCAGGGCATACTCGGTGCCGTTCAGCTCCACCTTTTTATTCGGCTCATGCTTCATTAACAGGAAGGTCTCCTGATCCGCAAAGAGCTCCATCGTATCGAAATCCAGAAATCCCTTTTCGGTATAATAACGGAAAACATAAGCTCCGTCCCGGATCCCCTCGTTCAGATCGGGATTTCCGCTGATCCGGATCAGGATCGGCTCATCCTCCACGTCAAAGACGGACTCATGATAGAGGATCATTACGCTTCTGGCGATATTTCCGGTCTCCGCAAACAGCACGAAGGGCTTGACGGACTTCGGCCGGAAGGTCTCCATCGTAACGGGTTCGCCTGCTCCTTCCTCCTCTTCCGGCTGCTCTTCGGTATTTCCTTCCACGATCTTGGCAGACTCAAACCTGCCCAGAAGCGGGACCACCGTTCTCTCCTCCCGGTCTGTCATAAAGATATCCGTGATCCTTGAATTCGTCACATAGATATCCCTGTCGGTCTCAAACAGGATCGGGGCGCCGTCGGGAGCCGTATCCTCGGAGATCAGCCTCGTCCCCCTGCGTACAAAGGTGCCGGGAACGGTATTCTCCACCAGATCAAACCGGACCATGCTCCCTGCCGGCTTGGCCGGTCGTAAGGAGATATCCAGCATATTGACAAATTCCGCATGATAAAGCTCCGGCATGTTTTCCAGCATGCCGATGTTCTCGTTCATTCCAACCGTAAACAGCTTCGCTATCGTAGTACCGATATCCGGATCGGACGGATCATAATGCCACTCCGGCACATACTGCGCTGCCAGCTTTTCTATCTGCTTTTCCGTATCCTTTATGAATCCCATGGCTCTCCGTTTTCATCCAGATATACAGGTCCCATACCCGGATCATAAAATTCATCTTCGTTCATCGTTTCCTGGTCCCCGGCAGCCGCCGTATCCAGATAGAAGGGAAATACCAGGCTGTCCCTCGTATGAGTGGTCTGAACGGTATAATTCACAGTGATCACAACACAGCCCTGACGTTCCCTGTACTCCGTATCGACCTCCACCTCCGCCACCCGCGGTTCCTGGCTCAGGATCGTGCGTGTCAGATCCTGCCTGAGGATCGAAAGCATCGTAACTCCCGTATCCATGAAGGTATAGCTCATCATGTCACTTCCGAAATCAGGCCTGATAAAGCGTTCCGTCTGCTGTGTAAAAAGGATCAGCCAGATCGACTCTCTGACCGCATCGTCTGCGGATACGGTCTTAAACCGCCCCGTCGCCCTGTCTATTTCGGGAGGAAACTTCATTCCCGTTCCCAAAAACTCCTTTGCCATCTGCCCCTGTCTTTCCTTTCCGAATAATGCCGCTGCCCTTTTTCTTAACCGTCCCCGGCCGGTCTGACTCCGGCCTTCGTCTTAAGCCGCCCCGGCCGGTCCGACCCTGCCGGATCTTATCCCAGCTTGATCGGTTTGCCCGCCACCTGCACCGGCCCGCTGCTGGAAAGCTTCAGCATCGAGGATGCATCCACCGTCACGTTCGTGCCGTCAAACTCTGCCCTGCCCTGGCTTGCGATCTTAATGGAATCGCTTGCATCCACGGTGAGCTTTTTCGTCTGCAGCTGCACTGTGCCGCTGCTGGCATTCATGATCAGGGAGATCTCGTCCCCGACCTTGATCGTAAGCTTCTTGGCCGCCGTGATCTGGATATGTCCCTTCTCCTCGTCGGTATCCATCACGATCTTATTGGCGCCTTCCTTGTCGCTGATGGTGATCTGCTTTTTTTCATTATCCAGCACGATCTTATGAGACTGGTTGGCGGCTTCGATGCGGATCTTGTCCTTGCCTCCCTCTTCGCCTTCCTCGCCCTCTTCCTTCGTCACATCCTCGAAGGTGATGGTGCTGCCGTAGCGGGTCGTGATCTTCTTGAATTTGTTCTTTTCATCAAATGCCTTGGTCAGGAACGTGTCGTTTGTCTTGCAGATGCAGCCGATCACATAGGCCCTCTCGATATTTCCCTGTTCAAAGGTAACGAGCACCAGATCTCCCACCTCGGGGATGAAATAATGCCCCCAGCTTTTCCCGGAGGACTGCATCACAACCTTGGCCCAGAGAAGCCTTGTGGCATCCGCCTCGTCTCCTTCGCCTTCTCCCTGCTCTCTGGAAAGAAGGATGACCTGGACCCTTCCCGGCATATCCTTATCGTAATTCTTCACCACTTTCCCGAGCATTACGCCCATGATCCGGCTGTCGCCGGTATCCGTTTTCTCGATCTGCTTTTTGGAGACGTCCTCTAAAATATCAAACAAAGCCATTTTGCGTTATCCTCTATGATCCGATGCTGTTCGCCCGGCCCTCCACCTCTGTCCGGAAGCCGATGTCGTCAAAAATATGACGTACTCTTGTCAGATAAAATGTATTGTTCACCGGATCCCCGAAGCCGGTAAGCTTCAGAAACTTTCCGG
>CACZNS010000158.1 GCA_902782575.1 uncultured Lachnospiraceae bacterium
AGTGGACGCTCACTGGGAGCGTTTTGCCGGGCGGTGCCCGGCAGCGACCCGGGGCCTTGGAGAGAGAATAAAAGCGGGAGCGATAGCAAGCGATAAAAAGCGATAGAAAGGAAAGATGACTATGAATTATGTAAACCTCACGGAGGAGATCAGCCGTACCTCCTATCCGGGACGCGGGATCGTGATCGGAAGGAGCGGGGACGGGAAATATGCCGTGACAGCCTATTTCATCATGGGCCGGTCGGAGAATTCGAGAAACCGTATCTTTGTGGAGGACGGAGAGGGGATCCGGACAGAGGCGTTTGATCCGGCGAAGCTGGTGGATCCGTCTCTGATCATCTATGCTCCGGTGAGGGTCAGGACCTTCGAGGGAGGCTTTGATACCATCGTTACAAACGGCGACCAGACCGATACGGTCTATGCTCAGATGGAGCAGGGAAAGACCTTTGAGGAGGCGCTGAGGATCAGGGAGTTCGAGCCGGACGAGCCGAACTACACGCCCAGGATCTCCGGCCTGATGCACATCGCAGAGGGCAGCTATGATTATGCGCTCTCGATCTTAAAAAGCGACAACGGCGATCCGTTAAGCTGCAGCCGCTATACCTTTTCTTACGGGAGCCCGCAGCCCGGCAGGGGGCATTTCATACATACCTATATGGGGGACGGCAACCCGCTCCCGAGCTTTGAGGGAGAGCCGACGCCGGTTGTGATCGAAGGCGGGATCGAAGAGTTCACGGATGCTGTCTGGAACGCGCTGGATCAGGATAATAAGGTCTCGCTCTTTACCCGCTTTATCGAGATCGGAACCGGCAGCAGCGAAAGCAGGATCGTAAACAGACACCAATAGGATCAAGGCGGTTTGTGAGGCGGTGCGCACAAACTGCGATCTGTAGTGAACGAAGAGAGGAATGGCAATTACCGGCTCCGTTGACTATAAGATGGAAAAGCATCGCAGAACGGCGGTGATCATGAAAGAACTGGAACTGAAATACGGCTGCAACCCGAATCAGAAGCCCTCGCGGGTGTATATGGCGGACGGGGGCGATCTGCCGATCGAGATCTTAAACGGCAGGCCGGGTTATATCAATCTTCTGGATGCCTTAAACGGCTGGCAGCTTGTGAAGGAATTAAAGCAGGCGACAGGGCTTCCGGCGGCGGCGAGCTTTAAGCATGTATCCCCTGCGGGAGCGGCGGTAGGCCTCCCCTTAAATGAGATCGAAAAGAAGATCTACTGGGTGGAGGAGGACGCGGAGCTCACACCGCTTGCAAACGCCTATGCGAGGGCCCGCGGCGCGGACAGGATGTCCTCCTTCGGGGACTTTATCGCCCTTTCCGATATGTGCGATACCGCAACGGCGAAGCTCATCCAGCATGAGGTCTCGGACGGGATCGTGGCTCCGGGCTATGAGGCCGAGGCGCTTGCGATCCTGAGCGCGAAGAAGAAGGGAAACTACGCCGTGGTGATGATCGACCCGGCATATGTGCCGGAGCAGACCGAGAGGAAGCAGGTCTTCGGAGTGACCTTCGAGCAGGGCAGGAATAATTTTGAGATCAATAAGGAACTGCTGAACAATGTGGTCACAAAAAATAAGGACATCCCGGAGCAGGCAAAGATCGATCTGATGATCTCCCTGATCACGCTGAAATATACACAGTCGAATTCGGTCTGCTACGTAAAGAACGGGCAGGCGATCGGAGTGGGCGCGGGGCAGCAGTCGAGGATCCACTGCACAAGGCTTGCGGGAAACAAGGCGGATAACTGGTATCTGAGGCAGTCGCCGAAGGTACTGGAGCTTCCGTTTAAGGAGGGGATCGGAAAGCCGGACCGCGACAATTCCATCGATCTCTACATCGGCGAGGATTATATGGACGTGCTGGCTGACGGGAAATGGCAGGATATCTTCACCGAAAAGCCGGAGGTCTTTACGGCGGAGGAAAAGAGGAAATGGCTTGACGGAAATACCGGCGTATCCTTAGGCTCCGATGCCTTCTTCCCCTTCGGGGACAATATCGAGCGTGCGGCGAGGAGCGGTGTGCTGTATGTGGCGCAGCCCGGAGGCTCGGTACGGGACGACAACGTCATCGAGGCCTGCGATGCTCACGGGATCGCGATGTGCTTCACGGGGATGCGTCTGTTCCATCATTAAAACGGAAGTCTTTTGACGGAATTATTCTGATATGTTATGATACAAAAGTCCGTAAGCATGCAGTTTTTCCGGTACGCAGATGCCGGAAAGCGTTTCGGATCTGTTACAGGATAAATTTACATTCTGACTTGTGTTTCGTCCGTCCGCTTCGCCGGATGATCCTGACGCAGCCCGCTGTGCCAGTGCTCTGTCCCTTCGCGGAAGAACGAAGATCCGTGTCATAAAGTGTGGATTTATTTATGAACAGCTCCTTATGATTTGGTGGTGAGTCTATGATTTATACCGTGACATTCAACCCGGCACTGGATTATGTGGTACATACCGACGGGCCGATCGTGGCAGGAGAGATCAACCGGAGCCTGAAGGAGGAGTTTTATTACGGAGGCAAGGGGATCAACGTATCCCTGGTCTTAAACAGCCTCGGCGTTGATTCCATTGCATTGGGCTTCATTGCCGGCTTTACCGGCTTTGCGATCGAGCGCGGCATCCGGCGGAAGGGGATCCAGACGGATTTCATCATGCTGGAGGGCGGTATCTCGAGGATCAATGTCAAGATCCGCCATGATCAGGAAACGGCGATCAATACGGCGGGGCCCAGGATCAGCAATGACGATGTGAAGGCGCTCCTCAAGAAGATCGATGCGATCGGAGAAGGCGATTATCTTGTACTGGCGGGAAGCGTGCCGTCCAATATGCACGACGATATCTATGAGCGCATCATGCGCAGGATCGACGGGCGGGGCATCAAGGTAGTGCTGGACGCGGAGGGCGAGCTTCTGACGAAGGCGCTTCCGCTGCATCCTTTTCTGATCAAGCCGAACCGCCAGGAGCTCGGGAGACTGTTTGATACGGAGATCGAGGACGACGATGATGTAAAGAAATATGCCAAGGAGCTGCAGAAGCAGGGAGCGACCAATGTGCTGGTCTCTCTCGGCGCGGACGGGGCGATCCTGATCCCGGCGGAGGGAAAGGTGAAGCAGATCGGAGTACCGGAGGGTCGGGTCATCAATACGGTGGGCTCCGGAGATGCGATGATCGCGGGCTTCCTCGCAGGCTATCTGAAAAACGCGGATATGGGCAAGGCTCTGAATCTCGGCACCGCGGCAGCCTCCGCAACGGCGATCTCCGAGGGGCTCGGAGAAAAGTCCACGATCATGATGCAGCTTGAAAAGATCAACAACGGCCTCATGTTATAAGCTTTACGGCGATCAGATATTTTCCGTCCTTCCTGAGGTGGCGTGTCCCTCCCAGAAGGGAGGCGATATTGCCGAACATCTTTTCATTTTCGAAGGTCATACGGAACATAACATCAGGCTTCTTGCCGAATTCCTTTATGGTCATTTCCAGGAGAGTCCGAAGCGGGTGGAGGATGCTTAAGGAATCCTCTCCGGAGGTCTCGAGCCACATGATATCCACATCTGTGACGATACGGTTTGCGAGCAGCAGGCTCATGCACTTTCCGTTCCGGAAATAAGCGGAGCTCCATTCCGGGTCATAACGATTTCCTTTTACGATGCGTTCAAAGATGATCCGTTCTTCCGGATTCAGATTCGGGACACGGGTCGCACTCCGGAGCTCCTTTCCCATGATCAGCTTTTGATACAGGGGCGAGCGGAGCACCTCCTCCAGAGTGAAGAAGTAACGCGTCCTGCCGGAAAGAAGCCTGAAGCCGAAGGCATGCAGGAACAGGGCTGAGTCCTCTTCTTCTATAAAATTGCAGGCCATCGCGTTGTAGGAATGCTTCTTTAAGAGATCCTCCAGAACGCGAAGCAAAAGACTCGCATAGCCCTGCCGCCTTTTTTCCGGTGTGACATAGACGGAGAGGATCTCCGCCGATTGCCGGATCAGCTGTGCGCAGAGTGCGCCGGAGGCTGTTTCGTTTTCATCCACCACGCCGAGGCGGATCAGGTTATGTCCCGGGCTCTGTGCGTACTCCGGGAAAAAAGCGGCAAAAGCCTGTTCATTTTCCTCTGTAATCCTTGAAATCTTCATGAATATCCCCCTGATGCGATGCATTCATTATCTGCAGCAGCTGACTTCTAATCCATCATCTTTGAGATCATATCCTTTACGCTGGGTTTTCCTTCCCTGTTGGTCGCGGAAGGAGGCTTGATCATCATCCCGAGAGATGACATGGCGTTATAATACATATCATAGTCCGCGGGTCTGGGATTATCCAGAAATACCTTTTGATAGAGCATCTCAGCGATCTCCGTACAGATGTGGCGGTAGCATTCCTTATACGAATCAAAGCCCAGCATGGCAAGTGCCTCCTGCCGGATCTTTTTCCTTAAGGATCTGTCACTCTGTTTTTGGATCTCGGCATGCTTGGGATGCGTGGCATCGTTTCTCACCAGGCTGACCAGATTGTCGATATTCAGGAATTCATCTACGGTATTTATACGATCCTCCCGCTTGAGAGCATAATTGACGCCTTTATGGACCAGGGTGATGCCAAGGGCGGCCAGTCCCACGATCCCTCCGATGGGAGCAAGATATCCGCTCATGGTGAGGCCTCCGGCCACAGAGGTCATGATGCCGGTAACGATGTCCACACCGGCGCTCAAAGCATCCCGTTTGACAGCAAGTTTTTGATGGGAGAGGAAAACCTTCAGCTTTTGCTCGCTCTTTGTCAGGGGCTGATGGGCCGCTTCCTTTGCGGCTAAAGTCTGCTGAGCCTTGTCGGCATCCTTAAAGTTGCTGTACTCCCTAAACGCCTGGATCGTGGCGGAGGTGGCCTTTACGGCCCCTGCTACGACCGCGACGGCACCCCCGCCCACCATGAGCTTGTCTCCGATGTTGGAAGTTGTCCAGAGAGCATCTGTGGCAGAACCGAGCCAGGTTGAGGATACCACGGATTGCGCATTTGTAAAGACATTGGTAAGCTCACCTGCCCCGGTGACAAGACTTCCTATATTGGTGAGATAATCCCCTGCCAGATCCACGGTCCGGGCCAATCCGTCCGCCTGGGTGAGGCTGCCGGTCTTCTGATAGAGTGAGTATGTCGCAAAAAGAGATCCGACCAGTCCGGAAATGGACCCGATCCCGGCCATGGCGCCGGAAGCAAAGTTATATCCCGGAGTCTCCATGAAAGACAGGACCGTTTCCCCCATAGCCTCAAGCAGATTGAAGGAACCTTCGGAAACTGTTTCAAAGGCGGCTTCATTCAGAAGCTCGAAGCCTTCCGTAATGGCCTCCGAAGTCGGCATCTCTTCCTCTCTGGTATCTTCCAGGGCCGTACCTTTCATATGACGGGGTGACTGATAGGCATTCGGCGGGAGCATCTGCCCGCCTGCCTGCGGATCCAGCTGCCGAAAAAGGCGGATAAGCTCCAGGATCTTAAGATATTCATCCTTAAGCCTCTGGCGGAGCACCGGATCCTGTACCATGTCCGGAGGCATATCCTCATGCAGCCCGGCACCGGCGTAGAGCTTTTTTAACAGGACGCCCCGTTGGAGGATGCCCTTGATAACGGTACTCTTTTTTTCGGCGAGAGTGGGTGCGGCGCCCGCGTTGGGGTTCGGGTTGCTGAAGGCATCGATCCTCTGCTGCGTCTGCCGGATATTTTCACTCAAAGCACCAAAACGCTTCATTTCCGGACTCATCTTCATGGAGGCACGGACTGCCCTTGAGATCATGGTCCAGTCGGAATTCTTCGTAAAAGCCGAAAGATCCGGCTCGTAATTATGCAGGGCGGAAAAATAGTCTGCCTGCTGAGGATTATCCTGCTTTTTATTCTCGATCAGATAGAAGACGAGAAGCTGCTGCTCAGGGGGAGCCTGAAGGAGGTTGAAGACAAACGGTGCATGATCTTTTCCATTCTGGATGAGCCAGGCGCCTATGCGCCGGACTCCCTCCTGCTGCGCAGGAGTAAGAGCGATCCCCGAGGAAGAGGCGTTCCGCTTCTCGATCACATCCTCGTCCTCCGGTTTGTTCCTGCGAAGGAGCTCCTGCGTCCTGTCAGCGGACTGGTGGGCTCCGACATTTGCGACATAGGCATCGTAATCGGCCAGAAGCTTCTTTACGGACGAGGATTTCTTTGAATCCGGTACCTGAGTGCGGAATTTGGCGAGGTCCGGGGCAAAGGTCTTAAAGAGCATTTCCGTATAGAGTCCGTCCGGAGCGATGGAATCCTCATCCGAGAGGGAGGAGAGCAGCTCCTTATAGCTCTTTGCCATCTTATCGAGCTCTTCCCTGGCGTTTCTCGTATCCTGAGGCACGGGGGGCCGCTTTAGGCTTTCCGTATATTCATGCTGACGGTTCTTAACGGATTTCATATCGGACAGTCCGAGCTCCTTTAAGCGGATCAGGTTCTGATAATAATCGATGAGATCCGTGTCCCGGTTCTGCTCACGGTAGAGCCCGTCGAGGCGGGTGCGAAGCTCCTTGTAGGAAAGTTTTCCGGTGTCTTCCATGGAAAGAAAGGCATAGTACTTATTGGACATCATGTCCTCGAGCACATCATAATAAGCCCGGAGGTCATACAAGGTCTTAAGCTTCGCCTGTGCCTTCTCCAACGCCTTCTGATCGGCGTTCGGAGCGGTAAGGCTTGTCCGGATCGCCGTTTCATAGTCCGGGATCATCAGAAAGATCTCCTTTAATTCCTTGTAATGATCCAAAAGCGGACTGAAGGAGTCCGATCTTTCGTTTTCAAACATCAGGCTGGAGAGATCGAGATTATTAAAAAACCTGAACGCATCGGCATTCGGCTTCACCACGTTCCGGGGCTTCGTCGTGGCAAATGTGGTCTGCCGGGTGTGCCGTTTGCCGGCCTCTTCCACCGCCTTGGCGCGCTTGTGTGAGTTGGAGGAAAGCTTCAGGCCGGCATTGTCGTAGGCCCGGCTCATCTGCTGCTCTGTGGGAGGCTGGGCAGGGATGGCGGAGATCGCTCCCAGGTCCTTCATCACGGGGGAGGTCACCTGAAGCCCGGGAGCTGCAGTGTCCATATAGGTGAGCTTGAAGCTTGACGCATTCAGGCCTTCCGATACGGCGGACACCTGTGATTTATGCATATTTACCTGTCGCAGGCTGAGTTCTTCGTTATCTTTTCCCATAAATATACCTCTGGCGTTTGTGAGCCGCCAGTACACCGAATAATATATTTCCGGTCCATTCACGCGGGGTGATTGTTCATATGCAATGAAGCCGATTGAGGGTGAAGCAGCATATGGATAATCAGACAAGCGAATATGCCGGTTAATTTATAATCGGGGTACTCTTATTTTGTCAGCTCATTGATCATTTCTTCCACTGTAAGCTCGTTCAGGATCACGCGCTTCAGATACCCCTCGTAGGCTTCGGCAGCTCCGATCGCCGTATCCGCCGCCAGAATGATGTCCTTTTTCAGCTCCTCAAGGGGCCTGTTCTCCGTGAGGGGGACCGTCATGCGGTAGATCAGGTTCTGATCCTTATTTCCCAGCGCATAGCAGCCGCAGGGCAGGTAATAGTTCAGACGCGCCACGGCCGCGGCTATATCCGGAGCCAGCCCTATCGAAACCGTGCTTAACAGAGTGATCACGGTGGAAAAATAAAGGATCCCTTTTTCCTCAAACGGCATAAAGAAAAATTCTCCCAGCACGCTTACTCCGTCAGAACCGAATCCGGCAAGCTCCATCCGGAACATATCCATCGTTGTCCCAAGCTCGTCCGCGGTGAAGATCGACATTTCCCCCGGCTCGCCCTCGGAGCGGTAATAATCCTCCAACGCCTGAAGCAGTTCTCTTTTTGGATCGTTCATAACGATATCTCCTTAATGGTTTGTGGTCCGACATGTCTTTTTATAGTTGACGACATTGGTAATTGCCGTTTGGTGAGCCGCAAACGCCTTACCAGTGGCGCTTGTGGCAAAGCAAAGTGCAATTACTTATGTCGTTATTATATTACTTGATAGAATACGAATTTGTAAATACGGCAGAGGCTGATTTGATCGGAAACGTTCAAATTCAAAGGGGTATCCGAACCGCGCATCAATGCTGCGGCGCGGTAGGGATATAAAAACTTTGAACGGTAACGTTTAAATGCTCATCGGCATCCGCGCCGCGGAAGTATGACGGAAAACAGGGTAGACATCTCAAGTCCTGACGACGATAATAAGAAAAGAGATTTTGGATTTTCGCAGAGGGCGATGGGGGTGGAAAATGTTTTATCTGATCGAAGAGTCCCTGAGGGAAGCAAGCAGGGAGGAGGTACTGAGTGCCGGAAAGCAGTATGTGGTGGTCATGCCCTATGAAGGGTGGACTAAGAACCGGGACAGCTTTGAGATGGGGATCGATATGGAGCCGGATCCGACGGAGATATTCACCACGAAGGCGGAGGTGAACTATGATTCGCTGACGGGGACCTTTTCCATTCCGGACCGGAGCAACCTTTCCGAAGAAGACTGGAAATTCGCATTTGCCCTGGATGAAAAGGGGATCGTTTTCATCGACGATACCGGCAGGGCGGAAGAGATGATCCGCAACATCCAGCGGACGAAAAAATGGAAGCTTCCCGGACTGGAAAGATTCCTCTATGATTTCCTGGATCAGATCATCAAAGACGATCTGAGGATTATGGAGAAATACGAAAGGGAGCTTAACGGCATAGAGAATCAGATCCTGTGTGAGGAGGAGGGGCTTTCCTCCGGACGGGTGAACAAGATCAGGAGCGATATCCGCGATCTCAGGATCCATTATGAGCAGCTCATGGATCTGGGGCAGGAGCTCGAGGAGAACGAAAACAATTTTTTCGCACAGGAGAATCTCAGATATTTCAGATTGTTCCTGAACCGTATGGCCAGGCTGCATGACACATCCACCTCGTTAAGGGATTATACCGTGCAGCTGCGGGATCTGTATAAGGCACATCTGGATATCAAGCAGAACCGGATCATGACGGTCCTTACGGTGGTTACGACGATCTTTCTGCCGCTGACCCTGATCGTCGGCTGGTACGGAATGAATTTCCGCTACATGCCGGAGCTGGAATGGAGATGG
>CACZNS010000159.1 GCA_902782575.1 uncultured Lachnospiraceae bacterium
CTCCTCCAGGGATGTATTCGGCAGGACATAATCCTCAAAGACTACCGTTTCAAGCTCCCAGCCCTCTTCCGCAAGCACGGCCTTCAAGGCGTTGTCCAGGATATCCGCGTGAGGGACCGGATTTGCCCCGACCACGATCTTTTTATCCGTATCAGCCGCCGCACTCTCTGCAGCCGCCTGTTTGGCCTCATCCTCCGCCTCCGCAGCAGCTTCCTCCGCAACTGCCTCCTCCGCCGGCGCCGATGCTGCCGGTACAGCGGCGTTCGTGCATCCCGCAAGAACTCCCGCCGATAAAATACCCGTTAAAAGAACAGCCGATATTTTCTTCAATTTCATAATCATTCTCCTTTCGTCTAAATCGATTTTGTTATGTGCCCTATCTTAACCTATTTTCAGAAAAGGTGGTAATACCGAAAAAAAGGGTCTGGCCATAACTCTGCTTTATAGCCAAACCCAGATAACCGTACATCGACCGCAAAATAACCGGACTAAAACGCCGAACGCTCAGGAAAGCGCAAACGCGCGCCGGATAACCGAAACCCCCAGAGGATACGGCCCCGTATGCACGCCGATCCCGGCACCGATCTGAAAGATCGGGATCTCCTCCGCAGCGATCCCGAAGCCGATTCCGGAAAGGGCTTCTATGATGGAATCCCTGAAGCCCAGCGCCTCAGCATAATCATAACCATACCCTATATCTATGGCCCAGGTTTCGGGGGTCGCCTTCATTTCCGCCAGATATTCCTTCATGATACTGATGCTCTTTGCCACCGTGCTTTTCCGGCTTCTTCCGACGCCGGAGGCAAAGATCTCCCCCTCCTTCAGGGTGATCACCGGGCGGATATTCAGGATCCCTCCCACAACCTTCGCCACCTTGCCGATACGGCCGTTCCCCTTCAGATAATCAATGCTGCCCACGGTAAAGAAGATCCTGCCGCTGTCCCGGATATCCTCAAGGAGCCTAACGCTTTCCTCATAGCCGGTCCCCCGGTCCCGAAGCCGTACCGCCTCGATCACATACAGCCCCTGAAGGACGGTATTGATCCGCGAATCGATCACCGTGATCTGCGCCCCGGGAACCTCCTCCAGCACCTCCTCCTTTGCAAGCTCGGCGGATTGCACGGAGCCGCTGAATTTGGACGTGATACAGATGCAGATCACCGGCCTGCCCTCCTTTGCAAACGGAAGCATCGCATCGACAAAATCCTGAGTGGAGGGCATGGAGCTTTTCGGCAGGGTCCCCGGATCATCCACCATCATCCGGTAGAACTGCCTCACCGGCATCTCGATCCCTTCCTTCAGATACTTATCGTCTCCGAAGGACACATAAAACGGCACAACGGTCACATTATGCTCCCTGACATAATCCTCCGGCAGATCGCAGGATCCGTCACTGATAATGTGAAATCTTTCCTCATCCATAGCTTTATTCCGCCTTCTTTCTATGCTGTTCTTCTTCTGTAGTCTCCCAGTTCCCACTGTTCCTGATCCGGACCATTCCTTCCCATCCCGGCCATTCCGTGCATTTCCCGCGGGAAATTCCGATTTCGCAAGCAGGAGTCGGTCGAGTACGCTTCTTGATTTTCTGATGAAAATCAAGAACCTGTATAAATCGAAAAACGGCAGCCGTTTTTTCAAACGGCCGCCCCTTTTGTTTCTTCCAGTGTGTCTGTCTCCGGTCGACGATACATCCTCAGCTTCCCGGAATCCTTTGCTGCCCGTTGTTTCCGCTCTTACTTCAGGATCCTGTTAACTTCCTTCTGTACCTCATCCGGATCATATCCGGCCGCTTCAAGCCTCTGTACCCTCTCCGGACCGTTGCCCCAGAGTCCCTGGATGACTTCCTGCGCAATGTCGGTAATATTGCCGTTGCCCTTGCTGCCGGCAGGCGTCACATCGTCGGCAGCCTCTGCCGCCTCTCCTTCGGCCTCAGCCGTTTCGTCCACATCATAAGCCGAAGCGTCTTTTTTCTCCATTGCATCACCGGTGGCCTGCTCAGTCGGCTTTCCGGAAGCCATGTAGTCGAGCATCTCCCTGATGATGCCCGGATTCTCATATTGTCCGTCCAGCCCGTTCATCACCGCCTCCGTGAAGTTAATGGCAAGGCAATCCGAAGCAGATGTTATCTTATCCGCATTATTTCCCATCACCTTGTAGAAATCCTCTACCTCTTCCACCGGGTAGATCTTATCCGGCTGGTCCACGGGAACCACGCCCGCTTCGACCTCCTCGATCATCACCGCGTCCTCCTTAAACTCCCTGTCCGGATAATAAGCAACCACCGTTGCCTCCGTCGGCTTCCCGTTGATCGTAAAGGTCGCGTGGCTGTCGTAGCTCTTCACATCCGGGTTTGACGCAAGCCTTTCCTTTACGCTTTCGGTAAACTCCGGCTCATCCGGATCAAGCGCAAAGCCGATCACCCGGTTCATGTTCAGACGGAAATTACGGTCTTTTCCGGAGATGATATGAAAGAGACCCTGTGTTATGATCTCGTCCAGCATCTCTTTATCCGCTTCCTTCCCGCGCATTCCGAGGGAAACGATCTCCTGTCCGAGATAGAGCTGCCCGTCGCGGGTATAAGCCGGCAGGTCGCCTTCCTCCTCCATCGTGGTCTTTAGGACATCAATGGAGCTCCTCACCGGATACGAAAAGCCGATGGCATCCAGCCTCTCCTGAACCCGGTCCATGCTGTCCTCCACGACCTTCTGCTCCTCTTCGGTAAACTCCAGCACCTGCTCCTCCGCAAAGGCCTTATATTCATCCAGTGTAGCTCCTGCCTTGTGCATTCTCAGATCCAGATCCGTCTGGGAAAGGTTATTGAAATACTCCTCATCGGAAAAGAAGATCTCCGCAGCCTCTTCCTTCGCCGGGAAGCGGTATGTGACCTTCTTCGGGGCAAAATAGCCCGAGGATTCCATCTCCTGCTTCATCTGCTCCGTGGCAGCGGCAAGGTCGCGCTCCGAGCAGCCGGCAAGCAGCATGGCAAGCACAGTCATGGACAGGATCAATGCCGTCATTTTCTGTTTCATCATAAATACCCCCTTGATATCTCCGGCATAAGGCGCTTTTTCCGGTGCTTAAGGCGCCGGTGGTCCCTCATACCGTTTATTAGATGAATGATAATAGGATGCCGGGGCCCAACGGTGCTCTGCCCCTGCCATCATAACAAAAAGTATACCACATTCTGCCGGTTTTGTTACCGGTCAATTTTAGATCGGATGTCATCCTTCAAGAACCGTACGAACTGATCCTCCGGGAGAGGTTTGGAAAAGTAAAAGCCCTGGATATAGTTGCATCCCATCGCCTGCAGCTGAAGGAAATACTTCTCGGTCTCCACGCCCTCTGCCACCACATGCTTGCGGATGTCCTTCATCATGAGGATCGTATTCCGGATCAGGGACCGCCCGTCGTCCTGATCCAGCGTATCCACCAGACTCTTGTCGATCTTGATGATGGACAGGGGCAGCTTCATGATACGCTGCGTATTGGAATAGCCCGTCCCGTAATCATCCAGAGAGAAGGTATATCCCATGGATACGAGCTCGCGGATATTCTCCTCCGCGATGGTCCCGATGTTATCATAGGTGGTCTCCGTGATCTCAAAGTTGACCTGCTTCGGATCCACTCCGTATTTTTCCTGCAGATTCTTTATCTTCTCCGTGAGGTCGGGCTGCAGGCACTGGGCTACCGACAGGTTGATCTCGATATACTTCAGCCCCAGCTGCGCAAAATCGTGCTCGGAAATGAAGCGGTAGACCGAATCCAGCACAAAATCCCCGATGGGAAGGATCAGTCCCCGGCTTTCGGCGGAGGGAATGAAGATCCCCGGCGAGATCGAGCCGTAGGTATTGTCCCTCAGACGGATCAGCGCCTCCGCGGAACGGAACCTCTCCTCCCGCACCGAATAGATGGGCTGATAATAAATCTCAAAATTCTGATCCGAGATCGCACGGCGCAGGATGGATCCCATCCTGCTTCCGATCTCATACTGTCTGGTCCCGATCAGCTCCGAAGCATGGATCACCCGCCTTCCCGCAGGGATCAGGGCATGGAATTCATGACCCAGCTGA